>DAHUYA010000180.1 GCA_027315445.1 Acidimicrobiaceae bacterium | reverse complement strand
CAGTAGCCCTTCCCGTCGGGGGTGGCCGCCATTCCGACCACCGGGGCGTTGAGCGGCTGCCCGCCCATCGAACCGTAGAACCCGGCGTCGCCGAAGGCGAACAGGCCGCCGTCGCGGGCCACCTCCCAGTAGCCGCCGGCGTCGGGGGTGGCCGCCATGCCCACGACCGGCTGGTTGAGCACGATGCTGCCGGTCGAGCCGCAGAACGGCAGGTCACCGTAGGAGAAGATCCCGCCGTCGCTGGCCGACTCGTAGTAGCCGGACGGCGTCCCCGACGGGGCGTTGCACGGCACCTCGATGCTGGGCGCCGGGGTGCCGGCGTCGCCGCTCAGTGACGGGTCGTGGTGGAACATCGGCCAGGCACCGGTCTCGTCGACCGACCCGCCGTTGGAGCCGCTCACCTCGTAGTGGTAGATGACGCCCTGCTGGTTGGCGTTGAGCGACCCGGCGATCGTGATGCCGATGGTCCCGTTGGGATCGTCGGTCACGAGCGGCGCGTTCTGGAAGCTGGCGTTGGGGGTGGCCCCCCCGGCCAGGGTGGCCAGCGGCGAGGTCCCGGCGGTGGCGTCGAAGATCTCCACGCCGTCGGTGGTCGGCACGAGGAGGTCCTGGTGGCCGGTCCCCGAGAGGTCGGCGGTGGTCACCGAGCCGATGACCGGCCCGTCGGTCGAGGCCTGCCACTCGACGGCGCCGGTGGCGCCGTTCAGCACGTAGACGGTGCCGCCGGAGCTGCCGACCTGGGTGCCCTCGACCACCTGCAGCTGGCCGTTGCCCATGGCGTCGGCCAGCGCCGGGCTGCTGCTGGTGTCGCCGTCGAGCTTGGTCTGCCAGGCGAGGCCGCACTGGTTGTTCACCGCCAGCACCTCGTCGGTCGTGCTGGCGCCGTAGTGGTCGCCGGTCCCGAAGGCGATGCCCACGGCGCCGCCCGAGAGGAAGGTCCCGACCGCCGGCGAGGACTGCACCACCTCGTCGGTGTTGTACTGGCACACCAGCCCGTCGTTGGGCTGGGGCTGCCCGGCGTTGCCGTTCGGGCTGAGGATCCGCAGGTGGCCGCCGTTCTGGTACTGGTAGTTGTAGGCCAGGCCCTGGCTCGAGTCGCCGCCCTCGACGATCTGGGTCTGCCCGTTCCCCTCCACGTCGGCCAGCGCCGGGGTCGTGAAGTTGCTGTCGGCCTCGAACCAGGGGAAGCCGCCCAGGACGGCGCCGTTGCCGGCGTTCATGGCGTACCCCTCCTCGCCCAGCGAGCCCGACACCACGTCGGTGCCGCCCTGCAGGTTGCCCACCGCCAGCCCGGACTGCACGCCGTTGTGGGCGGTGGCGTCGGTCGGCGGGTTGGTCTCCTGGGCGAACCACTGGTCGCCACCGCTCGGGGAGATGGCCTGGTAGCCGCCGGAGGTCGGGTTGGCGGCGTCACCGGTGCCCACGAAGACCGAGTCGAGGTTGCTGCCGGGGGTGGTGGGGGCGACCGAGGGGGTCGCGTTGACCGGCGCCCCCGTGTCGTAGGTCCAGTCGGAGGACCCGGTGGCCAGGTCGTAGGCGTAGACGTGGCCGGCGGTGTCGCCCACCACCACGGCCGGACCGTTGGCGAGGTTGGCCACGTTGGGCGACGACAGGAAGATGCCGTTGCCCACGTCGTTGAGGGTCTGGCTCCAGACCAGGTTGATGGCCGGCAGGGCGGCACGGGGACCGACCGCCGCGGCCGCCGGTGGGACGCCTCCCGAGAGGGCGAGCACGCCGGCCGTGCCCGCGAAGCCCAACACGCCAGCCGCCGTTGCGAGCCGGGCCACCCGGCGGCGCCGCCTCGGTCGCTGCCCGGCGGCTCGCTGGTGCGTCCTCGCCCGGTCTCGCATGCCTGCCCCTTCCTGACGACGTGCTGGTGGCGACAGGAGGAAGGCGGTGGACCTCCTCCAGCCGGGCGTGGCCACAGCCGACCGCCCGGCATCCGGCACGCTACTCGGCGGCACCGGCGAGAGGGCGGTATTCCGCGATGCGGGACGACGGCGCGTCGCATCCGGCACGGTGAGGAGGTACCCGGTTCACCAGGGTGATCGGCCGACCCCCCGATAGCATTCCCGGACGTGACGTCCGCCGGCCCGACCCCTGACGACGGGGCCGGCACCCTTCCGGCCTTCCTCCGCGAGCTGACCGGCAGCTTCCGCCGGTTGCGTCCCCAGGGCAGCCTCCGCTGGAACTTCTCCGACGCCTGGGTCCGGCTCGAGCGGTCGCGGGCCCGGCTCCTCGAGGACATAGGGGACCAGCAGCCGCAGCCGAGGGGGGGCGCCGGCCCGGACGGCGGCGAGCGCCGAGGCGCCCGGACGCCGTCGCTCGACGTGCTCGGGCGGGCACGGGCCAGGCTGCGTCCGCTCTTCGAGACGGCGGCACCGCAGGATCGCCAGGATGCCCGCTGGCGCGAGATGACCGAGGCCCTCGACGCCGCCCTGGAGGCGCTGCGCTACCTGACGGCGAGGGTGGAGGCACTGGAGGACGCGGCCGAGCTGCACCGCCGGCCGGTCGACGGCCTCGACTGGCTCATGGCCCCGCAACCCCTGGGGCACTGGGCCGGCCCGGTGTCGGACCGGCTGGCGGGAGCCGGGGGGCCGGTGCTCCACGCCGAGTGCGGCGCCGGGGAGCTCGCCCTCGCGTTGGCCATCGACCGGGTCGTCGAAGGCGTCGAACCCCGCAGTGGCGTCGCCTGGACGGCCACCGAGGCGGGCCTGCGGGTGCACCCCGTGCCGGTCCCCGATCACCTGGCGGCGCTCGAGCCGGAGGTCCTGGGGGCGCTGGTGCTCTCGGGCGTGGTCGACCGCCTCGCGCTCGAGGATCTCCTGGCACTGGTGGAGCTGGCCACCGGGCGACTCCAGCACGGCGGGGTGCTGGTGGTCATCGGCACCGACCCGGCGGTGGTCCCCGCCGACCCGCTGGCCGGGGAACTCCTGCCGGGCCACCCCCTGCGCCCCGAGACCTGGGCGCTGTTGCTCGAGCGTTCCGGCTACCGGGAGGTGGCCACGCTCGAGCCCCCCGCCGAGGTCACCGCCGGGTCGACCTTCGCCGTCGGTGGGAGGCGGCCGTGAGCGGCGTCCACCAGTTCGTCCCCATGCTCCACCTCGGGGACGCAGTGGGCCAGCACACCGAGGAGCTGCAGGCGCTCCTTCGCCGGCTCGGGGTGCGCTCCGAGATCTACGTCGAGCTCGAGGATCCCGAGACGGGTCACCTCACGCGGCACATGGACCGGTACGCCGTCGACGCGGCGCCCGGCGACCTCCTCGTGTACCAGCTGGCCACCGCGTCGGACATGGCGGGCTGGCTTGCGTCGCGCCAGGAGCCCCTGGTGGTCAACTACCACAACCTGACCCCTCCCGAGCTGATTGCGCCCTGGGACAACGGCCTGGCACGCCACCAGGTCAGGGCGACCGGGGAGCGCGACCGGCTGGCGGGCCGGTCGGTGCTGGGGGTGGCCGTCTCCGAAGTGAACCGGGCCGACCTGGTGGCGGCCGGGTACCGGGCGACCGCCGTCGTCCCGCCGATCGTCCGGCTGATCGACGGGTGCGGCGCGGCCGACCTCGACGCCGGCGGGCGGGCGGGCGGTCCGCCGGAGGTCGGCACCGAGAGGACCGAGGTCGGCGCCGAGGGGACCGAGGTCGGCGCCGAGGGGGCGGCACGTCCCCGTCGACGGGGCGCCCGATGGCTGTCGGTCGGCCGGCTGGCACCCAACAAGGCGCTCGAGCATGCGATGGTGTCGCTGCTCGCCTACCGCATGCGCCACGATCCCGATGCCGAGCTGGTGATCGCCGGGCGGCCGGCCTTCCCCGCCTACGCGCGGGCGCTCCGGCGTTTCGCCGCCGAGCTGGGCCTGGCCCGGGCCGTCCACTTCGAGGGCCGGGTCAGCGACCGGACCCTGGCCGGGCTCTACCGCTCGGCCGACGTCCTGGTGGTGGTGTCGGCGCACGAGGGGTTCTGCCTGCCGGTGGTGGAGGCGATGGCGCACCGGCTGCCGGTGGTCGCGCTCGCTCGCGGCGCCCTGCCCGAGGTGCTGGGAGGCGCCGGCGTCCTACTCGACGAGCCCGATCCGCTGACGGTGGCCGACGCGGTGTGGACCCTGCAGTCGGACAAAGCCGCCCGTGCCCGGGCCGTGGCGAACGGGTGCGACCGGATGGTGTCGCTCGGTCTGGCCGGTGCCGGTCGGCGACTGGTCGACCTGCTGCTGGCGGCCCGTGACCGGCGGCCGTGGCCTGGGGAGGTTCGGACGGCGACCCGCTAGGCCGCCGCACCGGCGACGCTCAGGCGCCGACTGCCTGGCGCACGAGCTCGACGAACCGGGCCCGCGAGCGGGTGACCGAGAAACCGGCCGCCCGGTGGGCCGCCGCCGCGGCGAGCCGTCCCCGCAGTGCGCCGTCCTCCACCACCCGGTGCACGGCGGCCGCGAATCGCAACGGCGACTTGTCCGGGAGGCAGAGACCGGCGTCGCCCACCGTCTCGGGGACGGCGGTGACCCCGTAGGCCACCACCGGGACCCCGTGCCCCATGGCCTCCACGATGGGAACACAGAACCCCTCGTGGTCGGAGGCGCAGACGAAGATGTCGGCGGCGCGGTAGTACGCCTCGAGCTCGGCCGGGCTGACCGAGCCGGTGACCGACACGGCGTCCTCCAGCCCGAGCTCGGCCACGAAGGCCGCCAGCGCCGGGCCGTAGCGTTCACCGAGCGGCGAGCCGACCAGGTGCAGCCGGGCCGCCGGGTCGTAGAGGCGGCGGAGGACCGACAGCATCTTCACCAGGTCGTGCGGCGCCTTGTGCGGTGACACCTTGCCCACGAAGAGCAGGTCGATCCCGCCGCGCTCCTTGGCGGCCGCCAGCCGGCCCTCGACGCCGGGGTCCGGATCGGCTCCGGTGGCGGTCATGTCGATGAGGAGCGGGACGACCGCGGTCTCGGTGTAACCCGCCTGGTGGAGCTCGGTCTCGTTGTACGCCGAATCCGCCACCGCCAAGCGGCTCTCGGGAGCCAGCCGCTCGAGCTGGGTGCGCCCGAGCCGGACCTCGTAGCCGACTGCGGGCTCCCACTGCTCGAGCAGCCTGGCCGGGGTGATGTTGTGGTAGTTGACCAGCTTGGGCTCGTCACGGGCCGCCAGCACGTCGTAGACCGGGCTGCCGATGGACGACTGGTAGAGGAGCCACCGGTTGCGCCCGGTGCGGCCGAGCTCCCCGATCGGGCGGCCGAGGTGGGCCACGTCAGGGGTGCAGTTGCCGTAGAAGATCTCCGACTCGATGCCGGCCTCCCGGAGGCCCTCGGTCAGGGCCACGGTGTGGGCGCCGATGGCGTCGCGGCTGGCCAGGGACGGGATGACCTGGTCCACGCGCACGGCTGCGGAGTGTAGTGGTGGCTCCCGCGGCCCCCCGGGCCCGGGCGGCGGTCCCTCAGGCGGACGAGGGCCCTGGCTAGGATGCCGCATCATCCCCGGCTCACCTCCCTGGCGCTGCGACGCGTCCCCTCCCGGCCGTCGAGGGCGGCGCTCCCCGCGCATCTCCCTGGCGTCGGTGCTGGCAATCGCCTCGGCCGTGTCGGTGGGCCTGCTGTCGGCCGCCGCGTCGCCGGCCGGCGCGTACCCGACCGCGACCGTCGAGATCACCGGCCACGGCTGGGGCGGGGGCGACGGGATGGGGCAGTGGGGCGCCCTCGGCTACGCCATCGGGCAGGACGCCGGCGCAGGCAACACGACCTACCAGAACATCCTGGCCCACTTCTACGGGGGCACCACGCTGGCCACCAACGCCGGAGATCCCAGCGACTCGGAGAGCATCCGGGTGGCCCTGCTCGAGAACAACGACCAGAACACGATCGTCTACGACCCAGGCGGCGCCAACCTCGTGGTCCCCGGGGTGGTCACCGGCGCCCAGGCCGTGTACTTCGCCCCGGTCGGTTCCGGCTGGGACGTCTACACCGGCACCGACTGCGCCGGCGGCACCGACCTGAACCCCCCGCAGAACTGGACCCTGAAGGCGACCGGGGTGGCCAACCCCCAGGCGTCGGACTCGGGCGGTGGCCCGGTGCAGCTGTGCCAGACCGGCGGCAACCTCTCGGTCGACGGATCGCTCGGGCCGGTGCTCAACTCGGCCGGCGCCGAGCGGACGGTCAACACCCTGCCGCTGGCCCAGTACCTCGACGGGGTGGTGCCCAGCGAGTCGCCGTCGAGCTGGGGGAGCCTCGGCGGGCCCGGCCCCCAGAACGAGCCGTGGGGCTTTCAGGAGCTCGAGGCCCAGGCGGTGGCCGCCCGCTCCTACGTCCTGGCCTACAAGGCGTCCGGCGGCTACTTCGGCTACGCCGACATCTGCGACACCACCGCCTGCCAGGCCTATACCGGGCTGGCCAACCAGTCCAACCCCTACACCGCCCAGGCGGTCACCGACACGGCCGGCCAGGTGATGCAGACCACCTCGGGGGCGATCGCCGAGACCACGTACTCGGCCTCGACCGGCGGCTACACCTCGGGTCCCGTCTTCACGCCGGTCGCCGACGCCGGCGACTCGGTGTGCGTGCCCGGGGCCTGCAACCCCAACCACAGCTGGACCGTGCAGGTCCCGGTGTCCTCCGTCGAGGCCCAGTGGCCGGCCATCGGCACGCTGCAGGCGATCTTCGTCACCCAACGCAACGGCCTCGGGGACTTCGGGGGGCGGGCGCTCACGGTGAACGTGGTGGGCAACGCCGGCTCGGTGACGGTGAGCGGGGACACCTTCGCCTCCGACCTCGGTCTCAAGTCCGACTGGTTCACCATCGAGAACCAGCCGAGCGGCGGCGTGGGCGGCTACTGGCTGTCGGCGTCCGACGGCGGGATCTTCAGCTTCGGGAACGCCCAGGTCTACGGGTCGCTGGGGGGCCAGCCCCTCAACCAGCCGATGGTCGGCATGACGCCGACGGCCGATCGGGGCGGCTATTGGCAGGTGGCCTCCGACGGCGGCATCTTCAGCTTCGGGGACGCCCACTTCTACGGATCGATGGGGGGCCAGCCCCTCAACAAGCCCATCGTGGGCATGACGGCCACCCCCGACGGCGGCGGCTACTGGCTGGTGGCCTCCGACGGCGGCATCTTCGCCTTCGGGGACGCCCAGTTCTACGGGTCGATGGGGGGCCAGCCCCTCAACCAGCCCATCGTGGGCATGGCCGCCACCCCCGACGGCGGCGGCTACTGGCTGGTGGCCGCCGACGGCGGCATCTTCGCCTTCGGGGACGCCGGGTTCGGGGGCTCGGCCACCGGCACCGCCGCCGGCTCGGGCGCGGTGGGCATCGTCAGCACGGCCACGGGCCAGGGCTATCTGATCGTCAACGGGGCGGGGCAGGTGAGCAGCTTCGGCGACGCGCCGTCGATGGGTGACATGACCACGGCCGTGCCGGGCTACCAGGGCCATGTGGTGGCGATGGCCACCTCCCCGGGCTGACCGACCGGCGCCGCCCGGCGACCGTCAGGGGGGAGGGGCGGCCGCCATGACCCGCGAGAGCGTGGCGAACCGGCGGAGGCGTCCCAGGCGGCCCAGCCTGCCCGCGTTGACCCCGTGGTCGGCCGCCTGCAGCAGGCGCAGGTCGCCCCTCGAGTTGCCGTAGGCCCACAGCTCGGGCTGCAGCTCCCCGCTGCCCACCAGCCCGGTGGCCCGCAGCCACCCGACCACCCGGGCGTACTTCTCGGCCCCCCGGCAGTTCTTCCCCTCGTAGCGGCCGGTCAGGAGGCCGCCGCCGCCCACCTGCAGCCGGGTGGCCACCGCCCCGTCGGCTCCGAGGATCTCGGCGGCCACCTGCACGTAGGCCTCGGGGGAGGCCGACACCAGCACCACCCGGTGCCCCTGCTTCCGGTGCCAGTCGAGGCGGTCCCTGGCATCAGCCCGCAGCCGCAGGCGCAGGTGGCGCTCGGCGAACTCCCGGGCCACCCCCTCCACCTGCTCGATCGGCAGTCCGGCCAGCAGGCGGATGAACAGCTGCTCCTTGGCCCGGTCGGCGTCGGCCCCGGAGAGGAGGCCGCCGCGCACCAGGGAGGGCAGGCCCGCCACCACGGCGCCCAGGACGGGCAGGGTGCCCCGCACCGCCACCAAGAAGGGGAAGACGCTGCCGCCCCGGGTGAGGGTCCCGTCGAAGTCGAAGGCGGCGACGGTGACCGGCTCGCCGGTCGGGCCGCTCACGCCGGCGCCCCTCCGCGGCCGGCCCCCCCGGCGAAGCGGGCCGCCCCCTGCAGGGTCTCGCCACTGGCGATCACCTCTCGGCCCCTTCGGGCCTCGTTGGCGGCCGCCTCCTCCTCGGCCAGCCCCCACTGCTCGAGGGCGGAGAGCCGGTCGCTGCGGAGACACAGCTGAGGCAGGGCGGCGAGGTCCCCGGCGAGGGCGACTGCCGCCTCGAGGGCCTGCCCGTCCGGCACCACCCTGTTGGCCAGGCCCATCTCGAGCGCCTCGGCCGCCGTCACCCCCCTGCCGGTGAGGCTCAGGTCCATGGCTCGGCCATGGCCGATCAGGCGGGGGAGCCGGACGGTGCCGAGGTCGGCCAGGGGCACCCCGAAGCGGCGGCAGAAGACGCCGAAGACCGCCCCCTCGGCCGCCACCCGGAGGTCGCACCAGAGGGCAAGTTCGAGGCCGCCGGCCACCGCGTAGCCCTCGACGGCGGCGATCACCGGCTTGGAGAGCGTCATGCGGGTCGGGCCCATCGGCCCCGGCCCCTCGTCGGGGACCGGCCGGCGGTCGCCGACGGCCAGCGCCTTCAGGTCGGCCCCGGCGCAGAAGTGGCCCCCGGTGCCGGTCAGCACCGCCACCCGGGCCGCCGGGTCGGCCTCGAAGGCCTCGAAGGCCCGGCGGAGGGCGTCGGCGGTGGCGCTGTCGACGGCGTTGCGCACCTCGGGTCGGTCGATGGCGACCACCGTCACCGACTGGCCCGAGGTGACGCGCACCGTGCCCGGAAGACTTGGGCCGACGGGCGGCTGGACTCCCTCACCCGAGGCCATGACGATTGATTCTCGCACGGCCGGGGCACCGCCCCGGACGATGGGCCGTCCGTCCCGCCCCTGGTCAGGAGAGGTTCCACAATCTTGACCTTCTGAGTCGACAATTGCCGTGGACCTCGCTAGGCTTCCGGCGAGGACGACATCGGCACGAGGGCGACTGGCGCCCTGGCCCCGGTGACTAGGAGGACTTGCTCCATGACTGTTCGACTCGGCGACACCGCACCTGACTTCACGGCCGAGACCACCGAGGGGACCATCCACTTCCACGAGTGGCTGGGCGACAGCTGGGGGATCCTGTTCTCCCACCCGAAGGACTTCACCCCGGTCTGCACGACCGAGCTGGGGGCCTTCGCCAAGGCCAAGGGCGAGTTCGACAAGCGCAACACGAAGCTCATCGGCCTGTCGGTGGACTCGGTGGAGTCGCACAACGGCTGGGCGGGGGACATCGCCGAGACGCAGGGACAACCCCTGAACTTCCCCTTGATCGGCGACGAAGGGCACCAGGTGGCGGATCTCTACGACATGATCCACCCGAACGCCAACGACACCCTGACCGTCCGTTCAGTGTTCATCATCGGCCCGGACAAGAAGGTCAAGCTGACCCTCACCTACCCCGCCTCCACCGGACGCAACGTGGACGAGGTCATCCGGGTCCTCGACTCGCTGCAGCTGACCGCCGACTACCAGGTCTCCACCCCGGTGAACTGGGTGGACGGCGGCGACGTGATCATCGCCCCGGCCATCCCCGACGACGAGGCCAAGACGCGGTTCCCGAAGGGCTTCAAGACCCTCAAGCCCTACCTCCGGATCACCCCGCAGCCCAACAAGTAGTCCGCCCCCCGACCGCGGGCACCCCGGCCGCCGGCCCCCCGACGCGCCGGGGCCCCGGCGCGATCAGGCCGGCCCCTGGGCCGGCTGCGGCTCGCCGGCCCCCGTCGCCGGACCCCCGCCGAGCACCTCCTGGCGCAGCGGGCGCTTCAGGAGCTTTCCGGCCGGGTTGCGCGGTAGGCCGGCTCCGCGGAACCAGACCCGGGTGGGCGCCTTGAAGGCGGCCAGCCGGTCCCGCACGTGCAGGGTCAGCTCCTCGGCCGTCACCTTGTGGCCGGGCCGGAGCACCACCACGACACCGACCTCTTCGCCGAGGACGGGGTGCGGCACGCCGATGACGGCGCACTCGGCCACCGCCGGGTGCTCGTAGAGGGCGTCCTCGACCTCGGCCGAGTACACGTTCTCGCCGCCCCGGATGACCACGTCCTTCGCGCGGTCGACGATCGAGACGTAGCCCTCGTGGTCGATCCGGGCGATGTCGCCGGTGTGGAGCCAGCCGCGGGTGAAGGTGCGGGCCGTCTCGTCGGGGCGCCGCCAGTAGCCGCGGACCACCTGGGGGCCCTTGATCCAGAGCTCTCCGGTCACCTCCGGGCCCGAGGGAAGGGAGGGGTCCGGCTCCTCGCCCTCGAAGTCCTCGGGCACCACGGCCACGTCGGCCACCGGGACCGGCGCCCCGACGGTGTCGGGGTGGGCCACGTAGTCCTCACCGCTGAGCATGCACGTGACCGAGGAGGTCTCGGTCAGCCCGTAGCCGTTGCCGGGCCGGCCGGCCGGGAAGTGGGACCGGATCCGGCGGACCAGCTCGGGCGGAGCGGGGGCGCCTCCGTAGGAGACGGAGCGGACGGAGGAGACGTCGCGGCGGGCGAAGTCGGGCGAATCGAGAACCCGCATCACCATGGTCGGGACGCCGCCGAAGGTGGTCACCCGCTCGCGCTCGATCAGCTCGAGCGCCCGCTCGGGGTCGAAGTGGTGCATCATGACGAGCCGCCCACCGCTGGCCGTGTTCGGGACCAGCACGGAGTGGCAGCCGGTGGCGTGGAAGAGGGGCACCGACAACAGCGAGATGTTCGGCTGCCGGGTCCCGACCGGCTCCCCGGCCGTGTCCCCGGCCGGGCCGCTGGCCGCCCCCCCGGCTGTGTCCCCGGCCGGGCCGCTGGCCGCCACCCCGGCTGTGTCCCCCTCGGCACCCCCGTCGCGCGCCGTGGCCGGTGGGGGGTCCCCACTGCCGAAACGCAGGGCGTTCAGGGCGTTCACGAAGGTCAGGTTCATCAGGTTGGTGCAGATGTTGCGGTGGGTGCCCACCGCCCCTTTCGGCCGACCGGTGGTGCCCGAGGTGTAGAAGATGGTGGCGTCGTCCTCCGGCTCGAGGACGATCTCGGGCGCCTCGGCGTGCGGGTCGACCTCACCCAGGGCATCGGCGAACGAGACCTCCTCGGGTGCCACGCCACGGGTGGGGGCGGCCGGCTCCGGGTGCCGGTGCTCGCTCGTGACCACCATCGCCCGGAGGTCGGGAAGCGCCGTCCCACCACCGCCTAGGCGGTCGGCCCGCTCCTCGTCGGCCACTACGACCACCGACCCAGAGTCCTCGAGGGCGAAGCGCAGCTCGTCGCCGGTCCACCAGGCGTTGAGCGGGACCACCACCGCCCCCGCCAGCGTGGCCGCCCAGAAGGCCACCACCCACTCGGGCAGGTTCCGCATGGCGATCGCCACCCGGTCGCCCTTGCCGATCCCGAAGCGCTCACCCAGCCGACGCGCCAGGGTGGCCGCCTGCCGGAAGTGCTCGCCGAAGGTGATCCGCTCGTCCTCGTAGACGAGGAAGACGTCGTCGCCGTAGCGGAGCGAGCGCTCGAGCACGGCCCGCAGCGAGGCCGGGGCGTGGACCCAGGTCCTCGTGGGGACCCCTCGGATCTCCACCTCGGCCATCTCGAACCGTTCGCCGATGGCGGTCAACCTCGCCGTCGCCTCGGCTCGACTGAGGGTCGCCCGCACCTCCTCACGGCTGGTCATGCCGGGTCGGGGCCGGCCGCCGGTGCGGGCGCCGACTCGGCGGCCTCGACCAGCGCCGCACGCCCGATCGCGGACCCGACCGCGGGCTCCGCAGGTCGGAAGATGGACCGCCGGTAGTACGTCAGCTCGGCAACGCTCTCCTTGATGTCGTCCATCGCCCGGTGGGCGGTGCGTTTGCGGGGTGCCCCGGCGAGGGCGTCGGGGTACCACCGGCGGCAGAGCTCCTTCACCGTCGAGACGTCGACCGACCGGTAATGGAAGAAGGCCTCGATCTCCGGGAGCTGGGCGGCCAGGAACCGCCGGTCCGTCCCGATCGAGTTCCCGGCGAGCGGCACGGTGCCGGGCTCGGCGATGTGGGAGCGGAGGAACTCGAGCGTGGCGCGACCGGCGTCGGCGAGGCCGACGCTCGAGGACTCGATGGCCGCCAGTAGCCCGGAGCGGGTGTGCATGTTGCGCACCACCTCGTCCATGGCGCCGAGGTCCTCGTGGCTCACCCTCACCACCAGGTCGGGGCCCTCGGCCACCACCGCCAGGTCGTCGTCGGTCAGCAGGGTGGCGATCTCGACGATTCGGTGACGGGCCGGGTCGAGGCCGGTCATCTCGAGGTCCATCCAGGCCAACATCGGAGAGTGATGCTACCGGCGGCACGGTGGAGGGTGACCCGGGGTCGGTAGTGTCACGCCGTGCTCGCCGTTGCGCTCCACCAGCTCGACCCCGAGCTCCCCGTGCCCGGCTACGCGCGCCCCGGCGACGCCGGCGCCGATCTCTTCGCCCGCGAGGGTGCGCTGCTCGTGGCCGGCGGGGGGCGGGCGCTGGTGCCGACCGGGGTGGTGGTGGCCATCCCGGAGGGCTACGCCGGCTTCGTCCAGCCCCGCAGCGGGCTGGCGCTGCGTCACGGGGTCACCTGCCTCAACACCCCGGGGCTGATCGACGCCGGCTACCGGGGCGAGCTCTCGGTGCTGTTGGTCAACACGGACCCAAAGGAGGACTACGAGGTCAACCGGGGGGACCGGGTTGCCCAGCTCGTGATCCAGCGGGTGGAGGAGGCGAGCTTCGTGGTGGTGGCCGAGGCCGACCTGCCGCCTGCCGAGCGCGGGGCTGGAGGCTTCGGCCACAGCGGGCGCTGAGGTGCGACCGCTCGACGGCCTGGATGCCGCCTTCCTCTCGCTGGAGGAGGGGCACAACCGCCTCCACGTGGGGGCCGTCCTGGTCCTCGACCCGCCGGAGGGCCGCCGGTCCCTGTTCAGCCCGTCGACCCGGTTCGCCCAGATCCGCCGCCTGGTGGAGGAGCGACTCCACCTCGTCCCGCCGCTCCGCCAGCGGGTGGTTCGGGCGCCGCTCGGCCTGCACCACCCGGTGTGGGTGGACGACCCCGCCTTCGATCTCGACGACCATCTGCGACGGGCCAGCATCCCCGCCCCCGGTGGCCCACGCGAGCTGGAGGAGCTGGTGGCCGACCTGCTGGCCCGCCCTCTCGACCTCTCCCGCCCACTGTGGGAGATGGTGGTGGTGGAGGGTCTCCGCCAGGACCGCACCGCGGTGGCCGCCCGGCTGCACCACGCCATCCTCGACGGCGTGTCCGGTGCCACTGTGCTGGCAGCCTTCTTCGACCTCCGACCGCATTCGTCCCCGGTGGCCGGGCCGGCCGGGCCATGGGACCCACCGCCCCTGCCGTCCTCGCCGGCACGGTGGAAGCACGCCCTCGGCGGCCTGGCCCGCCAGCCCGAGACGGTGCTCGGCGTCCTGCAACGGGGAGTCGACACCGTCGTGGGGGTGGCCGAGCACAACCAGCGGCTGGCCGAGGTGGGCCAGCGGCCTCCGCCCTCACCCTTCCGGGCCCCGCGGACCTCGCTCAACGGCAGCCTCTCCGACCGCCGGCGGCTCGCCACCCTGACCCTGCCGCTGCAGGACGCCAAGCTGGTGCGGTCCGCTTTCGGGGGCACGGTCAACGACGTGGTGCTGGCCGGGGTGGCCGGAGCGGTGCGTCGGCTGCTCGAGCGCCGGGAAGAGACCCCCACGGGGTCACTGGTCGCCCTGGTGCCGGTCTCCACACGCGACGAGGAGGAACGGGGCGCGCTCGGCAACCGGGTGGGGGGCATGCTGATCTCGCTGGCCACCGAGCTCGACGACCCCGTGGCACGGCTGGTGACGATCGCCCGGGGCACGGCGGAGGCCAAGGCGCAGCAACCGATGACCGGGGGAAGGCTCGTGGAGGACCTGGCCCGGATGGCGCCGCCGGTGGTGGCCTCGAGGCTGGCCCGCTGGGCGGCCGGCCTTCGGGTCTTCGACCGTCTTCCCCCGCTCGCCAACCTGACCGTGTCGAGCGTCCCGGGGCCACCGATGGGCCTCTTCTGTGCGGGGGCCCGGGTGGTGGCCCTGTACCCGATCGGGCCGGTGGCCGAGGGGATGGGGCTCAACGTCACCGCGATGAGCTATGAGGACACCCTCTATTTCGGGCTCCTCGGCTGCCGGCGCCTCGTCCCCGACGTGCAGGACCTGGCCATCTGCCTCGACGACGCATTCGCGGAGTTGGTGGCGGCGGCCGTCGGCACCGGCCGGGTCACCGGAGTGCGGGAGCTCCCGCCGGCCGCGGGGGAGGGGTAGAGTGTCGGCTTAGACGCGGACGTGGCTCAGTTGGTAGAGCATCACCTTGCCAAGGTGAGGGTCGCGGGTTCGAATCCCGTCGTCCGCTCCAGAGAAAGTCCAGGCCAGGCGAGTGCAAGGGGCTCCGTCTGGAGCCCCTTTCGCATGCCACAACAGGTCCGTGCCACATACGCGCCACAAGGACTCTGTGAAATTCCGGTTCATGCTTGACGGCGTGGTTCCGGCACCTGTTTGACACTTTCCGGCGTGGTTCCGGTACCTGGGCGACACTGACTCAGTCCTTCGTAAGCTGGAGGCTGCGGTCGTGACTCGGAACCGCAGCTCATGGGGCAGCACCCGGAAATTGCCTTCAGGGCGCTGGCAGGCCCGCTACCGGGCCGATGGTCCGTGGCGGGCTGCTCCCGCCACCTACAAGACCAACGGGACGCAGAGGCCTTCCTGGCCGCAACACGGGCAGACATCGAGCGAGGAACCTGGATTTCTCCGGAGCAGGGACGCATCCCGCTCCGGGAGTACGCCGACAAGTGGCTCGAACAGAAGAAGCCGAGCCTTCGGCCCCGCAGCCAGGAGCAGTACGAGACGAACCTCCGGTTGCACATCAAGCCGACGCTCGGCGACAAGGACCTGAGCAACTCATCTACCAGCACGCAACCAAGGACCGGGAGGTTGCGCATCCTCGTCCCGAAGATCGCACTGGAGAGGATGCTGGAGAGCGCAGGGCGGGCAGGTTCGTAAACCACAATATGGATTCCGAGTATGGAAGGTTGTAGAATAACCTTCCATAAGGAGATTCCATGTCAAAGGTTGTTCGACGACGCTGGATCAGCGACTACTCGGGTCAGACCAAGGGAGATCGCCGCTCGTGCGAGTACGAGGCGTACATCCCTGACCTGCTCGTAGGCAGGAGCTTCTCCCTAGACGGGGGCGTTGCTGCCGAAATTGCTGATGCAGAGGCTGCCATCCATCGGTTGAACGTTCAGGCATCTGCCCTCACCGATACTGAGGCTCTGGCTCGCATCCTACTTCGGGCCGAGGCGGTCGCCTCCTCCCGGATCGAGGGGCTGGACATCGGAGCCCGGCGACTCCTGCACGCTGAGGTCGGGAGAGGGTTCGGAGAAGCTCCATCCGATGTCACAGCAACCGAGGTGCTCGGCAACATCGATGCCATGGTCTTCGGCATCGAAGCCGTTGGCGAGGGGGACCAGATCACGGTGGACCTGCTGCTCGATGTCCACCGTCGCCTCCTTGCCGGAACACGGCTTGAATCCTATGGCGGACGGTTCCGTGAGGAACAGAACTGGATCGGTGGTGGCTCCTACAACCCGTGCTCTGCAGCCTTCGTCCCTCCCCCTCCGGAGTTTGTCGGAGACCTCATGGCCGATCTCTGCACCTTCTGCAACAACGGCTCACTCCCTACTGTTGCGCAAGCTGCCATTGCCCATGCCCAGTTCGAGACCATCCACCCGTTCGTGGACGGCAACGGACGAACAGGACGTGCCCTCATTCACCTCGTGCTTCGACGACGAGGCTTGGCACTGCGGGTCCTTCCTCCCGTTTCCCTGATCCTTGCCACCTGGGCGAAGGCGTACATCAACGGTCTGACTGGTGCTCGCTATCGAGGACCATCGACATCCAAAGAAGCACACGTCGGTATGAACCAATGGATCGCCCAGTTTGCAGGGGCTTGCGTCCGTGCTGTTGCCGATGCTGATGCCTTCGAGGAGCGAACCCGAGAAATCGAGAGGGGGTGGCGGGAGCGAATACCGTCTGTCCGAAGGAACTCTGCGGCCGACATCTTGCTCCGTGCTCTCCTCGGTGCACCAGTTGTGACCGTGAACAGTGCTGCTGCCCTCATCGACAGGACGTACCCTGCAGCGAACAATGCCGTCACCCAGCTGGTGAAAGCAGGTGTACTGCGCCAGGTGAACATCGGACGACGCAACCGTGCGTACGAAGCACCGGACATCATTGCTGCGTTTACGGACCTGGAGCGCCAGCTGGCAAGTCCTGAAGGTGACCCTCGCACGAGCGAACCAGCTCGCCGTGTACCTCGTCGTTGGTGAGTTCTTGCAAAACTGTTGATGTGATGAAGGAGCGCCTCGCCGCTCTCGCGTGAGGGCCCGCAAACAGAGGAGCGGGACCCGGGCGCCGACCCACGGGACCTGACGTGTCCCGCTCAGTATCGACCTGCACCGCCGCCGCAGTGTGATCGTGCGGCGTGACCAGGAGGGCAACACCGTCGACGTCACCCAGGTTATGAACGAACACGCGGCGCCCTTCTCGAGGGCGGTTTCCGCCGCCGGTGAGCACCCCGAAGTCGTCCTGAAAGCCGCCTACGGCTGGTACTGGGCGGCAGACCTGCTCAAAGAGCTTGGCTGCAACGTCCATCTCGCCCATCCCCTGGGCAACGACTGGGGGCACCGGCGGGTGAAGAACACCCGTGACGCAGAGGACCTGGCCGACCTGCTCCGTCTGGGTCGTCTGGCCGAGGCGTGGTTGGCCAGATCACCAGGCGTTTCGACGCGGGCGACACCGAGCCGGTGTTCTTCGGCTCGCATCGCCGGCCCCAGGCAGTGCTGGTGCCCATCGCCACGTGGGAGCGCCTGCTGGCGGCAGTCGAGGACGACCTGGACCGCGAGGTGGCCCGTGAGCGTCTGGCCGACAAGCGACCGTGGCTGAGCGCCGAGCAGCTGGACGCCGCGCTCGACCGGGCGGCCGAGGACGCCGCCCGGACTCGGTGACAGGCCGGTCGCCACATCCCCGCTTCGGCCTCCTGGCGCACCCGGGACTGCAGACGATCTGTCGGCGATGGCGTCCTACGGCCCGGAGGTCATTGCCGCGCTGCGGGTCGTGCTCGATGACCTCGCCCACGGCCGTCTCACGGGGAAGGCCCTCGGGGTGCGTCACGGGAGTGGTGACCTGACCGGCCTCGCGAGTGTGAAATGCGACCTACCGGACAGTCCGACCCGGCGATTCCGGCTGGTCTACGCCGAGCCGGACGCATCGACGCGTGGTCTCCTGGCGGTGGGTGTTCGCGATGAGCACGCCATCTATTCGGCTGGCGTCAGAACGGCTGGAGGCGGGGAGAACCTTGGGGGAAGGGTCCGAGTGACTGACGCGTTGCAGACGAATGCGAACTCCTTCGACCCGGCCCGGAGCGCTACGGCAGGTCTGTCGGATACGTGACCGAGACCTCTTCGATCGACTGAGAGAAGTCGCGTCGATTGTTGGTGATGAAGCGGTCGGCGCAGGCGCACACAGCCGTGGCGAGATGGATGGCATCCGTTGGCCTCAACCCGTACGAGGAACCGAGCGCCACGGCAAGCGTGGCGATCGCCTCGTCGGCGGGGCGTAGATCGAGTCGGGCGAGCAGTGCAGCGAGGACCGCGACCTCGTCGTCGGTGCCATCGCGCGTCGGCTTGGCGAGCACTTCGGGTAGGAGCAGCGTGGACCCGACTCCTGCGAAGATGCCGGCTTCGTCGAGCGGCTGCTCGGGGAACAGCGCCAACACCGGTGTGCCAAGAGGATGGCCGGGTACCGCGGCATAGATCAATACGTCCGCGTCGAACGCGTCCATCAGGGCCGCGCGTCTCGATCTGTCCTGATCGCGCTCACCAACTCGTCGGCGCGGTCAGCCGTGATGCCGGTCGCGCGCGACAGGGCACTCCGCCGACCTGTCTCGAGTAGCGCCCGGGTCTGCTCTGCCGTTCTCAACGCTTGCTCGGCGCGACGGCTACGAAGCGCATCTGGCCGCACGACGACCGCCACCGGCCGACCGTGGCGAGTGATCGTGATCTCTTCCCCCCTGCCCACGCGGTCAACCACTTCGGGAAGTGCTGCCCGTGCCTCGCTGATCGTCATCGTGGCCACGTACAGTAGTGTACAACATTGTACGTACGTGAGGCGGCTGCCAGGAGGCTCTGCCCGCGGGAGTTCGTGGTCGCAGGTGACCGATCGAGGTCCGCGATGTCGTAGTAGAGCGCTCTACAACAGGGGCGGACGGAGGACAGGGTGGAAACTCGATGGACGGAGAGGCAGTGGACAGCATTCCGCCGAACCCCCGAGGCTCTTTTTCGAGCTTGCCATGGTGAGGGTCGCGGGTTCGCCGTCGTCCGCTCTCGACTCGTCCACCGAGGTCTTCAGGTTTCGTTCGGGGCCGACTCTACGTGTGGATCCACCACCGTCGTACCACCGGAGTGTGACTCGGTGGCGACCAGCCGGGAGACCGACGAGGCGGACATCCACGGTCCGGCTCCCGGATCGAGAGGCGCCTCGTCGTGCTCGGCCTTGCCAGCATGGTCGTTCTTGTCGTCGGGGAGCTCCGGGGAAGCCATGATCCAACTACTCGTTGGCGTAGCAGCGCTGATCGACGCTGTCGGAGCGTGGTGCACTTGGGCGGCAGAGCGGGTCGACGGACCTCGGCGATGCGTCGTGCGATGACAGCCCCTGGAGAGTGGAGCCGTCCGACGAAGCGAGCGGGATCATCCCCACGTTCCTTCCTGTCGCCGCGGGCGTGGGGGTGGGGATCTACGTGCAGTTGACCCGGAAGCAGAAAGAGCTGAGGAGCACGAAGAACCCAGCCGGAGCGCTCCACCAGACGTTCCCTGAGCCGAGAAGTCGCTGGTACCATCCGTGCCGCACGATACGTTGGCAGAAGGGAACGGTGACGATGAGGAACGCACGCAGCCGGTGGCGGCGTCCTTGGTGGCTGAGCGGGATGGTCACCGTGGTCGTGATGCTCGGCTGGGTCGTCCCCGCCGGTGCATCGACCGCCAACCCCTACTCGGCGGGTTCCACCGGCTACGACGTCGCCCAGCCCAACTGCAGCGAGACTCCCCCCGGTGGCTTCGGCATCGTGGGTCTTGGCGGCGGGCGTCCCTTCACGACGAACGCCTGCCTTTCGAGCGAGTGGTCGACGGCCTCCGGTATCGGTGCCACTCCCGGCCCGGCGCTGTACTTCAACACCGGCTATGCCGGTGCCTATGGGCGCGACGTGACATCTTCGTGCGCGACCTATGCCGGGCCATCCGTCGCTGGGTTGCCCAGGCACGACCAGAGCACCTACGCCAAGGCATGGGAGATCGGCTGCAGTGAGTCCGCCTACGCGGCTGCGACCGCGCTCACCGGCAACCAGACCCCGAGCGTGTGGTGGGCGGACATCGAAACGGGCAACAGCTGGTCGACGAACCAGACCGTGAACCAATACGCCGTCGATGGCATCTCCTACGAGATGCAGCAGCACGGGTCCGGCAGCTGGGGCGTGTATTCGTACGCGTCGGCCTGGGACAAGATCGTCGGGCGTGGATTCACAGCCACGCCACCCTTCCCCGGCGACTGGGGACCCGGTCTCAGCTGCAACGCGACCGGCTTCAGCGGGGCGCCCGTGTGGGTCGTCCAAGGCGGGAGGATAGGTGGCGTGGATACGGACACCGGTTGCGGTTGACCCCCTCTCGTGGGCACCTGCTCGATCGGACTCCGGTGAGCGATCGACCGTGTTGTCAGCGGGTCGAATCAGTGGGTCCGACACCCTGACCTGACGATCCCGTGGCCACGCCGACCGAAACGGCGGGAAGGAGCGTCTTCACGACCCGCCGCACCGCTGCGTCGAGCCGGCCATCGAAGCACCTCATCTGGCAGCCCACCGGCCCCGTCTCTTGGATCTCGACGACGAGGCGGTCGGGCCCAGCTGCGGTGAGGGCGACGATGCGGCTGTCGGCTGGCATGAGCCCGCTGGGCTCCGAGATGCGCAGCCGGGTGCCCTGGTGCCAACCGGACCCGTCCTGCGCCCCGGCGCGCCCGTAGATGGCCGCTGTGGCCCCCTCCCGCCCCGCCCCCCGCCCGTGTCCCGTTCCCGGTTCCCTTCCCTCGCCCCCTGCGCGGGGAGTTCGTCGTCGCCGGGTGGCCTGTTCCTGGCCTTCTCCTGGCCTTCTCCTCCACCAGTTGTTGGCCCAGACCACGGCGCTGAGCATCCGCTGATCGCCGGGCGGTGGGCGGCGGCATGAGGCTCGTTCGTCACGTGGAGCGATAGATTCGCGGCCTCATGGACCTGACATTCAGTTCCGAGCAGGAAGAGTGGCGCGACGAGGTGCGGACGTTCCTGACCGCCGAACTTCCTGCGGACTTCGACTGGAACAGCGAGTACGACGAGGACGAGGAGGGTTGGGCGTTCGCCCTCGACTTCACCCGCAAGGTCGCCGGCAGAGGCTGGATCGGGCTCACCTGGCCAATGGAGTACGGCGGTCTGGCGCGGCCGGCGATCGACCGTTTCATCCTCTGGGAGGAGCTCATCCGGGCGAACGCCCCCGTCGTCAACCACATCGGTTGGGGTCTGGCGGCGAACGCCCTCCTGGCAGGTGGCACTCATGAGCAAAAGCTCAGGTTCCTCCCGCCGATCGCCCGCATGGAGACCTTCTGGGCAGAAGGCCTCACCGAGCCCGACGCCGGCTCGGACTTGGCGTCCTTGCGCACCTCCGCAGATTGGACCGGCGAGCATTGGATCGTGAATGGGCAAAAGACCTTCACGACGTGGGGAACACACGCCGACGTGCTCTATCTGGCCGCACGGACCGATCCCGCGCAACCGAAGCACCGGGGTATCAGCATCTTCTGTCTGGACCTGCGTGCTCCGGGCGTGAGCTTCTCACCGCTTCACAACATCGCCGGTGGTCGTCAGAACCACACCTACTTCGACGACGTGATCGTTCCCGCCGACTGCCTCATCGGCGAGGTGGGCCACGGATGGGACTACATCATGGGCTCGTTCTACGCGGGTGGGCCAATGGGTGGGATGGAGTGCGAGCAGGAGAACCGCTTGGCGGAGCTGACGCGCTGGTGCAGCACCGTCGGTCGCTACGGTCGTCCGCTGATCGAAGATCCCTATGTGCGGGAGCGGCTCGCCGAGCTGGCCGTCATGACCGAGATCAGTCGGGTACTGAGCTACGAGGGGCTGTCGAACTTCCTGCACCGGCGGCCCCCTCGCTTCGGCGGGGCCCTGAACACGGTCGTGTCGAAGGAGATGCGACCGCAGTTCTCCCAAACCATCAGCGAGATCGTGGGACCGCTCAGTCAGGTTCGGGGCGAGTCCCCGGCCGCGCCGATGACCGGACGTCCGGCCGAATGGTTCTTGCGCGGCATCAACAACCATGCTGGCGGTACTCCGCAGGTCAAGCGCATGGTGATGGCAACCCGCGGTCTTGGACTCCCGCGCTGACGGGCAGGGGCCGATGTTCGACTACGACCTGAACGACGATCAGCGCGAGCTGGGAGCGACCGCTCGACGAGTCTTTGAACAGGCAGGGGGGTTGGCCCTGGCGCGTGAGCTCTTCGAGACGAGGGCCTACTTCTCTCGGGCATTGTGGCGGACGATGATCGAGCTCGATTGGGCCGGCCTCGCCGTGCCCGAAGCGTATGGCGGGAGCGGTGGCGGCATCCTCGACCTCTACGCGGTGTGTCTCGAGTCGGGTCGAGCAGTCGTCTCGTCGCCTCTGATTCCCTCGTCGGTAGTGGCAGCCCATGTCCTTGTCGGTGCTGCCGAGGGAAACCAGCGGGTGGCCGAGCTCCTTGGTCGGCTGGCAAGCGGAGCGTCGATCGTCGCGCCGGCGCTGCTCGAGCCGGGAGGAGTGTGGGACGAGCGTGGGGTCGAGACCCGGTTGGAGCGGAGTGGTGGCACGGCGAAGGTGACGGGCACCAAGGTCCTGGTGCCGTTCGCCGACGTCGCGGATCGCCTCCTCGCGACTGTCCGGGACAGGGACGGCGTGAGCATCGTCCTCGTGGACCCGGCTGCCACGGGCGTCTCGATCACCCCGACCGACAACCTGGCGTCGCTGCCATTGTGCGCCGTCGTGATGGAAGGGGTCGAGGTCGACGAGCTCGTCGGCCGGGCAGGTGGGGGATGGCCGCAACTCGCGCCGGCACTCGCTCGGGGCGCGGTGCTCCGGGCGGCGGAGACGGCCGGAGCAGGTGAGCGCATCCTCGAGATGACGGTCGAGTACGCGAAGTCGCGTCAGCAGTTCGGGAAGGCAGTCGGGTCCTACCAGGCAGTGCAGTACCTCTGCACCGACATAGGCATCGCATCGCACCTCACGGATCTGCTGGCCCGACGCGCCGCGTGGCTGATCGACACCGGGCGGCCTCATCAGCGGGCTGCCGCGGCGGCAAAGCTCCATGCGAGCAGGGCGGCCGCGCACATGACCCAGCGGGCTCACGAGGTCTTCGCCGGGCTGGCGTTCATGATGGAGCACGATCTTCATCTCTTCACCCGCCACGCCAAGCACTGGGAGCACGATCTTGGTGATGTTCGGCACCACGGCGAAGAGCTCGTCGAAGCCCTTCAACGCGAGTTCGTGGACGGCTCCCAGCGTTGATCGGGGTGGACCGAACGGCTGAAGGGTCCCTGGGGTGATCCAAAGGCTTCCGCGGTGGAGGTCCGCATGCTCGTGTCGGGGCCGATCGGGGAGGAGAGCCACCGGTCCGAGATCACGGGGTTCGGCACCGTCTCCCGATCGGAGCCGACCGCGCCCTCCGGCGAGCTGATGGACAGCGGCGCGACCATCAAGCCGCCGGTCGTGTTGCACGTGTCGCTGCGCAGCGTGACGGTGTTGTCGGCTGGGCCGGTGTCCATCGAGTCGTACTCACGGCCGATGTAGCGGTCGCTCACGAGCCCTCCCCACCGCCCTCGCAGCTCGGCTGCACGGGCGGCGGGGTCGTCGTGGAGCTCGCGAATCCTGTGGCATGCACCCTGCGGCGGTCAGGGCAGTCCCATGGTGGAAGCGTGCGTCATGGTCAACGAGTACGGCGGAGCCAGGTCGATCCCGTCCGGCTTGTCGAGGTATCCCAGAGCCGAGCCGGGCTTCCCGGTGTGGCCGTATTGCCAGACGATCTGGTCGGTCTTCGGGTCGATCACGATGACCCTGTGGTTCCAGTCGTCGTTGACGATGACGTCGCCGTTGGGTAGGGGCAGCGCGAGGGACGGTCGATCGAGGGCCTGCGCACCCGTGGGCGCGTAACGCCACAGCACCTGGCCGCTGGAGGTGAACTCCACGACTTGGCCCGGATCGGTGTAGGCGGCCGTGAGGAAGTCGTTGGGGGCGATCTCGTTGGTGTCGGAGGGGTAGTACACACCCGGAGGGTTCGTCGTCCAGGCGACATGGTCCGTGGCCAGGTTGAGCTGATCCACCCAGTCACCGTTGATCTCGGTGACGAGCCAACGCCCGTTGGTCATCGGAAACACCCCGTTGGGGCTGCCCCATCGGGCCGGCGGCTGGTGATAGCAGTACGAGGTGGTCTCGCCGATGATCTTGACCGGGGAATGGTGCGGGGGATCGAGCACCAGGAGGCGGCAGTTCTTGATGTCGGCGGTGACGACCTCGCCGTTGGGGAGCATCATGGCGTCATCGGGATTGTCGAGGTAGTCGGGCCCGGATCCGGGGACCCCCGGGTGGCCGTACTGCCACACGATCCGGTCGGTGGTGACCGAGATCTCCGAAATGACGAACTGGCTCTCCTGCGTGACGATGATGTCCTTGCCGCTCGGAGTGAAAAAGGCGTCGTCGGGAGCAAGGAACGTCTGACCACGCGCCAGGTCACCCGGACGGGGGAATTGCCAGACGATGTTGCCCTGGGGGTTCACGATGAGCAGCCGGTTGTTGTTGCGATCGGCGATGAGGACGTCGCTGGGGAGCGCGGACGGTTGCGACCCCGGCTGCAGGTTGGGCCCCGGTTTGAGCAGGGCGGTTGCCGCGTAGCCGCCGGGCGAGGAGAACGGCAGACCCCTGGCCGACGCCGCGCTGCTCTGCCTGTGCGCGGCACTCGCGAACCGCGGCGTGTCGATCGGGCGGCGTGGGGTGCTGGGCGCAGGGGGGGCCACGAAGGCGTAGTAGCCGGCCAGGAGGCCCATTCCCCCGAACGCGAGAAGGACGGCGAGTCGACCGCGTCGCACGCCACTGCACCCTATGGCCCCGGGGGGGGTGAAGGAGTGTCAGGCCGTCGTGCTCAGGCCGTCATGCTCAGGCCGTCGTGGTCAGGACTTCGTTGCATCGAGGAGGGCTGGCTCGCCGGACGGTGCCGGTGGCGAAGACGTGGTCGTCGAGGGGCCCGGCCAGACCCGTGTGGGGTGCTCGGGGCGACACCCCATGCGACGGTTCCAGTGTGAACATGGGGGCTGGTGCGCCGCCCGCTCGTGCTCGTGATCGTTCTCCTCGCCGTCGTCTACGTGGTCGTCCAGCTCCTGCGACCGGTGCCAGGGGTGCGGGTGAGTGCCATCACCGTCGCGGCAAGGATGCCCGGTGTCCCCGCTACGCCGACCTGGCCGGTGGAGGGCGAGTCGGCCATCGGGGTGGAGGGGTCCGGCGTGCTCGAGACCCATGGTGCTCAGAGCGAGACGCCGATTGCCAGCTTGACCAAGATCATGATGGCCTACGTCGTGCTCCAGGACCATCCCCTTGCCATCTCGGCGAGCGGACCGGAGATCGTGGTGAGCCCGCAGGACGTTGCCGTCTACCAGAAGGACCTGGCGAACGGTGACTCGGTGGTCGAGGTGCAGGTCGGCGAGCAGATGAGCGAGCTGCAGGCCCTCGAAGGGCTGCTCGTTCCCTCCGGCGACAACGTCGCGACACTCCTCGCCGACTGGGACGCCGGCAGCGTGCCGGCCTTCGTGGCCAGGATGAACGCCGAGGCCCAACGGCTGGGCCTCGACCACACGCATTACGCCGACGTCAGCGGCGTCTCTCCCGAGACGGTCAGCACGGCCCGGGACCAGCTCCGGCTGACCATGACCGCCCTGCAGAACCCGGTGTTCGCGGGGATCGTCGCCATGACCCAGGTGACGCTTCCGGTCGCCGGGGTGGCGTTCAACGTTGATTCCCAGCTCGGCACGGATGGCATCGTCGGCGTGAAGACCGGCTTCACGCCGGCGGCCGGGGCGTGCTTCGCATTCGCGGCGACCGCCTCGTTGCGGGGGGGCACCGAGACCATCGTCGGCGTCGACCTCGGCCAGTTCGCGACGCCCGGTCATCCGAGTGCCCTCACGAACGTCTTCACTGCATCCGAGACGCTCCTCACGAGCACCGGGCACCTCCTCGAACGGGCGACCGTGCTCAACACCGGCGCCCTCCTCGGCCATATCGATGCCCCCTGGAGCCCGCCGGTCGCTCTCGAGACGTCGCATGCGATGGCGCTCACGGGACTTCCCGGGCAGCACGTCCTGACCAAGATCTTCGTGCCGACACGGATCGGCTATCCGATCCCCAAGGGCCACCCGATCGGGACGGCCTCGGTGGGCCTTCGTGACCATCGGACGATCCAGGACAACCGGGCTCGCCTCGTCACGTCCCGAAGCCTTGGATCGGCGTCGCTCGTGTGGCGCCTGACGCGACTGTGAACGGATGTGCCTACGAACTGGCTGGTGGCACGCGGGCGCCTGCCCGGGGAGCCGCCTACTCGACGTAACGGAGCGCGTTCGGAAGGTTCGAGCGCCGCAGCCGCGGCGCGAGGAAGACCGGGGCGGCGGCCGTGGCAGTGATCCCGATCAGGGCCGTCACGGCGAACGACCAGATGCGCACCGACTGCAGCACGGAGAGCTCGGGTACCGCCGCCGGGAACACGGTGTCGAGGATCCAGTGCAAGAAGAGGACACCGAGTCCGAACCCGACACCGGTGGCGACGATGCCGAGGATGAGGCTCTCGGCGACCCCGATCCCGATCACCTGCCGCACCCGCACGCCGAAGGCCATCATGGTCGCGTGTTCGCGGGACCGCTCGTCGCTGGCGATCTTGGAGCTGTTGTAGGCGACGAGGAAGGCCAGCAGGCCGATGATGAGCTGCAGGACGATGAAGAAGTTCGTCACCGCCGAGAGGATGTCCCGCATGGTGCTCGAGAGGGAGCTGGCCGGCAGGGCCGAGGCCACACCCGGCAACGAGGAGATGCTGCGCTGGAGTCGGTCCATGCTCACGCCGGGGCGTGGAACGAGGGTCGCCGTGTTGACGATCCCCGACAGTCCCATGACGCGCTCGTCGCGTAGGTCCATGTACGCGAGGAAGCGATAAGGCGTGGTCACGACCGCGCCGACCGGTAGGGCGGTGTCCGCGAAGCGGTATCCCGTGCCCTGGGCGATCGGATGACGAAGGATCACCCGGCTCCCCGGTTGGAGCCCGAGGTCGGACGCGGCCTTCGACGAGATCACGATGGCATTCGGGGGAACCCGGGCCGAGGCCACCGCGGCCGGCACGACGAGGGGGCTCGAGAGGTCCACCATGCTGATCGAGACCCCGATCGTCGTGCCGCGCCCGACGAGGTAGCCGCCGGTGTTGAGGCCGAGCTCGTGTTGTCCCACCAGGGGTGAGCCGACCACGGAGGCGACCGTGGACGACGTCGCCGGCTGATAGCTGCTCAGGTCCACGAGCAGGCGGTCTCCGCCGCGGCCGGCCAAGATCTCCGTCCCCGCGTCGATGGTGGCCGTGGCGGAATCGGTTGTGCCGAGTGCGGCCACGAGCGGCGCCAGGATCAGGGCGATGGCCAGGACCGTCATCAGGGAGCGGACCGGCGCGATCGTGATCCTGCGAAGCGGCGCCTGGGCCATCGTGGAGCGAGGGAAGGGCATCCCCCGGAAGAGCCCGGTGAGACGGTGACGAGTCCCTCGGAGGTGAGGCGGGAGGAGGGCATCGGTGGGTGGCACCCTGACCGCACGCCAGACCGGGTAGGAACACCCGGCCAGTGGGATCGCCAACCCGAGGGCGGCCCCCAGGAGGAAGAGGTTGCCCTGCCAGGGCGTGGTCCAGAACGGCAACGGCGTGCGGGTCTGGATGATGGTGATCACCCAGACCCCGATCGCCCATCCGGCGAGGATGCCCAGGAGCGCGCCGATGACCGCCACCTCGGCTGCGAACACGACGGGACGGATCGCGATCTCGAGGGGTGGGACGCCCAGCGACATCGAGATGCCGATGTCCCGTCGCTGGGACTCGACCATGCGCCGGGTCAGGTTGAAGGTGGCGAACCCGGCGCCGGCCAGCAGCAGGAGGGCGAACACGTCGAATATCTTCTGTTCGGTGTCGACCTCGTCGTAGAGGGCGAGGGTCCTCGGGTCGTCCCCGCGGGCGGTCACCGTGAGTGCCGTGAAGGGCAAGAGGGTGGTGAGCCGCCGGGTCATCGAGCGCGCGAGCTGGGGGACGTCGGTGCCCGGGCGCACCGTGGCGACGACGTCGTCGGCCTGACCCGAGAGCGCGGCCAGCCGTTGCACGAGCCCGATGGGGGCGAAGATCACGGCCCGGGTGGCGGCGCCCTGGATCGTCGCCCCGAGGGTCGTCGTGATGTTGAGGTACTCCGGCTCGAGGACGGTCCCGACGTAGGTGACGGGGATCCCCGCGATGGTCAGCGTGCCCTCGGGCGGCAGGTGGTGCTGCTGGGCGAAGTGCTCGTCGAGGACCACCGACGAGCCGTTCGCGTCGGAGCTCCCGATCGAGCGACCGGACATCACCTTCCACCGGTCGATCCGCGGCCCGGTGCGGACATCGACCCCGACGATCACCCCGGCCGCAGGGACGCTCCCCCGAGGTCCGGCCCGTACCGGGAGGTACACGACCAAGCGAGTCTCGCTGTCGGTCAGGCTGCGACCCCCGGCGGCCTCGACGGCCCGGCGCAGCTGCCGGGAACCCAGTGTGGTCCCGGGGACCAGGCTCACCTCGACGTCATGGGCGCGAAGGCGGGAGAAGGTGGTGTCCAGCGACAGGGTCCGCCACGCCGACGTGCTGCCCAGGCCCGCGTAGATGCCGGAGCCGAGGGCGATGATCGCGGCGATCGCGAGGACCTGAACGAGGTGCTGGCGGAGGTCACGCCACGTCCAGCGCAGCCAGAAGGTGAGATGCATCGGCCTACCACCGGAGCGCGGCGACGTCGACCGGCCCGCCCGGCGGTGCGGCAACCGACCCGATTCGCCCGTTGCTGAGCTCGACCACGACATCGGCCATGCGGGCGATCTCGCGGTTGTGCGTGACCACGAGGACGGTCTGACCGGCGCTCGCCCGGCTCCGGAGCAGGCCGAGGATCTGGATTCCCGTTCGAAAGTCGAGCTCCCCGGTCGGTTCGTCGGCCAGGACGATGGGGTTCCCGGTGGCCAGGGAACGGGCGATGGCCACCCGTTGCTGCTCGCCTCCCGAGAGCTCGTGCGGGAAGTGATGGAGCCGGTGGCCCAGTTCGACGTCCTCGAGCATCCTGGTCGCCAGCTGCGTCGCATCCGGCCGGCCGGCGTTCTCGGCGGCGAAGCGGACGTTCTCGAGGGCGGTCAGTTCGGGGAAGAGGTTGAACGCCTGGAAGACGAAGGTCACCGTCTTGCGCCGGAAGGCGAAGAGCTGTGCTCGGCTGAGGGTCGAGATGCGCCTGCCCTCGACCAGGATCTCCCCCTCGGTGGGCGTGTCGAGCGCCCCGATGAGGTTGAGGAGGGTCGTCTTGCCGCTCCCCGACGGACCGAGGACGACCACGAGCTGCCGGGGAGCGATGGACAGCGTGGCATGGTCCAGAGCCACCACCGTCCCGCCGGGGGTCTCGAAGCGCTTGGTCGCGCCGTGCAAGGCAATGATCGCCGACGCCTCGGTCTTCACACCCGAGGCATCCGAGAGCCCCTGCCCGATGCTGATGAAGGGGATGGTACGGACGACAAGGGATTTTGGGTAGGGCCATTGGGCCCGGGGGCGATCGCGACTCGAGGCGACGTCACCACCCTCGGCCATCCGCCCGGCTTCGGTGGGCCGCCCGGCTTCGCTGGGCCGCCCGGCTTCGCTGGGCCGTCGGGGAGTTACCGCCGCCCGTGGCTCAGCCGACGCGGCCGGGGAGGGGATGGGCTTCGAAGAAGTGCCACATGACCTGGTCGGCGCTGATCGAGGTCGTCATCCTCCCGACGAGGGATGCCGGGTAGATCCCGGCGGTGCCGCCCGGCCAGGTGTGGCCCCCTCCCTCGATCACGTAGAAGACGACCGAGGTGTCGGGCGGGCAGGGATAGGAGAGGCGGGTGACGTCGGAGGCGATCCGGGCCGTGGATGGCCTGGGACCGCAACCGTTGCGCTTCGCCCAGGTCGCCACCTGGACCGGGATGCTCTCGGGCAGGGGATTGCCCTTGGCGTTCGGGTGGAGCTTGATCTCTTCGCCGATGGTCATCCCCGAGCCGTCGGGAGCCGGCAGCTTCAGCGCGTTCGGACCGGGGCCGCCGTGGTAGTCGACGAAGGGGTCGGCCGTCCCCTGGAAGGCCACGACGGGCACCTTTCGGGCCGGGCGGCACCACGGGAACGCCTGGAGCCCGGCCACCGGCGCCACGGCGGCGACCCGCCTCGAGAGCTCACAGGCGACGGCCGACGTGGTGAAGGCGCCCATGGAGAGACCGGTCACGAACACCCGCCGCTCGTCCACGCACGTCGAATCCTCGAGGTGGGTGAGCAGGTGGCCGAGCCAGGCGATGTCCGCACTGTGGGGGCCGTAGTCCCAGCGGGGAACGCCGCTCTGGGAGATCTGCGGCGTGATGGTCACGAAGCCGTGGGCGTCACCGTAGGCGGCGAGGCCGGTCCCGGCGTGCTCGAGGGTCGCCGGCTCGAGGTAGCCGTGCAGGTCGACGACCACCGGCAACGGCCGCCCCTCGATGTGCGGGGCGGGCGCGTCCTCGATGTAGGTGCCGGTGATGCCGCCCGACGAGAAGGTCGGCGTCGACTCCCCGGTGACCGGCGGCGTGCTCGCACGGCAACCCGGCGAGGCCACCGGGCGTTCGCTCCCCCGCGGGGTCGCCCCGACGGCACCGGCCGGGCCACCCCACGCGCCGAGGGCCGCGGCCAGGGTGACGGTCACCGCCAGCGCACCGGTCGCGGCGGCGACCCGACGGCGACTCGGTGCGCGGCGACTCGGTGCGCGGCGACTCGGTACGCGGCAACTCGGTGCGCGGCGACTCGGTACGCGGCAACTCGGTGCGCGGTGACTGGCGTCTGTCGTCCCGGCTCGTTCCACAGGCTGCCCCCTCGGACGGACCGGACCCCCGGTGGCCGTGGCAGATTGTGTCAACTCCTTCAGATCATGTCAACGCCGGGCGGACCCTTCCGACCAGGTGGCGGGATCGGCGCCGATCGCCCGCTCCAGGACGGCGAGTCCCTCTGACAACCTCGTCGTGAGGTCCCCGCCCCGCAGGTACCACTGGGTCTGCGCCGCCTGGATGACCCCGGCCACGGCGGCCGCCAGCATGGTGGGGACCAGTGCGTCGGCCGGCGTCCCGAGGCGCTCCCCCAGGAACTCGGCCACGACCCGGTTCGACTTCAGCTGGATGCCGCCGAGGACGCTCTTCATCAGGCTCGGGGTGTGGGACACGATGTCGCTCCAGCGCCAGATGAGGTCCGGGTCCTCGGCCGACACGGCCTCCTCGAGAGCCAGGCGGAGCGACTGCAGCGGCGGCTCGTCGGCAGGGCGGCGGGACAGCGCCACCCGGAGGGCCTCGCTGCGCCGGTCGATCCGCACCTGCATGACGTCGTCCTTGGTGCCGAAGTAGCGGTAGAAGGTGCGGGGCGAGATGTGGGCCGTCGATGCGATCTCGTCGACCGTCACCTCACCGATCCCGCGCTCGTGGAACAGCCGGAGGGCCACCGCCTCCACCTCGGCCGACATCATCGCCGAGCGCTTCGCCCGGATCTCCCGGGCGAGGGAGCGGCTCGGCTCGTCCCTGTCCCCGGCTGCGGCGTCGGCCGGCACGGGCCCGGCCGGGGTGGCGGTCTCCGCCGGCCGGGCCGACGCCCTCGGGCGGGCGGTCAGTCGGGCCACGCCGGCCGGCTCTGGTGGAACCGGTGGGTGGTCAGCTCGATCAGCTGCCCGTCGGGATCCCGCAGCATCACCGCCAGCCCTCCCATGTTGGTGTCCTCGAGCACCTCCCCGCCATGGGCGGCCACCTTCTCGAGCACGGCGGGGATGTCGGCGACGGACACCGACAGGTGGGTCAACCCCGGGTCGTTCATCGTGCGCCTGGTCGCCGGGCGGGTGACCCCAGTCGAGTAGTGGAGGAGCTCGACCACGAAGCGGTCCTTCACCAGGTAGACGGCCTTCACACCGAGGGGAGGCTCGAGCTGCAACAGCCGGCTGGTGCCCTCGTCGGGCACGTCCATCTCCCACCAGTGGCGGAAGCCGAGGACCTCCTCGTAGAAGCGGCGGGATCGGTCGAGGTCGGTGACGCAGAGCCCGACGTGGTTGAACAGGATGGCGCTGTCCTGCCCCGGACCGGTCACCGCCCCCGATGTTCCTTCGCTCACGACCTACCCCCTCCTGCGACCGCTGGCGTTCGGCACCGCGCAGAGATTCTGCCATCTCGGTGCTCGGGCGGGCGGCCCGGGATGGCCCGTCCGGGACCCCGGCGGCCGGATCGGACCGAAGGTCAGCCGACGGGGGTGAACTCGAGATGGAGCTGCTGCAGGCCCCGGAGCATGAAGGTCGGCGAGTACTCCCAGCGGCGGGCGCCCGGAGGTCCGTGGTGCGCCTCGGAGATCCGGATGTCCTGCATCCGGTCGAGGAACCGGTGGAGGGTCACGTTGGCTTCGGCCCGGGCCAACGGCGCTCCGGCGCACGTGTGGATGCCGTGGCCGAACGCGATGTGCTGCCGGACGTTCGGCCGGTCGAGGCGGAGCTCCTCGGGGTGGTCGAACTCGCGGGGGTCTCGGTTGGCCGCGCCGGGCAGGACCATGACCGTGCTGCCGGCGGGGATCTCGACGTCGCCGATGGTCGTCGGCACGCGTGAGAGGCGGAAGTCGCCCTTGATCGGGCTCTCGAGCCGCAGCGTCTCCTCGATGAAGACGGGGATCAGGCTGCGGTCCTCGCGCAGCTGCCGTTGCAGCTCGGGCCGCTCGCCGAGGATCTGCAGGGCCGTGCTGAGCAGGCGGGCCGTGGTCTCCTGGCCGGCGGCGAAGAGGTTGGCGGCGATCCGCATGACGTCCTCGACGGGCGGAAGGGTGCCGTCGGGGAAGGTGGCGGTGGCGAGGCCGGTCATGACGTCGTGGCGCGGTTGGCGCCGGCGGTCCTCGATGTACGCGGTGAATTGCTGGTAGAGGTACTCGAGCGGTTTGTGTCGCATCGACTGGTCCCCGGTGTTCCCCAGGGTGGCCTCGGGGCGGCGGCGGCGCTCGAGCTTGTCGAGGAACCGCTGGTGGTCCTCCTCGGGGACACCCAGCAGGTCGGCGATCACGAGCAGGGTGAACGGCCCGGCGTAGTCGGCGATGAAGTCGCACTCGCCCTTGGCGTGGAACTCGTCGACCTGGCGGTCGGCCAACCGGCGCATGAACTCCTCGTTCTCGCGCAGCCGCTTCGGGGTGATGAGACGCATCAGAAGGCCGCGGTGGGCGGTGTGCTTGGGCGGGTCGAAGGAGGGCAGCTGGTCGCTGAAGGGCAGCTCGTCCCGATGGGTGGCGATGATCTCGGTCACGTCGTCGCCCTCGAGCGGCACCGAGAACCTGGCGAATGGACCGACGACGGAGTTGCAGCTCGAGAAGGTCGCCTGGTCGTGGTAGACGGCGATCGCCTCGTCGTAGCCCGTCACCATGTAGACGTCGTGGTTCGACTCCTTGGTGATCGGGCATCTCGCCCGCAGGTGGTCCCAGTACGGGTAGGGGTCCTCCGTCAGGGCTTCGGTCCGGAAGTAGTCGATGGTCTCGAAGTCGAGGTCGCTCAAGGCTGCTCCCACGTCGGGTCGAGGGCCTGGTGGTAACCAAGTTCCCGTTTCGCGAACATAACATTTCCGAGCCGCCCATGCCGGCGCCCCTGCACCGGGAGCCACCGCCGGGCGTCCCTGGTCGGACTACATTCGGAAACGGGTTTCTCAGAGATGGAGAGCAGTGATACCGTTCCGGGGGAACGCCGAGGGAGGACGACGCACATGGCGCACTTCACCAAGCCTGCCGAGGGCAGCTGGACCGAGCACTTCGGGCTGGCCACCGAGCCGGTCGTCTACGACGACTCGACCTCGCCGGAGTTCTACGAGCTCGAGCGCGACGCCATCTTCCGGCGTACCTGGCTCAACGTCGGCCGGGTGGAGCAGCTGCCGAGGAAGGGGAGCTACTTCACCAAGGAGCTCGATGCGGCCCGGACCGCCGTCCTCGTCGTCCGGGACATGGACGACGAGGTCCGCTCCTACCACAACATGTGCCGGCATCGCGGCAACAAGCTGGTGTGGCAGGACTACCCCCGCGAGGAGACCCAGGGGGTCTGCCGCCAGTTCACCTGCAAGTACCACGGCTGGCGCTACGACCTGCAGGGGAACCTGACCTTCGTCCAGCAGGAGGACGAATTCTTCAACCTCGACAAGTCGAATTTCGGGCTGGCACCGGTCCGGACCGACGTCTGGGAGGGGTTCGTCTTCGTCACCCTCGACCCCGACGCGCCGCCGCTCAGGGAGTACATGGGACGTCTCGGAGCCGGCATCGAGGGCTACCCGTTCCACCTGATGACCCAGAAGCACACCTACCGGGCCGAGGTGGGGAGCAACTGGAAGCTCTTCATCGACGCCTTCGTCGAGTTCTACCACGCACCCGTGCTCCACGCGAAGCAGGCGACCGAGGAGGAGTCCCGCAAGCTCCAGAGTTTCGGCTACGAGGCGCTGGCCTACGACATCGACGGTCCGCACGCGATGGTGTCCTCGTGGGGCGGGATGTCGCCGCCCAAGGACCTCGGCATGGTGAAGCCGATCGACCGGGTCCTGCGCAGCGGGCTGTTCGGCCCCTGGGACGCACCGGACATCGGCGCGCTCCCGTCCGGGCTCAACCCTTCGGGCCATCCTGCCTGGGGCCTCGACTCCTACCTGTTCTTCCCGAATTTCATGATCCTGATCTGGAAGCCGAACTGGTACCTCACCTACCACTACTGGCCGACGTCCCACCACACTCACGTCTTCGAGACCTCGCTCTACTTCGTGCCGCCGGCCAACGCCTACGAGCGGCTCGAGCAGGAGCTCGCGGTGGTGACCTTCAAGGAGTTCGGACTGCAGGACGGCAACACCCTCGAGGCGACCCAAATGATGATCGAGACCGGCGCCGTGCGGGAGTTCCCCCTCTGCGACCAGGAGGTCATGCTCCGCCATCTGCATCGGACCTGCCGCCAGTACGTCGCCGACCACCAGGGTGGGCCGACCCGCACGACGGTGCGGGTGTCGGCCGCCTCGTGACAGGAGCACCGAGATGCCGATCCTTCCCCAAGTGTTCGCCGAGCTCGAGCCGTTCGCCGACTGGGTGTTGCCCAGCGAGCGCGACCGGTTCGCCAAGCGCCTGGCCAGCTCGATGGACGAGCTGCAGGCCTTCTACGACGCCGCGTTCCCGCGGCTCGAGGACGGGGTGGAGTACCTGAAGGGCGTGCCCATCGAGGGCATCGCCGAGCAGGACCGCAACCTGCTCTGGCTGTTCTCCTCGCTGGTCACCGTCTCCTTCCCGGTGGAGGTCTGGCGCCAGCCGAGGGTGCCCGACAGCGGGGCCTCGTCGATCGACGTGGTCGTCGAGCCCGTCCCGTAGACCGGGCTGCCTCTCCACGGCGGCGGTGGCGCCCACGGCGGCGGTGGCGCCCTGCCTTCGGGCTACCTTCGGGGTCCGGCCGCGTCGTTGCGGTAGACGGTGCCGCCCTTCATCACGAAGGCCACCCGCTCGGTGGCGGTGATGTCGGACGTCGGGTCGCCCGCCACGGCGATCACGTCGGCCAGCAGGCCCTCCTCGAGCCTGCCGCGGTCCTCGGCCGCGATGAGCTCGGCCGAGACCACCGTGGCCGCCCGGATCGCCTGCAGCGGGGTCATGCCCCGGTCGACCAGGGCGAGCAGCTCCTTGGCGTTGCGCCCGTGCGGGATCGCGGGGGCGTCGGTGCCGCAGGCGATGCGCACACCCTGCTCGATCGCCATGCTGATGGTCGCCCGTGACCGGGGGAACACCTCGGCCGCCTTGGCCTGCAGCTCGGGGGCGGCCCGCGAGACGTCCATCCCGTCGGCCAGGTAGCTGGTCGCCACCAGGAAGGTGCCCCGCTCGGCCATCAGGTCGAGCGTGTCCTTGCCGGCCAGGAAGCCGTGCTCGATGCAGTCGATCCCCGCCTCGACCGCCGCCCGGACCGCGCCGTCGCCCATGCAGTGGGCCGCCACCTTTCGCCCGGCCCGGTGGGCCTCGTCGGCGATGGCCCGCAATTCCTCGTCCGAGTACTGCTGGGCGCCGGCGGGGCCGGTGTGGGACATGACCCCGTTGGAGGCGCAGACCTTGATCAGCTCGGCCCCGTACTTGATCTGGTAGCGGACCGCCTTTCGGACCTCGGCCACGCCGTTGGCGATGCCCTCCTCGACGGTGAGCGGCATGATGTGGGGAGCGAGCGCCTGGAACATGGTGGGGTCGAGGTGCCCCCCGGTGGGGGCGATGGCGTGGCCGGCCGGGACCACCCGGGGGCCCTCGATCCAGCCGAAGTCGATGGCCCTCTTGAGGGCGACGTCGAGCAGCAGGCCGCCGGTCTGGACGAAGAGCCCCAGGTTGCGGACGGTGGTGAACCCCGCCCGCAGGGTGCGACGGGCGTTGGCCACCGCCCGCAGGGTGCGCAGCGCCGGGTCGTCCTGCACCGGGTTGAGGGGGCTCTCGTGGTTCGGGCCGCCGAGGAGGAGGTTGACCTCCATGTCCATCAGTCCGGGGAGGAGCGTCAGGTCGCCGAGATCGATCTCCTCTGATCCCGAGGGGACCGAGGTGGGGGAGAGGGAGACGATGCGGCCGTCCTCGATCAGCAGGTCACCCGGCGTGACGAGCTCGCCGGTGACGACGTCGAGCATGCGGGCGGCCCGCAGGCGGATCGGGGCCGGCGGGGTCCGGGGGCGGGGCATCGCTCCTCCTGTCTCGGGCGGCGGTCAGGCGGCCGCGACGTCGGCGACGTTCATCAGACGGGCCAAGTTCCCGCCCATGATCTTGGCGACCGTCGGCTCCGGCAAGTGGGAGAGCCCGTCGGTGAAGGTCGCCGGCTCGGCCAGGCCCTCGGGGTGGGGGTAGTCGGACCCGAACAGCACGTGGTCCTCGCCCAGCACCTCGGCCAGCGCCCCGAGATCCTCTTCCCAGAAGGGGCTGATGGAGACGTTGCGCTTGACCACGTCTACCGGGTCCTCCATGAAGTCCTGGGGCATCTTCTCGTAGACGTCGGCCATGGCCTTGAGGAGCGGCTCCACCCAGCTGCTGCCGTTCTCGATCACCGCCACCTTGAGCCGGGGGAAGCGTGAGAGGGCGCCGTGGCACACCATGGCGGCCACCGCGTCCTCGATCGGGCGCCATTCGAGCAGCATCCGGAAGGCCTGCGGCTGGAACGGGAGCATCTCGGCGTGGCCGCCCGTCCACTCGTTGGCGTAGCGGGAGTAGCCGCTGTCGGACGAGTGCATGCCGACCAGGAGGTCCGCCTCCACGACCTTCTCCCAGAAGGGATCGAACTCGGGCAGGCCGAAGGACCGGGGACCGCGGTGGCCGGGGACCGGTGCCGGGCGGATCAGGATCGCCCGGGCGCCACGGGCCACCACCCACTCGAGCTCCTCGATCGCCTTCTCGACCACCGGGAGGCTGATGACCGGAGTGGCGAAGATCCGGTCCTGGTAGTTGAAGGACCAGGTCTCGTGCATCCACTGGTTGAGGGCGTGGACCACGACGTGGATGAGGTCTGGGTCGTCGCGCAGCCGCTCCTCGATCAGACTGGCCAGGGTCGGGAACATGAGGGCCCGGTCGACCCCCTGCTCGTCCATCAGCTCGAGGCGGGGCGCCGGCTCCCGGAAGGCCGGAATGGCGCGGATGGGCTCGCCGAAGATCTCGCGGCGGCTCTTCCCCTCGGGGTTCCCCCCCGGTAGTAGTCCTCCTGCGCGCCGGGTCTGGCCACCACGTCGAAGGTGGGGTTGGGGATGTACTCGCTGATCTGGCCGCGCACCACGATCTTGGTCCGGCCGCGCACGTCCACGTAGTCGATCACCCCGCGGTAGCGGTCGGGGAGGAACTTGGTCAGGGCGTCCTTCGTCTCGTACATGTGGTTGTCGGCGTCGAACAGCGGGACTCTGGACATGAGGCTCCTCCTCGTCTGCTGAGAACGCCATTATCGTAAGTGAGAGCCCCCATCGCAGCAAGCGTGACGGCTCGCTAGTGCGGTCCGAGGTGGCGGCCGAGGAAGGCGAGGGCGAGGCGCCAGGCCTGCTCCGTCGAGTCGGCCTGGTAGGCCCGCCGGACCGGGTTGGCGAACAGGTGCCGTCCCGGCAGGACGTGGATCTCGTCGCCGACCCGGCCGGTGGTCGCCGCCCGGTACCGGTCGAGCACCGCCGGCGGGACGAAGTCGTCCTGCTCGGCGAAGAGGGCGCAGATCGGGGGGCGCACGCGCGGGAGGTGGTCGCCCGAGGCCATCACGGTCTGCAGCGACTCGCGCGGCCAGGGCGGGGCGTAGAAGGTGACGACGGCGTCGATGCCGTGGGGCTCGGTGGCGAGCAGGAGCGAGTAGCGACCCCCGGCCGAGAAGCCGAGCAGGCCCAGACGCCCGTCGGCTGTCGGGTGTGCCCGGAGCCAGGCGATGGCCTGGGCCACGTCGGAAAGGTGCCGCCGCTCGTTGAGGGAGAGCACCCAGGCGACGGTGTCGGCCCGCGACCGCAGTGGGGGCGTCCCGCCGACTCCGGCGAAGGGGTCGAGGGCAAGCGCCAGGTACCCGCCGCCGGCCAGCCGCCGGGCGGCCGCCTCGGTGCCGGCCGAGTAGCCGTCGATCTCCGGCAGCACCACGATCGCCGGGGACCGCCGCCCCGCCGGGGGGGTGAACAGGGTGCCGCGCAAGGCCCCGTCGACTCCCGGCGGCCGGACCGCCTCACCCTCCTGCTCCTCTTGGTCCGCCGTCCGGGCACCGCGGTTCACGGACGGGAGACTACGGGCTGGCAGGCGCCCGTCGGGAGCCGGCGGGGCGCCCCGAGCGCTCCACCGCTGTCCCGAACGGCCCCGCATAACGGCCCCGCATGACGGCCCCGTGCGGGGGCCCCGTGCGGGGGCCCCGTGCGGGCGGCCTGCGGCTAGGAGCTGGCCGTCGAGGTGCCCGGCAGGTCGGTCCCGCAGAAGGGCTTGGTCGACCAGGGGACGAAGCCGTTCTTGACCGCCTTCATGATCCAGGCGCAGGTCTGGGCCGGGTCGTGGCCGAAGATGGTCGAGTAGTTGATCGTGATCGGCAGCTGGCCGTTGTCGTTGTACGCCTTCAGGCCACGGAGGTCCTTGATCACCGCCGGCCTCGTCGGGTTCTTGCCTGCCATCTCGAGCCCCTTGATCATGAGGTCGGCACCCGCCCACGCCTCGGCTTGGCCGAAGGTGGGGAACTGGCTCTTGGTGAAGTGCTGGTACTTCTCCATTGCGGCCTGCATCTGCCGGGTGCCGGCGTTGGGGAGGTCCCAGGGGCGGAACAGCGACAGGAAGTAGTCACCCTGCAGGGTGTTCCACACCGGCGAGTGGATCACGCCCGGCTCGTAGCCCGTGGCGAAGACCACCGCCTTCAGCTTGACCCCGGCCTGCTCGAGCGCGGTGGCCAGGGCGTAGTTGGAGTTGCCGTCCATCGCCGGCGACAGGGCGTTGATCCCGTGCTGCTTGGCGATGAGTGCGTCGGTGGTGAAGTCGACCGCGCCGAAGGGAACCGAGGTGTTGAGGACGCCCACCTTCCCCCCGGCGTGCTCGAACGACTTGGCGGTGGCGATGGCCGCCCGGCTCGAGGACGGCGAGATGCCGTAGCCGTAGGCGCCGAGCACCGAGCCGCCGAGCTTCTTGAAGAGGTCGCCCAGCTGGGTGTTGACCGGGTACTTCGGGTCGACGCTGCCCTCGTCGGAGGCGAACATGTTGGTGTAGGGCTGCTGGCCCCATTCCGGGCCGTCGTCGTAGGAGCCGGTCACCGGGACGCCGGCCTGCTGGGGGTACTTGGCGGCCAAGAAGAACAGCGGGCTCTGCGAGACGATCCCGAAGGCCCCCTTCGAGATGGCGAGCTGCACCACGGTGGCGATGTCCGCCGGGTTGGTCTGGTCGTCGAGCACGAGCGGCACCAGCTTGTGCCCGTGCACGCCGCCCTGGGCGTTCTGGAGGTCGATCCGGGCGAGGAAGCCGGCCGGCGAGGAGGCATCCTGGGGTCCACCGGGGCCGGTGAGCGAGCTGATGTAGGCGATCGTGATCGGCGCCGGCGCGGCCGAGGCACTCGGAGCCATCGGCCCCGACAGCACGCCGAGGACGCCGAGCAGCGTCGCCGCGGCGAGCGAAACCTTTGCCAGTCGAAGACCCATCGTCCCTCCCACTCCCATGGTGTTGCCCCCGTCGCGCCGCGCGGCCCGGTGGCCGGCGCGCCCCCGTGCGTCGTAACTCAATCGCCGGGAAACTTGTCTCACTGTAACAGAGAAGCTAGTTTTCGCAACAGGTTCAGGTCAGTTCTTTACGAAGCTGCGACGGTCAGCGCCACCATCTTGGTCCGACCGGTCGGTCGGCGCAACCGAATCTCCGGAGGGCGGTCGCCCATGCAGAGCCCGATGAGCGGCGTCCGAGTGCTCGAGGTCGCCATGTACGGCTTCGTCACCTCGGCGGGGGCCGTGCTCGCCGACTGGGGCGCCGAGGTCCTGAAGGTCGAGCACGCGGTGACCGGGGACCCGCAGCGGGGCCTGCGCCGCACCGGGTCCTTCGTGGTCGAGGGGGACCTCAACCCCAACGTCGAGCACCCGAACCGGGGCAAGCGGAGCATCGGGCTCGACCTCACACAGGAGCGGGGTCGCGAGGTGCTCTACCGGCTCGCCCGCCAGTCCGACGTCTTCCTCACCAGCCTCCTGCCGGGCAGCCGGCAGCGCTTCGAGATCGACGTCGAGCACATCCGAGGGGTGAACCCGAGGATCGTCTACGCCCGGGGTAGCGCGCTGGGCGCCCGGGGCGAGGAGGCGGACCGTGGCGGCTACGACATGACGGCCTTCTGGAGCCGGGCCTCCACCGCGGCCAGCATCACCCCGCCGGACGTGGAGGGGTTGATCCCCCCACCCGCCCCGGCCTACGGCGACACGATCTCGGGGACCAACCTGGCCGGTGGGATCGCCGCCGCCCTCTTCGCCCGCGAGCGCACCGGGGAGACCTCGGTCGTCGACGTCTCGCTGCTCGGCAGCGGGCTGTGGGCGATGGGCATGGCCGTCAGCTCGTCGCTGCTCCTGCGGCGGCCGTGGGAGGCCCCCCGGACCGGGACCCTCGGCTCGGGCAACCCCCTGTCGTCCCTCTACCGGACGGCCGACGGCCGGTACCTGTCCCTGGTGATGCTCCAACCCGGGCGCTACTGGGCCGAGGTCTGCCGGCACATCGGGCGACCGGAGGCGGCCGAGGACCCCCGGTTCGCCTCGGCCGAGGACATCGCGGCCCATGCCGAGGAGGCGGCGGCCCTCGTCGCCGAGGCGATCGCGGCCCAGCCCCTCTCGTACTGGACCGCCGCCCTCGCCACCCTGAGCGGCCCATGGGCACCGGTGCAGGACACCCTGCAGGTGGCCGACGATCCCCAGGTCCGGAGCAACGGGTACCTGCGCACCGTCCCCGGCGGCGACGGACCGGACTACCGGCTGGTGGCCAGCCCGGTGCAGTTCGACGAGCGGCCGCCCGACCTGGGGCGCGCCCCGCGCTTCGCCGAGCACACCGACGAGGTGCTCACCGGGCTCGGGCTCGACTGGGAAGAGGTGGTGTCCCTGAAGGTCGACGGTGTCGTGACCTGACCGGGACCGCTCGCCGCTAGACGGCGCCGATCCCGGCCGCCTCGTTGCGCCGGCGCCACTCTTCCTTGGACGCCCGGGTGGTGTCCACGTCGGTGGCCAGCGCCCGGAGGGCGCCGACGGTGGCCTGGGCCTTGGTGAAGTGGGCGAACGGGTCCCAGTCGAAGAAGCGGGCGCTGTTCTCCCAGGTGATCTTGTGGACCTCTTGGTCGGTCGCCCCGGCTCCGTCGAGCTCGTCCATGAGCAGCTCGGGCGATTCCGGCCAGGTGGTGTCCGAGTGCGGGTAGTCGCATTCCCACGCGAGGACGTCGACACCGATCCGCTGGCGCATCTTCAGCCCCGAGGGGTCGGTGATGAAGCAGGCGAGGAAGTGCTTGGCGAAGACCTCCGAGGGGAGCTCGTCCCCGAAGTCGTTGTGGGTCCACGTCTGGTTCCGGACGTGCCGGTCGATCCGGTCGAGGTAGTAGGGGATCCACCCGATCCCGCCCTCCGACAGCGCCACCCGGAGCCCGGGGAAGCGTCGCAGCGTCGGCCCGAACAAAAGGTCCTGGGCGGTCAACATCGTCAACTGGGTC
>DAHUYA010000171.1 GCA_027315445.1 Acidimicrobiaceae bacterium | reverse complement strand
ATGATGATCGGCGGTCGCGGCCGCTGGGCCGGCCGCGGGGTCGGCGTGTTCTCGACCACCGTGTAGTGCTTCCCGGAGAAGCTGAACGGGCCGTCGGCCTCGAGCAGCCCGGTCAGCACCGCCACCGCCTCTTCGAACCGGTCGACCCTCCTGGCCGGCGGGTCGTAGGCGATCCCCGACTGCTCGTAGTCGCTCCGCATCCAGCCGGCCCCGAGGCTCAGCTCGAGCCGGCCGCCGGAGAGCAGGTCGAGCGTGGCCATCTCCTTGGCCAGCACCAGCGGATGGCGGTAGTCGTTGCAGAACACCAGCGAGCCGAGCCGCAGCCGCTCGGTGGCGGCAGCGGCCGCCATGAGTGCCGGCACCGGGGCGAGCTGGTCGCCGAAGTGGTCGGGCATCAAGAGGGCCGAGTACCCGAGGTCCTCGGCCCGCCTCGCCTGGGCCGCCCAGCCCGCGGCGGTGCCGTCGGGGGCCCGGCTGAGCTGGGCGGCGAACCGGAAGGGTCGTGAAGGTGACATGTGTGTCATGTTGCCTCACCGCGCACCGGCGGCGCCGGGTGAGGCGCCGGTGCGCCACCCGACGGCGCCGGGTGGAGTGCGGCAAGCTGAGGCGATGCGACGCTCGAGGCCGGTCGACGCCCGATGGCTGAGGGAGCTGCCCAAGGCCGAGGTGCACTGCCACCTCGAGGGGTGCGTCCCACCGTCACTGGTCGAGGACGCCGCCCGCCGCCGGAGGCTCGACCCGACGGGCGCGCCGCGGCTGCCGGTCCGCGACCTGCCGGCGCTGCTCGCCTACCTCGACTGGTCCTGCCGACTGGTCGACTCGGCGGAGGACCTGGCGGCCATCGCCGGCGGCATCGTCGAGCGGGCGGCCGCCGCCGGCGTACGCCACGTCGACGTCATCTGCAATCCGACCCACTGGGCTGCCTGGGACGGCCGGCTCGACCAGATGGTGGCCGCCCTCGACCGCGGCTTCGCCGACGGTGAGGTCCGGCGCAGGACCACCGCCACCCTGTGCCTCTCGATCAAGCGCACCCAGAGCGCCGCCGAGGCGGTGGCGCTGGTCGAGTGGATGCTCTCGGCCGGCCATCCGCGGGTGTCGGGGCTCTCGATCGACGGCGACGAGGCCGGCGGGTCGGCCTCCCACACCGAGCGGTTCGAGGAGGCGTTCGCCCGGGCGGCCGGAGGCGGCCTCCGGCGGTGCGCCCATGCCGGCGAGTCGAGCGGTCCCCACGGCGTCCGCGACGCCGTCGACCGGCTCGGCGCCGAGTGGGTGGACCACGGGATCCGGGCCGTCGAGGACCGGCGGTTGGTCGGCGAGCTGGCCGAGCGCCGGATCCCGCTCGACGTGTGCCCGTCCTCCAACGTCATCCTCGGCGTCGTGCCGTCGCTGGCCGAGCACCCGCTGCCCCGCCTGCACGAGGCGGGGGTCCGGATCTCCCTCAACACCGACGACCCCCTGCTCTACGGGGTGGACGTCCCGGGCGAGTACCGGCGCTGCGCCGAGGAGTTCGGCTGGGACCGGGCGGTGCTGGGGGAGGTGGCCCGCACCTCGATCGACTCCTGCTTCGCCCCGGCCGAGCGGCGGGCGGCGCTGCTGGCCGAGCTGGAGTGGTTCCTCGGGAGCTGAGCGCGGACCGCGTCGGGGTGAGCCGCACGTCGCCGCCCCGTCGAGGCTCGAAGGGCCCGAAACCGACTGTGCACACCTGTCCGCTTGACGTCACGTCCGCCAGCACGCATGGTGTGCGGCGACGTAGGAGGGCGCGGCGCCAGGGGACGCACCTCGACGGGGAGGGCGAGCGTGGTGCGTTCCGGAGCCGGGGGACCCATGTCCAGCCGGCCGCGGCCCGATCGCGCTCACCCCTCCCGCCCGCAATGACCGACGGACAGGAGGGGAATCGGGTGGCCGCCATGCTGGAGACCACGGATCCGCAGGTGCCGGTGACGGATCTGCCGCAGTCCGACCAGGCGTTCCATGTCGAGACGCACGGGGTCGACTTCATACCGGAGAACGAGCGATGGGCCCGCCCGCGCGACGTCGGGGCACTGTGGGCCGGCGCCAGCGTGCAGGTCGAGTACTTCATCTACGGCGCCATCCTCATGACGTTCGGGTTCACCTTCGCCCAGGCGCTCTCCCTCATCATCATCGGGAACCTCTCCTACTTCTTCCTCGGGCTCTGCAGCCTCCAGGGCCCGATCACCGGGACCACCGTGTTCGGGACCAACCGGGCGAGCTTCGGGCCCAACGGCTCGCGGGTCATCGCCTTCTTCAACTGGATCACCCAGGTCGGTTTCGAGGTGGAGGGGCTGATCCTGATCGTCGGGGCGGCCGAGGTGCTGGCCATCAAGGCCGGCTTCGCGCCGGGCACCGCCGCCAAGGTGATCTTCGTGCTGGTGGCGACAGGGATCCAGTTCATCCTCCCCTTCCTCGGCCACGCCACCATGGTGAAGGTCCTGCGCTGGCTGATCGTCCCGTTCTGCGTGCTGTTCGTCGTCCTCGCCGTCTTCGCGGGCCAGCACGCCAACCTGAACGGGGTCAAGCACGGGGCCAGCTGGGAGGTGTACCTGTCAGGGCTGGCCTTCACCATCACCCTGAGCGGGCTCGGCTGGACGGAGTGCGGCAACGACTACACCCGCTACTGCCCGCCTGACACCTCCCGCAAGGCCATCGTGGGCTGGGTCTTCCTGGGGACCGCGGTCCCCGAGATCCTGGTGATGACGCTCGGGGCGGTGGTCGGCACCTTCCTGGCCAGCGTCGGCACCTCCAGCAACGCCTTCCTGCCGTTCGCCCACCAGGGCTTCATCCCCGCCTGGTTCGTGGTGCTCTTCCTGGTCTTCGCCGTCGTGCAGCTCTTCGGGATCAACAGCCTCGACATGTACTCCTCCGGCGTCACCCTGCAGGCCATGGGGGTGCGGGTGAAGCGGTACCAGGCGGTCCTCGTCGACACCGCCCTGTGCCTGGTGATCACCATGTGGGCCGTCTTCAACTCGTCCTTCAGCACCTACCTGAAGGACTTCGTGGACGTGGTGATCGTCTGGATCGCCCCGTGGATGGCCCTCTACCTGGTGGACTGGGCGCTGCGGCGGTTCCGCTACGTGCCGTTCGAGCTGCAGAAGACGAAGGGCTCCCTGTACTACCGCAACGGGGGCGTCCACTGGCCGGCGATCGTCGCCCAGCTGCTCGGCATGGTGGCCGCCATGGCCGGGCTGAACGCCACCTTCACGGTGCCCACCTGGATGAACTCGGTCGCCGCGGCGACCGGCTCCAACTCCTTCGTCCGGGCCGACTTCTCGGTCTTCATGGGCATCGCCGTCGGCGCCGTGGTCTACCTGGTGCTGGCGGCCGCCTCGGTCCGGCGGGAAGCCGACCGCCAGGACGAGCTGCTGGCCCAGGGCGCCGGTGGGGGGAGCTAGAGGATCGGCTGCGCCGCCACGCGGTGCGCCTCGGCGGCGCTCAGGATCCCCATCGCCTCGAGCTGGGTGACCACTGCGTCACGACGCTCGAGCGCCAGGTGTGGATGGCGCAGGGGGTCGTAGCGGCTCGGCGCCTGCACCAGGCCCGCCAGCAGGCTGGCCTGGGCCCAGTCGAGGGTGGACGGCGGTCGGTGGAAGTAGCGCGTCGACGCGTCGGCCAGTCCCCACGCGCCGGCGCCGAAGTACACGTCGTTCACGTACATGGTCAGGATCTGGCGGTGCGAGTACGTCAGCTCGAGCTTGAGCGCCAGGCCGACCTGCTCGACCTTGGCCAGCACGGAACGTCCACCCGGCGTGTAGAGCCGCTTGGCCAGCTGTTGGGCCAAGGTGGCGCCGCCCTGGCTCGTACGCCCGAGCAGGCGCGCGTAGGCATAACGGACGAGACCGTACGCGATGTCCACCCCCGGCGGGGACCCGAAGACCTGGTCCTCGATGGCGATGAGCGCGTCGGCGACCTTCGGAGGCACCCTGCGGACGGCCCGTGCCTCGTGGGAGGCGAGCTCGCGGCGCACCAGCGACTGAGCCGTGGCGACACTCGGGACGGCCGCGAGCAGCGAGCCGACGGCGATGCAGGTCAGGACGACGAAGGCCGACAGGGTCGCGAGGACACGCCGGAGCCACCGGCGTCGGCGTCGCGCCCCTGCGGCACGGTGTGCGGGCAACTCGCACGGCTGCGCCTGCGGCTCGCACGGCTGCGCCTGCGGCTCGCACCGTTCCGTGGGTCCGTCCGCGAGCGCAGCGCCAGGCGAGACGCCGGTGGGTACCACCCCTCCATAGTGCCGAACAGGCACCGAACACGGACGTCGGGCGGTCCTTTCGGGGCATGTCGCCGCCGAAGAATCGGCTGGCTCAGGGCACGTCGTCGCCGAAGAAGAAGGCCCGGGCGTTGTCGAGCAGCCAGGCCCGGCGCACCTCGTCGGCCAGGTCGAGGGCCGCCGCCTCGCCGAGGCACCGCTCCATCGACAGCACCGGGTAGTCGGTGGCGAACAGGACCCGGTCCCTCCCCCGGGTCGACATGAAGTGCAGGAGCGACGCCGGGAGCCGCTTCGGCGACCACGCCGAGGTCATCAGCCGGAGGTTGGCGTACTTGCCGAGCATCCGGATGGCCGTGTCCCACCAGGGGTCGGCGCCGTGGATCATGCAGAGCCGCAGCTCCGGGAAGCGGATGCAGACCCGGTCGAGGTGGATCGGGTTCTGGGCCTCCGCCGGCAGCGGCGGGCCGGGCATCCCGGTGTTGAGGCACAGCGGCAGGTCGAGCTCGCAGCACTTCACGTAGAGCGGGTAGTAGACGGCGTCGCTCGGCGGGTACATCCCGTCGCCCCAGAAGCTCGGGCCGACGGCCGCGTAGACCACCGGGTGGTCCCGCACCACCGACTCGAGGGTGCGCAGGGTCCCCATCGGTCGCAAGAGGTTGAGCCCGCCCACCCCGAGGGCGAACCGGTCCGGGCGCTCGCCGGCGAACCGGAAGGCCCGCCCCTCGGTGTCGGCGACGTTGGCCAGGAGGATGGCCCGCTCGACCCCGTGGGCGTCCATGTCGTCGAGCAGCTCCCCCAGCTCGGGGCTCTTGAAGAAGGAGTCGCCGCCCTTGAAGTAGTCCTCCTTCACCCGGACCATCCAGTCGGGGGGCTTCCGGCCCCCCATGTCGACGTTGACGAGGCAGTCGATCGCCCGGTTCACCGCAGGACCTCCTTCGCCGGTCGGGACGTCAGCGGCCCTCGAACACCGGCGGCCTCTTCTGGGCGAAGGCCGTCAGGCCCTCGATGAGGTCGGAGGTGCCGAGGTTGACGTTCTGCGCCATGGCCTCCACCTCGAGCGACTGGGCGAGCGAGGAGGTGGCCGCGTGGTCGAGCATGCGCTTGGTCATGGAGAGGGCGATGGGCGGCCCACCGGCGATCCGCTCGGCCACCTCCTGCACGGCTCGGTCGAGATCGGCCACCGCGACCACGGCGTTGACGATACCGAGCTGCTCGGCCCGTGCGGCGTCCATCATCTCGCCGGTGAAGGCGATCTCCTTCGCCTTGTGGAGCCCGATGCGCTTGGCCAGTAGGAACGACAGCCCGTAGTCGAGGCTGAGCCCGAGCTTGGCGAAGACGGCCGACATCCTTGCCCGGTCCGAGCACCAGAGGAGGTCGGCGGCCAGCGCCAGCCCGAAGCCGGCCCCCACGGCCACCCCGTCGACCTTGGCGATGACCGGGATCGGGCAGTCGTGGACGGCCACCACCGACTCCGCCAGCTGGCGCATGGCCGTCAGCTTGTTGCCCTCCCATCCGCTCGCCCCTTCCTTCTTGACGACGTCCGCCCCCGAGCAGAAGTCGCCGTTGGCGCCGGTGAGGACGATCGCCCGGGTGTCGGAGGCCGCCAGGTCCCGGAAGCAGTCCCGGATGGCCAGCCACATCGCCATCGAGCAGGCGTTGCGGGTGCCCGGACGGTCGAGGGTGACCGTGGCGATGGCGCCCTCTCGTTCGACACGGACGTGCTCATCCATCTCGCTCGTACCTCCGCCTCTCTGTCCCGGCGCCCGGCGCCGGGGGGCTCGTCCCCGACCGGCCGGGGGCCGGGGGCCGGGGGCCGGGGGCCGATTGTATGGAAAAGATCTAGATGTAATCAACCGTCGCCGGCGCCGACCGGTTCGGCCGCCGGCGCCGACCGGCGCGCCCACTCGTAGTCGGGCTTCCCGGTCGGGTGCCGGCCGATCCGTTCGCAGAAGAGCACGGCCCGGGGCGCCTTGAAGCGGGCGACCGTGCGAGCGGCCTGCTCCCGGACGTCTCGCGGGGAGAGATCGGCGCCGGGACGCACCTGCACCAGAGCCACCACCTCCTCGCCGAAGCGCTCGCTCGGCCGGCCCACCACCAGCGCGTCGAGGACGTCGGGGTGCCCGCAGATCGCCTCCTCCACCTCCTCGACGAACACCTTCTCGCCGCCGGTGTTGATCACCATGGCATCACGGCCGAGCATGACGATCGTGCCGTCCGGCCCCCACCGGGCCCGGTCGCCCGGCACCGCCATCCGGCGCCCGTCGACCACCGGGAAGGTCCGCTCGGTCTGGACGGGGTCGCCGAGGTAGCCGAGGGGGACCCGACCGGTCCGGGCCGTCCAGCCCACCTCGCGCTCGGTCGGCTCGAGGATGCGGGACCGGTCGGCCGACAGGACGACCCCGCCCGTCGAGAGCTGCAGCCCCCCCGGACCACCACCCTTGAAGGAGGCGCCGAAGGCCATCCCCCCGGTCTCCGACGCCCCGTACCCGTCGACGATGTGGGCCCCGGGCAGCAACCCGACCAGCGCCTGCTTGGAGGCGGCGCTCGTGAGGGCCCCGCCGGTGCCGAGTCGGCGCAGGGAGGACAGGTCGTAGCGCCCGGTGGCCAGCTCCTCGATCATGGGCCGGGCGTAGGCGTCCCCCACGATCGCCATCAGGGTGACCCGCTCGGCCTCGGCGGTCCGCAGGATGGCGCCCGCGTCGAAGGGCGCCGTGTCGTCGTGGAGGACGACCGTGGCGCCGGCCAACAGGCCGCTGAACGCGGTCCACTGGGCGGCGGCGTGCATCAGGGGGCAGGCGGGGAACCACGCCGCCCCACCGGCGGCGCTCGCCACCGCGGCGGCGGCGAGCGACTCGGCGGTGGCGTCCCCGGTCCCGCCCATGGCCGAGACGTAGACGTCCGCCTGGCGCCAGACCACCCCCTTGGGGCGCCCGGTGGTGCCGCCGGTGCACACCAGGTAGACGTCGTCGGGCGACGGCGGCGCTGACGGGCCGGCGGGATCGCCACCCTGCTCGCCACCCTGCTCGATGGCCGACTCGTAGGGGACGGAGCCGGGGAGCGGCTCGTTGGCCGACCCGTCGTCCACCTCGAGCAGCAGCAGGCCGGCCGCCCCCGCCGCGGTCCCGGCGGCGGCCTCGGCGACGAGCGGGGCCAACCGCCGGTGGTACACCACGGCTTCGGCACCGACCTGGTCGAGCAGCGAGGCGATCTCGGCCGGGTTGTAGTGATGGTTGACGTTGAACGGGACCGTGCGCGCCCGGTAGGCGCCGAGCATGGTCTCGACGTACTCGGGGCAGTTGGCCAGCACGACGGCCAACCTGCTCTGCCCGCACTCCCAGCGCTCGAGCTCGTCCCGCTCCCTGCGCGCCCCGAGCCCCCGGTCGCGCAGGAACGCCCCGAGCCGCCGGGTCCGCTCCTGCACCTGGGCGAAGGTTCGGCGGTCGGCCCCTTGGACCAGGGCGTCGCGGTCGGGGACGGCGTCGGCGACCACGCCGAAGACCGCCGACAGCGACCACTCCCCCGGCATGGACCCCATGCTACAAAAACATCTAAAGGTATTCAACCGGCGGCGCGGCGCGGTCGCCCCGGCGCTCAGCCGGCCCGGCGCTCAGCCGTCCCCGCCGCCCATCTGGGAGGTGAACTGGTTCAGGTCGAAGTAGTCCCGCCAGGCGGCGATCTTCCCGCCGCGGACCTCGAACGCCCCCATCACCGGCAGTGAGATCGTCCCCTGATCGCTGGTGAAGTGGTCGACCCGCTCGGTCATCACCAGGTCGCCCTCGGCCAGCAGGTGGCGCGTCTCGAACCGGATCTGCGGGGCCATGGCCACGAACCCGGCGAAGGTCTCCTCGATGGCCGCCCTCCCCACGATGGGCTCGAGGGGCATGTTGTGGTACACCGCGTCCTCGGCGAAGAACGAGGCCAGGGTGGCAGGGTCCCCCCGGGCCACGAGTCGATGAACTCCGCGACGAGCTCGGCCGGGCCGGGGGCGTCTTGTGCAGGTGTCATGTCCCTCCTCAGGGTGCTCAGTCCGGATCGTGGTGGAAGAGGTCGACGACGGTGGTCGCCTGCTGGCCCAGCATCACCTTGCCCACCACCGCCATGTGGGCCCGCCACTGCTCCTCGGCCGCCGCGCCGTCACCCGCCTCGAGCAGCTCGGTCAACCGGTACTGCGAGCGGATGCCGCGCCGGCGGACGGCGATCGAGCCGAGGGCGTCGTCGGACCGGCTCACCGCGGTGACGGCCCGGGCGACGATCTCGTTCAGCATCTCGGCCACGATGGTGAGCGTCTGGTTGCCGGCCAGCGCCACCAGCCGTTCGTGGAAGCGGGCATTGGCCCGCCCGAACGCCTCGGGGTCCTCGATCGCCGCCGCCTCCTGCTCGATCAGCTCCCGCAGCTCGCGGACGGCGGCCCGCCGGCGCCGCGAGGAGGCGATCGCCTTGGCGGCGAGCGGCTCGAGCATGCTCCGGGCGCCGAAGACGTCGGCCAGCGACACGTTCCTGGCCTGCAGGACGATGGCGGCCGTCCGGGCGGTCATCCGGTGGTCGGGCTGGCGGACGACCACCCCGCCCTTCAGCCCCCGCAGGACGGTGATCAGCCCCTCCGCCTCGAGGATGCGGAGCGCCTCGCGCAGCGAGGGGCGCGACACGCCGAAGCGCTCGACCAGCTCGGGCTCGCGGCCCAGCCACTGGCCCTCCACCAGCTCGCCCTTGACGATCAGGGTCCGCAACTCGTCGGCGATCTTCTGGGGCTTCTCGCGCACCGTCGACTCACTGCGCTTCGCCACCACGTCGTTCCCCATCTCCGTCGAGCCGCCGACATGGTAGCGGCGGGACCGGCCGGCAGCCGCCCTGGTCGCCGACCCCGATCCCCCGCCGCGGTCACCCGCCGCGGGCGGCGCCGAGGTCGCGGAGCACCTCACCGTAGGACCGGTCCCGGTCCGGATAGCTCTCACGGGGGAGGCCGAGCGCCCGCTCGGCGATCACGTGGCGCTGGATCTCGTCCGTGC
>DAHUYA010000097.1 GCA_027315445.1 Acidimicrobiaceae bacterium | reverse complement strand
GTGCTCGCCGACCTCCTCCAGGGTGCGAGGCTCGCCCCGGTCGAGGCCGAAGCGGAGGCGCAGGATCTCGCGCTCGCGTTCGTCGAGGGGGGACAGCAGCCGCCCGATCTCGTCGGGCAGGAGGGACACGGCCGCCACCTCGAAGGGGGATTCGGCCGAGCGGTCCTCCACAACGTCGCCCAGCTCGGCATCGCCGTCCTCGCGCAGCGGCTCGGACAGCGAGAGCGGCTCGGCCCGGAACCGCAGGGCCTCCACCAGCTTGTCCTCGGGCATCTCGACCTCGACCCCGAGCTCGGCCAGGGTGGCGGGCCGGCCGAGCTTCAGCTCCAGGCGGGCCTGGGCCGTCTGCACACGTGCCAGGGTGTCGCCGGCGTGCACCGGCAGCCGGATGGTCCGCCCGGTGTTGGCGATGCCGCGGGTGATGGCCTGGCGGATCCACCAGGTCGCGTAGGTCGAGAACTTGAAGCCCTTCCGCCAGTCGAACTTCTCGACGGCGTGCATGAGACCGAGGTTGCCCTCTTGGATGAGGTCCAGGAGGGGCAGCCCGGAGGCCTGGTACTTCTTGGCGATCGAAACGACCAACCGCAGGTTGGACTGAACGAACGTCTGCTGAGCGTGCTCGCCAGCGATCACGGCCCGCCGGAACTCACGCTTCTTGGCGGCGGAGAGGCCCTTTGGCGCCTTGCGCAGCTCGTCCTCCGCCTCTCGACCGGCCTCGATCGCCTGGGCGAGGCGAACCTCGTCGTCCTTGGTCAGCAAGGGGTACTGGCCGATATCGGTCAGGTACAGACGTACGAGGTCCTCGTCGTCGCGTTCGATACGTTCCTTCGCCAATGGTCTGCCGAGCCTTCCCAGTAGTAGAGTCGGCACCGGCGGCGTCAACTTGACCCCGCGGTGCCCTCCCCATGTGACCACGACCGCCCGCACCTCGACGCGCAACTGGCCGGTGTCCGCGATTCTACAGCGGGGGTCAAGCGCGCCGATCGTCCGGCCAGGGGCTACACACGATCACTGGGCGGTCTGCAGCGCATTCCGGCCCAACGCCGGTAGCGCCATGGGGGTGCACCAGCAGGGCTTGTCGCTGATCGGGCAGGTAGCGGTGCTCGGACGGCCGCCCTCGGGCAGGTGGTGGACGTGACCGGGGTCAGGCACCCGGTCAAGCACCCGGCCAGGCGACGAGGGGCTCGCTCGGCTTCCCGGCACCGGTCTCCCCGATCGCCGTCCCGACGAGGAGGTGCTCCACCACCGGCGTGAGCGCTGCCTCCTCTTCTGCGAGGGCGTCGAGGGCGAGGCCCAGCACACGAGCAACGGGACGGTCCGCCACGGCCACGCACCGGTCGAGATGCCGGCGATAGGTGGCGGCGAGCCGTGGGACCAGGTGGCCGTGGAGGCTCACCACCCGCGCCCCAGGATCCTGGGCCACCGCCAGCTGCTCGACGGCGGCAGCGACGTCACCCGACGGCCGGGTGAGGGCCTCGGGGTCGAGCCCGGCGACGACCGGGAGGCGTTCCGCCCACTCGCGGGCCAGCCAGCCGTGCCGGCGACTGGCCTCGAACAGGGCGACCTGTCCGCCAGGGGTCATGCCGGGGTCGGCCGACCACCTGCCGGTGAGGGCGAAGAGCCGCTCCTCCGCCCAGCAATAGGCGCCGACGAGCCTCGCCGTCTGGTGCAGCGTGAGGGCCACGCGGGCCGGCTGGCGCTCAGCCACCTGACCGGGCAGCCACGGCCTCGGGGCCGGCGGCGGTGTCGGGGGCGGCGGTGTCGGGGGTGGGGGTGCCGGCGCGAGAGCGGTACCCGTTGGTGATCGGCATCCGCCGGTCCTTGCCGAAGGCCTTGGTCGTGATGCGCACCCCCGGGGGCATCTGGCGGCGCTTGTACTCGGCACCGTCCACCAGTCGGACCACTCGGTCCACGACGACCGGGTCGAAGCCATCGGCCACGAGATCGGCAGCGGTCCGGTCGCGCTCGACGTACGCCTCGAGCACCGGGTCCAAGAGGTCGTAGGACGGCAGCGACTGGTCGTCCCTCTGGTCGGGCCGCAGCTCGGCCGACGGCGGCTTCTCCAGCACCGCCCCTGGCACCGGCTCGGGGAAACCCTCGGCGGCCGCCCGCCGGTTGCGGTAGTGGCACAGTTCGTAGACGAGGGTCTTCGGGACGTCCTTGATGACGGCGAAGCCACCCGCCGAGTCGCCGTAGAGCGTCGAGTACCCGGTGGCCATCTCGCTCTTGTTGCCGGTCGTCAGCACGATCCAGCCCTCGGCGTTCGACATGCCCATGAGGAGGACTCCCCGGATGCGCGACTGGAGGTTCTCGTCGGTCAGGCCCTGTGGCCCCCCTTCGATGACGGTGCCGAGCAGCGCTGCGGTCGCCGCGTGCACGGACTCGATCGGCAGGGTCTCCAGCGCGATGCCGAGCCGATCCGCCAGCTGGCGGGCGTCGGCCAGCGACCCGGCGCTCGAGTAGCGGGAGGGCATGGCGATGCCGTGCACCTGCTCTGGGCCCAAGGCGTCAGCGGCGATCGTGGCCACCAGCGAAGAGTCGATGCCGCCCGACAGCCCGATGACGGCACCCGAGAACCCGTTCTTCGCCAGGTAATCGCGGGTGCCGAGGACGAGCGCCTCGTACACCTCGGCAACGGGGTCCAGCGGCTCGGGCAGTGCCGTCGGTGGGAGGGGACGCTGGTCCCGTGGCACCCGGCCAGCGCCGAGCGCCACCACGTCGCCCGCCACCTCACGGGCAGGTGCCGGCTCGACGTCCACCACGACCAAGTCGGTCCGGAACTGACTACCGCCGGCGAGCACCGCTCCGTCGGCGCCGACGACCAGGCTGGCGCCGTCGAACACCAGCTCGTCCTGGCCACCCACCTGGTTGACGTAGGCGATCGGGCACCCCACCTCGGCCACCCGGCTGCGCAGCATGGCCAGGCGCTCGGCCCGCCGGCCGCGCGAGTACGGCGAGGCGTTCAGGTTCAGCACGAGCTGCGCACCGGCACGGCTGAGCTCGGCCACGGGACCCGCGTCGGCCCAGATGTCCTCGCAGATCGACATGCCGACGTGTGCCTCGCCGATCCGGAAGAGCACCGGCGGCCCCGACCCCGGAACGAACCAACGCTGCTCGTCGAAGACGCTGTAGTTGGGCAGCAGGCGCTTGCGGTAGACGCCGGCGATGCGGCCGCCGCCGCACACGGCTGCGGCGTTCGCCAGCTGCGTCGGCACCTCCCTCCCCCGCCACAGGCCGCCGGCGACGAGCGCCGGGGGCGCCACCCGCCCGTCATGGTGGGCGGCCGGCTGGGACGTCAGTGACTCGACGCCGGTGGGCGACCCGGCGCCGCCGTCGTCAGGCGAGGCGACGGCGCCGACGAGCCGCAACTCGAGAGGCTCGACGAAGCCCACCACGGCCACGCAGTCGCCCGTCGATTCCGCGACGGCCCGGACGGCAGCCAGGTTGTCGGACACGAACCCGGACTTGAGGAGGAGGTCCTCGGGGGGGTAGCCCGTCACCGCCAGCTCCGGGAACACGCAGATGTCGGCGCCGGCGGCCTCGGCCCGGCGCAGCGCA
>DAHUYA010000160.1 GCA_027315445.1 Acidimicrobiaceae bacterium | reverse complement strand
CCCCTGGTCGTGGTGTACCTCTGGATGTACGACGACGGGCCCGGCTCCTCCAACATCGACTGCCCGGCCACCGGCGGCAGCGGCTGCTGGGGGCACCGCGACAACGTGCTGCTCAACCTGTCGTGCCAGGAGTGCCTGATGGGGACGGGCTTCGACCCCACCGGGTGGGAGGGCTACCCGGCCTGGGCCGAGCTGCTGGTCGACACCTCGGGCGCCCAGTCGCTGGCCTTCACCTGGAACCAGGAGCTGCCCTACCTGCCCGGCTCGCCGGGCGGGGCGTCGATGACCGCCCCGGCCAAGGCGATGGTGGCCACGCCGGACGGGGGCGGGTACTGGCTGGCGTCGTCGAACGGCGGGGTCTTCGCCTTCGGCGACGCCCAGTTCCACGGCTCGATGGGCGGCAAGCCGCTGGTCGCCCCCATCGTCGGCCTCGCGGCCACCGGCGACGGCGGCGGGTACTGGCTGGTCGCCTCCGACGGCGGCATCTTCGCCTTCGGCGACGCCAGGTTCGACGGCTCGATGGGCGGGACCCCGCTGCGCCAGCCGGCGGTGGGCATGGCGGCCACCGGTGACGGGGGCGGGTACTGGCTGGTCGCCTCCGACGGCGGCATCTTCGCCTTCGGCGACGCCGGTTTCAGCGGGTCGATGGGCGGGAGCGTGCTGGTCGCCCCGGTGGTCGGCATCGCCCCGGCCGGCTGAAGGGCATCGCCCCGGCCGGCTGACGCCGGGACAACCCGGCTTGCCCGGACGCGGTGCAGGCCCTATCCTGGCCCGTCGGCCCCGGGGCCCCTTCTGGCCCCCCTGGCCCCGACCCTGTGGCGTCGTCCCAGGTCAACGGCCGGCAGAGCAGAGGACTGGCAGCGTGCGCACCTACTCACCCAAAGCGAGCGAGATCGATCGGGCCTGGCACCTGATCGACGCCGACGGCCTGGTCCTCGGCCGCCTGGCCACCGAGGTGGCGCGCCTGCTGCGGGGCAAGCACCAGCCCTTCTTCGCTCCCCATGTCGACACCGGCGACCACGTGGTGGTGGTCAACGCGGCCAAGGTGGTGCTGACCTCGGACAAGGCGGGCCAGAAGTTCGCCTACCGCCACAGCGGCTACCCGGGTGGCCTGCGCCGGACCAGCTACGCCGACCTGCTCGAGCGCTCCCCCGAGGAGGTCGTGCTCCGGGCGGTGCGGGGCATGCTGCCCAAGAACACCCTGGGCCGCCAGCAGCTGGCCAAGCTCAAGGTCTACGCCGGTCCGGAGCACCCCCACGCCGCCCAGAGCCCCCAGCCGCTCGAGCTGCCGGGCGCCCGCCGGGCCGGCTGAGCCGTCGAGGAGGTCATCGCCTTACCATGCCCGTACCGCTCTCGCAGACCACCGGCCGGCGGAAGGAGGCGGTAGCTCGCGTCCGCTTCCGCCCCGGCCAGGGCGCCATCACCGTCAACCGGCGCCAGCTGTCGGACTACTTCACGTCGGCCACCCACCGGATGGTGGTCACCGAGCCGCTCCGTGTCACCGGGACGGCCGAGTCGTACGACATCGACGCCACCATCGACGGGGGCGGGATCTCCGGCCAGGCGGGGGCGCTGCGCCTCGGGATCGCCCGGGCGCTGGTGGTCCTCGACCCCGAGCACCGCGGCACCCTCAAGAAGTCCGGCCTCCTCACCCGCGACGCCCGCGAGAAGGAGAGCAAGAAGTACGGCCTCAAGAAGGCGCGCAAGGCCCCGCAGTACTCCAAGCGGTAGCGGGTGGGCACAGCCCGTTTCGGCACCGATGGGGTCCGAGGGGTCGCGAACGCCGACCTGACCGCGGAGCTGGCCCTCGCCCTCGGCCGGGCGGCCGCCCGGGTGCTGCCCGCGCAGAGCTTCCTCGTGGGCCGCGACACCCGCCGGTCTGGTCCGATGCTGCAGGCGGCGCTCTCGGCCGGCCTGGCCACCGAGGGAGCCGACGTGGTCGACCTGGGCGTGCTCCCGACGCCCGGGGTGGCCTTCGTCTCCGAGCAGCGGGGCGCGCCGGCCGCCGTGGTGTCGGCCTCCCACAACCCCTTCCCCGACAACGGGATCAAGCTCTTCGCCCCCGGGGGGGCCAAGCTGGCGGTGGCGCTCGAGGAGTCGGTGGAGGACGAGCTCGAGGCCCTGCTGGCCGACCCGGCCAGGCCGCCCCGGCGCCCGACGGGCCACGGGGTGGGTCGTCTGCTGGCCGACCCCGGCGGGGCGGCCGAGTACGCCAGCCACCTCGAGTCGGTGCTCGACGGCCGTCGCCTCGACGGCCTGTCGGTGGTGCTCGACTGCGCCAACGGTGCCGCCAGCGAGGTGGCCCCCGGGGTCTTCGCCGCCTTGGGGGCCGAGGTGACGGCCATCTGCGACCGCCCCGACGGGGCCAACATCAACGACGACTGCGGCTCGACCAGCCCCGGGCGGCTGGCCGAGGCGGTCACGGCGGGCGGAGCGGACCTCGGGCTGGCCTTCGACGGTGACGCCGACCGCCTGGTGGCGGTGGACCACGCCGGGACCGTGGTCGATGGCGACGTCCTGCTGGCTCTCTTCGCTCTCGACATGGCCGCGCGGGGGAAGCTGGCCGGCGAGAAGGTGGTGGTCACCGTCATGACCAACCTCGGCTTCCGCCATGCCATGGCCCGCCACGGCATCGAGGTCAAGGAGACCCCGGTGGGCGACCGTCACGTGCTGGCCGCCCTCGACGTCGAAGGCCTCGCCCTGGGCGGCGAGCAGTCCGGCCACATCGTCTTCCGCCAGCGGGCCAGCACCGGTGACGGCATCCTGACCGGCCTCAACCTGGCCGACCTGGTGGTGCGGGCCGGCCGGACGCTGACGGAGCTCAGCGACGGCCTGGTCGAGCGCGTGCCCCAGGTGCTGCGCAACGTGGCGGTCCCCGAGCCCTCCCGGCTGGCCGAGGCCGAGTCGGTCTGGGAGGTGGTGACCGAGATCGAGGCGGCGCTGGGTGAGACCGGGCGGGTCCTCCTGCGCCCGAGCGGCACCGAGCCCCTGGTCCGGGTGATGGTGGAGGCCGCCTCGGCGGAGGAGGCCGAGGATGCGGCAGGACGGCTGCAGGCGGCGGTGCGCGAGGCCCTCTCCGGCGACTGCCCCTGAGCCCCGCCCGACCCGCCCGCCCGACCCGCCCGGAAGCAGGCGACCCGGGCGGTAGCCTCGGGTGCCATGTGCGGCGTCATCGGGGCCACCGGCGCCCAGGATCCGCTCGAGATCATCCTCGAGGGGCTGCACCGCCTCGAGTACCGCGGGTACGACTCGGCCGGGGTGGCCCTGGTGGAGGGGGACCGGCTGTGGCGGGTCCGGGAGGCGGACGGGACCCGGTCGGTGGCGGCCCTGGAGGTGCTGGCCCGTGGCGCCCCGGCGGGGAGCCGGACCGGCATCGGCCACACTCGCTGGGCGACCCACGGCCGGCCCAGCCCGGAGAACGCCCACCCCCACTTCGACTGCACCGGCGGGCTGGCCCTGGTGCACAACGGCATCATCGAGAACCACGCCGAACTGTCGGCCGGGCTGGTCGAGCGCGGGCACACCCTGGCCTCGGAGACCGACTCCGAGGTGCTCGTCCACCTGCTCGAGGAGGAGCTCGACCAGGGGCTCGTCGAGGCCGTCCGCCGCTGCCTTCCCCGCCTGCGGGGCTCCTTCTCGGTCGCCGTGGTGCACGCCGGCGAGCCGGAGCTCATCGTGGGGGCCCGCCGCGCCACCCCGCTGGTGCTCGGGGTGGCCGACGGCGAGGGGCTGGTCGCCTCCGACATCCCGGCGCTGCTCGGGCGCACCCGCCGGCTGTTCGCCCTGGCCGACGACGAGGTGGCCGAGGTCCGCCCGGGCGAGGTGCGGGTGACCACGGTCGAGGGACGGGTGGTGGAGCCGACCGCCCTCACCGTCGAGTGGGACCTCGAGGCCGCCCAGAAGGCCGGTTGCGACGACTTCATGTCCAAGGAGATGGGGGAGCAGCCCAAGGCGGTGGCCGACACCCTGCTCGACCGGCGCAAGGCCGACGGCACCCTGGTGCTCGACGAGCTCCGGCTGCGGGTGGAGGAGCTGGCGGCGGTCGACAAGGTGGTGATCGTCGCCTGCGGTTCGAGCTACCACGCGGCGCTCGTGGCCAAGTACGCCCTCGAGCATTGGACGAGGCTCCCCACCGAGGTGGACATCGCCAGCGAGTTCCGCTACCGGGACCCGGTCCTCGACGGCCGGACCCTGGCGGTCGGGGTCAGCCAGTCCGGTGAGACCCTCGACACCCTGCAGGCGCTGCGCGAGGCCAAGCGGCAGGGCGCCAAGGCGATGGTGGTCTCCAACGTGGTCGACTCGTCGATGGCGCGTGAGGCGGACGGGGTGCTCTACACCCGGGCCGGGCCCGAGATCGGGGTGGCCTCGACCAAGTGCCACCTGGCCCAGATCGTGGCCCTCGAGCTGCTGGCCCTGACCCTGGCCCAGCACCGCGGCACCCGGGGCCGGCCGGAGGTCACCGAGTTGTTCGAGCGGCTGAGCGAGCTGCCCGGCAAGGTCGCCGAGACGCTGGGCCGCCGCAAGGAGGTGGACCAGGTGGCGGACGCCCTGGCGGGGGCGCGCGACTTCTTCTTCCTGGGCCGCCACGTCGGTTTCCCGGTGGCGCTCGAGGGGGCGCTCAAGCTGAAGGAGATCTCCTACCTGCGGGCCGAGGGCTACCCGGCGGGTGAGCTCAAGCACGGGCCGATCGCCCTCATCGAGCCGGGCACGGTGGTGGTGGCCGTGGCCACCCGCAACCCGCTGTGGGAGAAGATGCTCTCCAACGTGGAGGAGGTCCGCAGCCGCGGCGCGACCGTGGTGCTGGTGGCCGACGACGGGGACGAGGAGACCGCCCGCCGGGCCGACCACGTGCTGTGGGTGCCGCCGGTCGAGCCGCTCCTGTCGCCGGTGGTCAACGTGGTCCCCCTGCAGCTGCTCGCCTACCGGCTGGCCCGCGCTCTGGGCCACGACGTGGACCGACCCCGCAACCTGGCCAAGACGGTCACGGTCGAGTGATCGGCGACGTCCCCGGCGCCACCAACGTCCCCGGCGGCGCCGGCGTGCCGGCCGGCCTGGTCGGGATCGGGGTGGACGCGGTCGACGTGGACCGCTTCCGCCAGGTGCTGGCCCGCCGGCCGCAGATGGCCGGCCGCCTCTTCACCGGTGCCGAGCAGGAGGACGCCGCCCGCTCCCCCGACGCCGCCCCACGACTGGCGGCCCGCTTCGCCGCCAAGGAGGCGGTGATGAAGGCCCTGGGGAGCGGCATCGGCAGCTTCGCCCTGCACGACGTCGAGGTCGTGCGGGCCCCGGGCACCGGGCCCGAGGCGGGAGCGCCCTCGCTGGTGCTGCGCCACGGGGCGGCGGCCCTCGCCCGGCGGCGGCAGGTGGGGCGCTGGCACGTCTCGCTGACCCACACCCGCCGCCTGGCCGTGGCCATGGTGGTGGCCGAGGCGGTGCGGCCGACGGCGCGGGCCGAGCACGGGCCGGCGTCGGCCGGGCAGGGCGCCGGGACGGCGGCCGGTTCGACGGTCCCCTGATGCTGCCGGTGCTCACGGTGGAGGAGATGCGGGCGGCCGACGAGGCCGCCCTTCGCACCACCACCCACGAGGCGCTGGTCGCCCGGGCCGGCACGGCGGTGGCCGTGGAGGCGCTCGAGATGCTGGGGGCCGCCTACGGCCGGCGGGTGGTGGTGGTGGCCGGCAAGGGGAGCAACGGGGCCGATGGGCGGGTGGCGGCCGGCGTCCTGGCCCGCCGCGGCGCCCGGGTGCGGGTGGTCGAGGCGGGCACCGCCGAGAGGATCCCATCCTGCGACCTGGTGATCGACGCCGCCTACGGCACCGGCTTCCGGGGGGAGTACCGGGCCCCGGCCACCGATCCGGGCACCCGGGTCCTGGCCGTCGACATCCCCTCGGGGGTCGACGGCGACACGGGGTCGGCCGGTGGCCGGCCGATGGAGGCCGAGCGCACGGTGACCCTCGCCGCCCTCAAGCGCGGCCTCCTCATGGGTGACGGCCCGGCGCTGGCCGGCCGGCTCGTGCTGGCCGACATCGGGATCGCCCCCGGCCCCTCGGCCGTCGGGCTGGTGGAGGACGGCGACGTGGACGAGCGGATCCCCGGCCGGCCGGCGCCGACCCACAAGTGGGCCAGCGCGGTGGCGGTGGTCGCCGGCTCGCCGGGCATGGAGGGGGCGGCCGCCCTCAGCGCCGCCGGCGCCTCCCACGGCGGCGCCGGGATGGTCCGACTGGGCGTCCCCGGCTCGGACGGGGAGCGGGGCGGTGCCCCCGGTCCCTGGCCGCTCGAGGCCGTGCGGCTGCCCCTGCCGCTCGAAGGATGGGCCGACGCCGTGCTCGAGGTGCTCGGGCGGTGCCGGGCGCTGGTCGTCGGGCCGGGACTCGGCCGGAGCCCGTCGACCCGGGACGAGGTCCGGCGGCTGGTCGCCCGGGCCCCCGTGCCAGTGGTGGCCGACGCCGACGCCCTGGTCGCGCTGGGCGACGCCGGGGCGGCCCGGGAGGTGATCGCCGGCGAGGGCGTCGACCGGCCGGTGGTCCTCACCCCCCACGACGGGGAGTACGCCCGCCTGGCCGGCGAACCCCCCGGGAAGGACCGGGTGACGGCCGCCCGTCGGCTGGCCGAGCGCACCGGCGCCGTGGTCCTGCTGAAGGGCTCGTTGACCGCGGTGGCCTCGCCGGCGCCGCCCCCGCCGGGCGGCCCCTGGCCCGAGGTGCTGCTGTCGGGGGCCGGGGCGTCCCGGCTGGCCACCGCCGGCACGGGCGACGTGCTGTCGGGGGTCATCGGGGCCCTGCTCGCCCGGGGCGTGCCCGCTCCCTGGTCGGCGGCCCTCGGTGCCCACGTCCACGGGCGGGCGGCGGGGAACGGGCCGGCCGAGGGGCTGGTCGCCGGTGACCTGCCGCTGCTCGTCGCCGACTGGCTGTCCGCCCGGCGGGCGGGCCGACCGAGGGCCGGGGACGGGCCCGTGGCGGTCGGGTGGCAGCGGTGGCCCGGCCGCCGCCCCGAGGGGGGCGGGGATGGCTGAGGGACGGTCCCGGGCCACCTGGGCCGAGATCGACCTGTCGGCGGTCCGACACAACGCGGCCCTGCTCCGCCGGCTGGCCGCGCCGGCCGCCCTCTGCGCGGTGGTGAAGGCCGACGGCTACGGCCACGGGGCGGCCGCCGTCGCCCGGGCCGCCCTCGAGGGCGGGGCGTCCATGGTGGCGGTGGCCCTGGGCGACGAGGGGGTGGAGCTGCGCACGGCCGGCATCGAGGCGCCGGTGCTGGTGCTCTCCGAGCAGCCGGCCGCCAACGCCGGGGCGGTGGTGGCCGCCGGGCTGACCCCCACCCTCTACACCCTCGAGGGGGTGGCGGCCACGGCCGAGGCGGCCGAGGCGGCGGGGGTGGTGGTGGCGGTGCACGTGAAGGTGAACACCGGGATGCACCGGGTCGGCGCCGAGCCCGGCCAGGTGGAGGCGGTGGTGACCGCGGTCACCGGCTCGCGATGGCTGCGTCTCGAAGGGCTGTTCACCCACCTGGCAGTGGCCGACGGGACCTCCGACGAGGACGCCGACTTCACCGCCCTGCAGCTCCGGCGATTCGAGTCGGTGGTGGGGGAGCTGGCGGCCCGAGGCGTCGAGCCGCCGCTGCTCCACGCGGCCAACTCGGCGGCCGCCATCACCCGGCCGGGGGCCCGCTACGCCATGGTCCGCTGCGGGATCGCCCTCTACGGCCAACCCCCCGCCCCGGCCCTGGCCGGAGCGGGGGCCGGCCTGCGACCGGTGCTCTCGCTGCGCTCGCGGGTGTCGGCGGTCCGGGTGCTCGACGCGGGCGAGCGCCCCTCCTACGGCCGGGTGCGGCCCCTGCCCGAGCGCTCGGTGGTGGCCACCGTGCCCATCGGCTACGCCGACGGAGTGCCCCGGCGCCTGCAGCCGGCCGGCGCCGAGGTGCTGATCGGGGGTCGCCGGCGCCCCCTGGCCGGCACGGTGACGATGGACCAGATCATGGTCGACTGCGGCCCGGACGACCCGGTGGCCCCGGGCGACGAGGTGGTGCTGCTCGGCCGCCAGGGCGACCAGGAGGTGACGGCCGGGGAATGGGCCTCGATGCTCGGCACCATCACCTACGAGGTGCTCTGCGCCATCGGCCCCCGGGTGCCGCGGGTGCTGGTCGACACCGGCGGGCCGTCTCCGACACCGGCGGGGCCGGCCGGCGGGACGGCGGGCTCGGCCGGCGGGACCTCGAGGATCGGGGCACGGACCGGGTGACCCGCCGCGGCGTGGTGGCCGGGGTGGCCGGCGTGGTGGGTGCCGCCGCCGGCGCCGGGTACCTGGTGCACCGGGCGGCGCTGGCCCGCTGGCGGGTGACCGAGGACGAGATGGCGGCCTCGGCCCGGGCCCTGCCCGACGACCTCGAGCACCGCATGGTCGAGGTGGGTGACGGCGGCCGGATCCACGTGGTCGAGCGGGGCACCGGGCCGCCCATCGTCCTCGTCCACGGGGTGACGCTCGGCGTGGCCACCTGGGCGCCGCAGCTGCGTGGCCTGGCCGACCGGCACCGGGTGCTGGCGGTGGGCCAGCGCGGGCACGGCAGCTCGGTGGCCGGCCGCGACGGGTACTCGCTCGAGCGGCTGGCCGAGGACCTCCTCGAGGTGCTCGAAGCCTGCGGCGTGCGCGACGCGGTGCTGGTCGGCCATTCCATGGGTGGGATGGTGAGCCAGCTGCTCGTGCTCGACCACTCGGTCGAGGTCCGGCGGCACGTGGCCGGGCTGGTGCTGGTGGCGACCGCCGCCGGGCCGCTCCTGCCGGGGCCCGGCGGCCCGACCCTGGCCGGTGCGCTGGCCGGGGCGGCGGGCCGCGGCCTGCGCCATGCCGAGCGACGGGGGCGCGGCATGCTCCCGTTCGAGGACCTGGCCGTGTGGGCGGCCCGCGTCTCCTTCGGCATCCGGCCGGAGCCGCTCGACCTCGAGCTCACCCGGTCGATGCTCACCGCCATGGCGCCGGCGTCGATGGCGGGCCTGATCGAGCCGCTCCTGCGGTTCGACGTCCACGCCCGGGTCGGGGGGATCACGCTGCCGACCCGCGTGGTGGTGGGTTCGCGTGACCTGCTCACGCCGCCGCGGACGGCCAGGGCGCTGGCGCGGGGGATCCCGGGGGCCGAGCTGACGGTGCTCGAGGGCTGCGGCCACATGGTCATGCTCGAGCGTCCCTCCGAGCTCGACGAGCTGCTCGACCGATTCTCCGTGGAGGTGTCGGCCGCCGGCGGGCCCGGGGCCGGGCGGCAGCCCGACGGTACGATCCTGCCGTGACGACCCTCGACGAGTTGGCGGCGGAGGCGTCGGGTTGCACCAGGTGCCGGCTGGCCGGCGGCAGGACGCAGGTCGTCTTCGGCACGGGGGATCCCGCCGCCGACCTCATGTTCGTGGGGGAGGGCCCGGGAGTGGAGGAGGACCGCCAGGGTCTCCCGTTCGTCGGGCGGTCCGGGCAGCTCCTCGACAAGCTCCTCGAGCAGGAGCTCGCCATGCATCGCGACCAGTGCTACATCGCCAACGTGACCAAATGCCTGGACGGCGATGCGCCGGTGCAGCTCGGTGACGGGTCGTGGGAGCCGATCGGCCGGCTGGTGCGGGACCGCTACGGGGGAACCGTCCGCTCGGTCGCCGACGACGGGGCGGTGGTGGCGCGTCGCGTCGTCGGGTGGCACCGGTCGCCGCTCGCCGGCCGCCGGCTGTTCCGGCTCTCCCACGGGTCGGCGGCGCCGGCCGTTCCGGCGGCGCAGCCCGACGTGCACCTGACCGAGGACCACCCGGTGATGACCCCTGCCGGCTGGGTCCCGGCCGGTTCGATGACCCCCGGCGCCCTCGTGGTGACCGGGCAGGCACCGGGCGCCTTCGGCCCGGCGCGGGTGGAGGAGGTCGAGCCCGCCGGGGCCGACCCCGTCGTCTACTGCGTCGACGTGGAGGGGACCCACAACTTCGTGACCGCCGGGGGGGTGGTGCACAACTGCCGGCCGCCCGGGAACCGGGACCCGCTGCCGGACGAGATCGAGGCCTGCTTCCCCTACCTCGACCAACAGATCGGCTGCGTCGGTCCCAAGGTGGTCGTGACTCTGGGCAACTTCGCCACCCGCACGCTCCTGGGCCGGTCCGAGGGCATCACCCGGCTGCGCGGGCATGCCTACCCGTTCGGGGATGCGGCGCTGGTGCCGACCTTCCACCCGGCGGCCGCCCTGCGGGGCGGCGGTGAGGTGGTGGCCCAGATGCGGGCCGACCTGGTGCGGGCCAAGCGGCTGCTCCAGCGACCGGCGCGGTGACGGCGGCACCGGGCGCCGGGGCGTGGGAGGTGGAGGGTTTCACCGGCGGGGCCGAGGGGACCCGGCGGCTCGCGGCCGCTCTGGCGGCGGCGTGCCGGCCCGGTGACGTGGTGCTCCTGGTGGGCGGGCTCGGGGCGGGCAAGACCACCTTCGCCCAGGGCTTCGCCCGGGGACTGGGAGTGACCGGACCGGTGACCAGCCCCACCTTCACCCTCGTGAGGGAGTACGCGACCACCGGCCCTGCGGGCCCCGGTGGTGCCGACCGCCTCGGCGGGGCGGGCGGACGGGTCCGCCGGCTCCTCCACGCCGACGTCTACCGGCTCGACTCCCTGGCCGAGGTGGTGGACCTGGGGCTCCTCGAGCAGTTGGAGGAGGGGGCGGTGGCCCTGGTCGAGTGGGGCGACGTCGCCGCGCCGGTGCTGGGCGACGAGCTCCTCACGGTGGAGATCGCCCTCCCGGGCGCCGGGGACGGACAGGGCGGCGCCGGTCTCCCCCCGGCCCGGCCCGGGGACGGCGGGGACGGTGAGCCGGCGGACGAGCCTCGGAAGATCAGGGTCCGAGGCCGGGGTCCGACCTGGGCCGGGCGGCGGCAGGCGGTGGCCGAGGTGGTCGCGGCCGCCGGTGAGGGCGGTCCCGGGCGGCGGGA
>DAHUYA010000149.1 GCA_027315445.1 Acidimicrobiaceae bacterium | reverse complement strand
GGCGCCGGCAACCGGTCCGCATGGCCGGCCGGGCCGGCAGCCGGCGCCGGGTGCCGGCGTGACCGGGCGCGGGAAGCGAGCCACCGTCGGGGATGCCGACCACGGCCACCGCCTCGGCCCGCACACCGCCGACTGCATGATCGAGGCATGGGGCCCCGACCGACCGACCTGCCTGGTGGAGGCCATGACCGCGCTGGTGCAGCTGTTCGCCGATCCGGTCGGCGCCACCCCGACCCGCTCGGTGCCGCTCTCGCTCCCTGCCGGTCGTGACCCCGACCTGCTGGTCTCGGCGCTCGAGGAGGTGATCTACCTGACCGACCTGGGCACGGTCCCGGTCGGGATCCGGCTCGCCGATGACGGGTCGGGAGGCGTGACCGGACATCTCGACGTGGTCGACGCCCGTCAGGTGGTGCTGGTCGGCCCGATCCCCAAGGCCGTCTCCTACCACCGGCTCGAGATGGTCGAGGAGCGGGACGGATGGCACTGCCGGGCCATCGTGGACGTATGAGCAGGGTCCCGGCCAGGGTGCCGCTCGTCGCGGCCGGCCCCGACCGCTGGCGGATCGAGCCCACCGGCGCCATGGCGGTGCCGGGCATCGTCTTCGCCGCCGAGGGGCTCCTTCCCGCGCTGGCGGAGGACCAGGCGCTGGCCCAGGTGGTCAACGTGGCCAGCCTGCCGGGCATCGTGGAGGCCTCCTACGCCATGCCCGACGTCCACTGGGGCTACGGGTTCCCCATCGGCGGCGACGCCGCCACCGACGTGGCCGCCGGCGGGGTCGTCTCCCCCGGCGGGGTCGGCTTCGACATCTCCTGCGGGGTCCGGTTGCTCGTCTCCGGGCTGCACCGGGACGACGTCGGCGACCGGCTCGGGGCTCTCATGGACGAGCTCGACCGCCGGGTCCCCACCGGCCTCGGTGCCGGGGGGGTGTGGCACCTCGAGGGGGACGACGAGCTGTCGAAGGTGCTCATCGGGGGCTCGCGGTACGCGGTCGCCCGCGGGTACGGGGTCGACGCCGACGTGGAACGCTGCGAGGACCGGGGCGTCCTCCCCGCCGTCGCCGGCGCGGTCGGCGAGCGCGCCCGCGCCCGGGGGCTCCGGCAGGTGGGGAGCCTGGGCTCGGGCAACCACTTCCTCGAGGTCCAGGTGGTGAGCGAGGTGCTCGACACCGATGTGGCGGCGGCGTTCGGCCTCCATCTCGGCCAGGTGTGCGTGATGATCCACTGCGGGTCACGGGGGCTCGGGCACCAGATCTGCTCTGACCACGTTCGGGTGATGCTCGACGCCATGGCGCGTCTCGGTGTGAGCGTGCCCGACCCGCAGCTGGCCTGTGCCCCGGTCGAGAGCCCCGAGGGCCGCGACTACCTGGCGGCGATGGCGGCGGCGGCCAACTACGGGCGGGCCAACCGTCAGGCCCTGACGGCGGCGGTCCGCCGGGCGTTCTCCGCCGTGCTCGGGACCGAGGCGCTCGACCTGCTCTACGACGTCTCGCACAACCTGGCCAAGCTCGAGTGGCACCAGGTCGGCGCCCGCCGCCGCCTGCTCTGCGTGCACCGCAAGGGTGCGACCCTGGCGCTGCCGCCGGGGCACCCCGACCTGCCTGACGACCTGCGGCCCATCGGGCAACCGGTGCTCGTCCCCGGATCGATGGGAACGGCCTCGTACGTGCTGGTCGGCGCCGACCCCGGAGGGGCGTTCCACTCGGCTTGCCACGGGGCCGGGCGGACGATGAGCCGCCACCGGGCCGCCCGCCGCATCAAGGGTGCGGCACTGCGGCGGGAGCTCGAGGCCCAGGGCGTCGTGGTGCGCGCCGCCTCCGCCCGGGGCCTCGCCGAGGAGGCGCCCTTCGCCTACAAGGACGTCGACGAGGTGGTGCGCACGTGCGAGCGCAGCGGGCTGGCCCGACGGGTGGCCCGCCTTCGGCCCCTCGGCGTGGTCAAGGGGTAGCGGCGCACGTCGGGTGGCGGGGGCGTACCCTGCGGTCGTGGCCGACCTCCAGAGATCGCACGCGCCGGACGCCCCCGGCTGGCGGGGCGCACCCGACTCGCCGGGTGCGCTGGCCCGTTGGGCGCCCGGGCCGGCGGCCCGGCTGGCCGAGGCCACGGGGGCGGTGACTCTGTCGCCGGGCCTCGTGGCGGCGGTTCGGGATGCCTGCGCAGGGGTGCTCGGCCTCGAGCCGCTGCCTCTGCCGGCGTCGGCGCCGCTCGAGACCGGCGACCGTGCCGGGCCGGCCGTCGACTTCGCCCGGCAGTTCAGCCTCGATGTGTCCTCTGTGACCGCGGATCTCCGGTCATCGGTCGGGGTCGCCTTCGGCGGCGAGACGGGCGAGCTGGCGGCCGCCGTGTTCGTGGCCGACTTCGTGCCGCGGGCCAGGGCCGCCCTCGACGCCCTGTTCGGGGCGCCCGGGGTCGGCTGGCCGCCACCGCCGCCGGCGGAGGTACCCTCGCTCTGGCCGACCCTGAACGAGTTCTCGCGTCTGGTCCACAACCTCTCCGCCCTCGACCCGGTGACGGCGGAGCTGGTGCGCCTCCGGGGAGCGCGTCAGCACCGGTGCCGGCTCTGCAAGTCTCTCCGGGCGCTGCCCGCCCTCCGGGCGGGGGCGGGCGAGGAGCTCTTCGACCAGGTCGACCGGTACGAAGAGGGTGACCTCCCGGAGCGCCAGAGGGCGGCCCTCCGCTTCGTCGACGCCCTGGTCTGGACCCCGGGGCGCATCGACCGCCCGGTCGTCGCCGGCGTCCGTCGCCATTTCACCCCGGGGCAGTCGGTGGAGCTGGTGCTCGACGTGACCCGCAACGCCATGAACAAGATCGCCGTCGCCCTCGACGTCGATCAGGCCCACGTCCCCGAGGGGGTCGAGGTCTACGACACCGATCCGGACGGCACCGTCCACTACGGGCTGCCCGCTCCGGTGGCGTCGACCCGCTGCTGACCAGCGTCGATGGGCCGGGGGCCGTCGGTCCGGACCGAGGCCGGAAGGGCCTGGCACGGGGGGGCCGGGGTGGTCGCCGAAGTGACCGAGGGCCGCCCCTCAAGGGTCCTTCGGCCCTGACCGGGCCGTGGTTCGACCTGCCATGGTCGATGGTGAAGCCGACGAGGGAGTGAAGGGCAGTGGGCCGATCGAGGCACCGCGGGGATGACGGGCGTGAGCGCAGCCCCGTGACGGGGCGACGGACCGGTCGCCGGATCCTCCCGGCCGGTCCGCGCCGCTGGGCGGCGGTTGCGGTGGTCGCCGGGGCCCTCGTGGCAGGGCCGATGGCCGTCTCGGCGGTCGCCGCCCCGAGCCGGACGAGCACCTCGGGCACCTCAGCGGCCACCGGCGGCACCGGCCCGGCGGTCGACCGGACCGTCGGCCTGAGCGACTTCCTGGGCCTGGTGCGGCGGGGAGACGTCGCGAGCGCCACCATCGGCAGCGCGGATCACACGGTGACGGGGAGCGCAGTTTCGGGGGGCCGCTTGGTCCACTACACGGTCGCCTACCCACCCGGCTACGAGGGCCGGCTCACCGAGGACCTGCTCGCGGGGCATGTGTCGGTCGTCGCAGCTCCCGGCTCCTCGGGCGCCAGCGATCTGGCGTACCTGCTGCCGCTGCTGGCCGCCCCCGTGCTGCTCATGCTCCTCCTGGGCGCCCGCCGGCGGCGGGACCCAGGCCAGTCGGGCAAGCGGGGCGGCTTCCCGCACTCGGCGGCCAACCCGGCCGCCTTCGCACCGGGGCGGGCCGAGGAGGCCGAGGTGCCGACCACCCGGTTCGCCGACGTGGCCGGGATCGACGAGGCGGTGGACGAGCTCACCGGGCTGGTGGACTTCCTGGCGGACACCGAGCGGTACGAGGCCGCCGGGGTGGAGATGCCCCACGGCTACCTGCTGGTCGGGCCGCCGGGCACCGGAAAGACCCTGCTGGCCAGGGCGCTGGCCGGCGAGGCCGGCGTGCCCTTCTTTGCCATGGGCGCCTCCGAGTTCGTCGAGAGCTACGTCGGCGTCGGCGCCGCCCGGGTGCGCACACTGTTCGACCGGGCCCGCACCGCCGGCAAGTCGATCGTGTTCATCGACGAGCTCGACGCCATCGGCCGTACCCGGAGCACCCACAGCGTGCCCGGGAACGAGGAGCGGGAGACCACCCTGAACCAGCTCCTGGTGGAGATGGACGGCTTCGTCAAGTCGTCGATCATCGTGCTGGCTGCCACCAACCGACCCGACGTCCTCGACTCGGCGCTGCTTCGACCCGGACGTTTCGACCAGCAGATCACCGTGCCGGCCCCGGACCGCAGGGGCCGGGCCCGCATCCTCGAGCTCTACCTCCGGCGCCGCAACGTCGAGGAGGTCGACACCGAGGCGCTCTCCCGTCGCACCGCCGGCTTCACCGGTGCCGACCTGGCCAACCTGGTCAACACGGCCGCCCTGCTGGCGGTGCGCGAGGGTTCGCTGCAGATCACCGAGCGCCACCTCGACGAGGCGCTCACCACGGTGGCCCTCGGTCCGGCCCGGAAGTCGGCGGTCGTGCTCGAGCGGGACCGGCGGATCACCGCCTGGCACGAGGCGGGGCACGCCCTGGCTGGGCTCTGGCTCCCCGACGCCGAGGACCCGATCTCGGTCTCGATCATCCCCCGGGGCCCGGCAGGCGGCGTCACCTGGTTCCCCGACCCGGACCAGCTCTTCCTCTCCCGCAAGCAGGCGCTCGCCCAGCTGGCGGTGGCCATGGGCGGACGGGTGGGTGAGGAGCTGCTGCTCGGCGAGGACTTCACCCAGGGCGCCGCCCAGGACTTCAAGGTGGCGACCGACCTGGCCCGCCGGATGGTCACCGAGTACGGCATGGGCTCGCTCGGCCCCGGCTACGTGGCGCCCGAGGAGACGCACCTCGGGGTGCTGGCCGAGAAGGTGCACCAGGCGACGGACGACCTGCTGCGCCAGGCGCTCGAGACCACCCGTTCGCTGCTGACCCCGGCCCGGGCCACCGTGGCGCGGGCGGTCGAGGCGCTGCTCGAGGAGGAGACCCTCGAGCGCGACGACCTGGCCAGGATCTGCCAGGAGGCGCCGGTCACCGGCTCCGGCGGCTCCTCGCACGCGTCCGTCGCCGCGTGAGCCATGCGCAGGCGCGCCGGGATCGGGCGCATCCTCAGCACCGAGCAGGTGGTGGCGGTCGGCGTCGACGGGTCGCCGGCGTCGCAGTGGGCGCTCCACTGGGCGGCGGATGAGGCGGTCCGGCGAGGCGCCGTGCTCCGTGTGGTGCACGCCGGGCACGATCACCGGGGTGCCGGGCCGGGTGGCGGGTGGGAGGTCACCCGTGTCCTGGACGACGCCGTCGACCGGGCGGTCGCCCGCCAGCCCCTGGTCACGGTCCGGGCCGCCGGCACCGACGAGCCGCCCGGGCGGGCGCTGGTGGAGGCCAGCGAGCTGGCCGACCTGCTGGTCGTGGGGGCCGGCCGCGGGCTCCTCGCCGAGCTCTCGCTCGGGTCGGTCAGCCAGCACTGCCTCCACGCCGCCGCCTGTCCGGTGGTGGTCGTCAGCCATCCCCTGCCCGCCCCCCGTGCCGGTGTCCCGAACCCCGTCGTGGTCGGGGTCGACGGCTCCCCGGGCGCCGACCGGGCGCTGCGTTGGGGCCTGCACGAGGCGGAGATCCTCGGGGCGACGGTGTGGGCCCTCTACGGGTGGCAGTACCCGCCGGTGGGGAGCCTGATCCCCGGACCGGCCGAGGGATACCCGGCGAGGGCCTCGGAGATCGTGGCTGCGGCGGCGGCCCACGGCGCCGAGTGGGCGCCCGCGGTGACGCTCGAGGCCGAGGACCGGTTCGGCCCTCCGGCCGAGGTGCTGCTCGCCGCCGCCCGGTCGGCGGCCCTCGTGGTCATCGGTGCCCGGCCCCGCCACGACCTGCACACCCTCCTCGGGTCGGTGGCCCGGCAGTGCGCCCGGCAGTGCCCGTGCCCGCTGGTGGTGGTCAGGGGCAGTCGGTGATGCAGTAGGCGATAGGGAGGCGGGCCGGGATCAGTCGCCGCGGCTCCGCTGCTCGATGAAGCGGAGGATCGCCATGTGCTTCTCGGTGTCGAGCACCATGAGGTCGACGATGAGCGCCCACATCGTGGTGTCGGCGTAGGGCCGGAGGCGCTTGCGCAGCTCACGGAGCTTCTTGTGGTCCTCGCGCTCGGCTCGGCGCAGCTTGCGGGTGTGCTCCACCAGAGCCCGGTCGGCGCGGGGCGACAGGGACGGTGCCACCGGCACGTCGTCGTCGTTGAGGCTCTCCCATGCCATGGCGTTGGCGACGTCCGCCAGCAGGCGGTGATGGCGGCGCTCGTCGTCGAGGATCAGGTTGACGAGGTACTGGACCGCCTTGTTGGAGGTCGACTTCGCGAGCTCCTCGTAGACGTCCAGCAGCCTCCCCTCCTCCGAACCGTGCCTGGCCAGCAGCTCGACCAGGCTGGCGATGTCGGCGCTGGCCCCGGTGGCCCGGAGCCCTTCGAAGGCCCGCTCGAACGCCTGGTCCACGGCGTCCCCCCTGGGCGGTTTGCCCGACGTCTTGGCTGTGCTGCCCACTGGCTCTTGCATGGTGGCTCCTTTCGGCACCACCATGGTCGGCGACCGGCGTGTTCGAGGGATAGGGCCGAAGGGCCCTGGCGCGTGGGCCGATGGTCATAGAGGCGGGAGCAGCGCTTCTGGATGTTCGGCGCAGCCGGGCCACGCCCCGGGGCTACCCGGCGTCGCGGTAGCGCCGGGCCCTTCCGTTCCACCGCCGCCGCGTGACGTCGACAGTGGGCGGTGGCTCCTCGGCCGCGGGGGACTGCAGGTACAGGGCGCAGGCGCCGCAGAGGCGCAGGCCCTCGGTGAGGCGGGTGATCCCGACGACGCCGCAACGCTCGCAGTGCCGGCCGACGTACACGTCGGCCGCGAAGCGGGGCGCCTTGGCCGCCGTCTCGGCCAACCTGCGCTGCACGTCGGGACGGAGCTGGAACTCACCGGACTCGTCCTGGTAGACGAGATCCCAGGCCAGGAGGTCGTGGAGCAGCGGGCTCAACCGGTCGAGCCGGCGCTGGTCGCCCCGCTGCTCATCCCGGACATCGCCCCGGTCGTCGCCCCGCTGTTCACCCCGGACATCGCCCCGGTCGGGCGGCACGTCCTTCCCGTCCGCAGCGGGTGTGCCCTCCGTCAAGGTGGTCATTGCGACCTCCCTCGGATATCGATCCGACTGGATTCCCGGGTGCAAGGGTGACGGCGTCCCCACCTGTCCGGTCGCCGCCCTTCGCCCGATGCAGTCTGGCTCGCCCGCGACCCGGTCGTCGAGGGGCCAAAGACCTTTTGGCGCCGCTCGTCGGAGCCGCTCCCGGCGGGTGGCGACCGGCGCCGTCCGGTGGGCTCCGGCCTTTCGGCCCTACCCCCGGGGGCGACCGCCGGCCCATGCTGGAGGGGTGGGACGGTTCGTTCTGGTCAACCTGTGGGCCAAGAAGGGACGCTCCTTCGGCATCACCCTTGCGGTCGCCCTGGCGGTCATGACGGTGGTGACGCTGGCGGCCGTGAGCAACGGCCTCAAGAACTCCGCCACCCAGGTGCTCGAGATCAGCAAGTCCGACTTCACGGTGGCCCAGAAGGCCGCCCCCGACATCCTGAACAGCACGATCGACAGCCATCAGCTGGCAGAGATCAGGGCCACCAGAGGGGTGGCGAGCGCCATCGGGGTGCTGCTCGAGACCCAGGACCTCAATGCCGCCAACCCGCTCTTCATCGAGATTGGGATCCAGCCGGGGGACCTCCGCCGCTTCGGGGTCACCATGGTGGCCGGCCGTCCCTATGCAGCCGACGCGAGCCACGAGGTGATGCTCGGGTGGCGGGCCGCCCAGAACTGGGGGCTTCGCGTGGGTGACATCTTCCACGCCAACGGGACGTGGAACCGGGTGGTGGGGATCTACTCCACCGGGATCTCGTACGGCGACCTCGGGGCGATGTTCCCGCTGCCGGCCCTGCAGGCCTACAACCGGGTGCCCGGGGCCCTCACCCTGATCTTCGTGAAGGTGACGCCGGGCGACTCGGTCGCCAAGGTGGCGGCTGCGGTCGACTACAACCACCCCGAGCTGACCACGATCCGGACGGCCTCCCAGTTCGGACGGGCCGACCGCAACCTGGTCTTCCTGGGTGCGGCGGCCACGGGCAGCACCGTGCTGGCCATCCTCATCGGGGCCATCATCGTGGGCAACACCATGCTGCTGTCCCTGTTCGAGCGCACCCGCGAGTTCGGGGTGCTCCGAGCGGTGGGCTGGTCTCGGAGCCGGCTGGTGGCGCTGGTAGGCAGCGAGATCCTCGTCCTGGCGGTGGCAGGATCGATGCTGGGGATCGGTTTCTCCTTCGCCGCTGCGGCGGTCCTCGAGATCCTGCCGCCGCTGCGCGGAGTGCTCCACTCCGACTTCACCACGGTCGGCTTCCTCCGGGGGCTGTACACCGGCATCGGCATGGCGGTGATCGGCGCCCTCTACCCGGCCCTCCGGGCGGCCCACCTCACGCCGCTCCGTGCGCTGACCCATGAGTGACGAGTGACGAGTGACGACCATGAGTGACGACCATGAGTGACGACGTGGTCGACCCCGCGCCCCGCGCCCGACCGATCATCGAGTGCCGGGGCGTCGAGAAGGTCTACGAGGACGGCTCGGTGCACGCCTTGCGAGGGCTCGACCTCGAGGTCGCCCCGGGGGAGCTGCTGGCGATCACCGGCCCGTCGGGATGCGGGAAGTCCACCCTCCTCCACCTGCTGGCTGCCCTCGACACCCCCACCGCCGGCAGCATCCGTGTCGGTGAGTACGACCTCGCCCGGCTGCGGAGGCCCGACCACTACCGGCGCGAGGAGGTGGGCCTGGTCTTCCAGCTGCACAACCTGATGCCGCAGCTGTCGGCCGTCGGCAACGTCGAGGTGGTGATGGTCGGCACCCACCGGCGCCGTCGCGACCGTGCAGCCCGGGCCCGCGAGCTCCTGGCCGCGGTCGACCTGCTGCCCCTGGCCGACCGCAGGCCGCCGCAGCTCTCCGGCGGCGAGCGCCAGCGGGTGGCCATCGCCCGGGCGCTGGCCAACGACCCGCGGGTGCTGCTGGCCGACGAGCCGACCGGCAGCCTCGACAGCGACTCGGTCCGCACCGTGCTCGGGGTCTTCGAGCGGCTCCGGGACGACCTCGGAGTGACCGTCGTGCTGGTCACGCACGACGAGAGCGTGGCCCGCATCGCCGATCGCACGGTGGAGATGCTCGACGGCCGGGTACGCCATCCAGACGGGGAGGTCGAGGCGCCCGAGGTGCGTGGACCTTCGGCCCTACCACTGGGGCGCTGACCCGGCGAGCCTGGCAGGGGAGGAACGCGAGAAGGGAGCGCTGCATGGTGCGGGTGGCGATCAACGGGTTCGGCAGGACGGGGAGGGCGGCACTGCGCGCCGCCTGGGGTCCGTCCGCCCGCGCCGAGGTGGAGGTGGTGGCGGTCAACGACCTCGGCGACCCGGCCGCCCTGGCGTACCTGCTCGCCCGGGACTCGGTGCACGGCCGGTTCGGCGTTCCGGTGACGGCGGACGGGGAGGCGGTCTCAATCGGCGGCCGCCAGGTCCGGTTCCTGGCCGAGCCCGACGTGCAGGCCCTCCCCTGGAAGGAGCTCGAGGTCGACGTGGTCATCGAGTCGACCGGCCGCCACACCACTCGTGAGGCTGCCGCCGGGCACCTCGAGGCAGGCGCACGGCGGGTCGTCGTCTCCGCACCCGGCAAGGGGATGGACGCCACCCTGGTGATGGGAGTGAACCACGAGACCTTCGACGCGGACCGCCACTTCGTGGTCTCCAACGCCTCGTGCACCACCAACTGCCTGGCGGTCCTGGCCAAGGTGCTCGACGACGCCTTCGGCATCGAGGACGGGCTGATGTCGAGGGTGCACGCCTACACCGGGGACCAGCGTCTGGTGGACGCCCTCCACAAGGACCCTCGCCGCAGCCGGGCCGCCGCCGTGAACATCGTCCCCACCACCACCGGTGCGGCTCGGACGACCGGGGAGGTGCTGGCGCCGCTACGCGGCCATCTCGACGGGCTGGCCATGCGGGTCCCGGTGGCCGACGGCTCGCTCACCGACCTGGTGGCGGTCGTCGCCCGCCCGCCCCGGGTGGAGGAGGTGAACCGGGCCTACGCCTCCGCGGCCTCGGCCGGCCCCCTGGCCGGGGTGCTCGACTATGGCGAGGACTGGCTGGTCTCGAGCGACATCGTCGGGTCGCCGGCGTCCTGCATCTTCGACCCCGGCCTGACCATGGTGACCGGGCGTCTGGTGAAGGTGCTCGGGTGGTACGACAACGAGACCGGGTACTCGAGCAGGCTGGTGGAGCTGGCGGCCCTGGTCGCCCGGCCGGCGGGGGCGGGGTGATGTTCGAGGACGTCCCCCGGCTCGAGCAGCTGGGACCGGTGGCCGGTCGTTCGGTCCTGGTGCGGGCCGACCTCAACGTGCCGCTCCGTCGGGATGCCTCGAGCGCCTGGGTGGTGGCCGACGACTTCCGGATCGGAAAGGCCCTGCCGACCCTGGTCGAGCTACAGGCAGGTGGGGCGGCGGTCACCGTGGCCAGCCACCTCGGGCGGCCCAAGGGCAGGCCGGACGACGCCCTCCGCATGGAGCCGGTGCGGCGCCTCCTGGCGCCGTTGGTGCCGGGTGTGGTGGTGCTCGAGAACCTCCGCTTCGACCCGGGGGAAGAGGCCGGGGACCCTGCCTTCGGCGCCCGACTGGTGGCGGGGCACGACCTCTTCGTCAACGACGCCTTCGGTGCCTGCCACCGGGCGCACGCCTCGATCGTCTACCCCCCCAGCGTGCTCCCGAGTGCCTGCGGTCTGCAGCTCGCCGCCGAGATCGAGGCCCTGGGCCGGATCATCGACCACCCGGCGCGGCCGTTCACCGTGGTGGCGGGCGGCCTGAAGGTGGCGGACAAGCTGGCCACCCTCCGGGCGCTCGCCGGCTCGGCCGACCGGATGGTGATCGGCGGCGCCATGGCGCTCACCTTCCTGGCCGCCACCGGCCGGCAGGTGGGCGACTCACCGGTGGAGGCGACCGAGCTCGAGCCGTGCCGGGCGTTCCTCGCCGCGGGCATCCCGGTCACCCTGCCGACCGACCTGATCGCGGCCCGCGGGAGCGGCGACGGGGAGGGATGGGCCGATGTCGAGTGCTTCTCGGGCGACGTCCCGCCCGGATGGCGGGTGGTCGACATCGGGCCCGCGTCACGCCGTCGGTTCGCCGAGCGCATCGAGGGATCCGGCGTCGTGCTGTGGAACGGCCCGATGGGCATGTTCGAGGAGCCGGCCTTTGCCGAGGGGACCAGGGTGGTTGCGCAGGCGGTCGCCGGGTGCGGTGGCTTCACGGTGGTGGGTGGCGGGGACACGGTCGGCGCCGTGCGGTCGTTCGGGCTCTGCGACGCCTACGGCCACGTGTCGACCGGTGGCGGGGCCATGCTCGAGCTCGTCCAGCACGGCGACCTGCCGGGCATCAGCGCGCTGCGGACCGCCGGCGCCCGCCAGGGGAGCCCGGGGGTCCGGGCATGAGGAACCCAACCCTCGAGGAGCTGCCTCTCCGCCCCCCGGTCCGGGTGCCTTCGTCGGCCACCGTCCGCGAGGTTGCCGGAACGATGGAGGACCTGCACGTGTCGTGCGTGCTGGTCGGGTCGGCCCCCACCTCCCTGGTGACCGAGTACGACCTGGCGGGCGCGCTGGCCGCCGGCCTCGACGCCGGCGCCATCGTCACCCAGGTGGCGACCCGCCAGCCCCTCTGGGCGAGCACCGGCAGCACCCTGGTCGACGCCGTCGGGATGATGACCGGGACCGGCGTGCGGCACCTCCTCGTCCTCTCGCCGGACGGCACCGAGCGTGGCGTGCTGTCGCTGACCGAGGCCACCCGGGCGCTCCTGGGCGCCGCCGGGGCACCGCTCCCGTCGGAGAGCCCGGCCGGCGCACCGCCGGTGCTGGAGGGTGTGGCGCCGGTGGTGCGCACCATCGCCGTCGGGGTGGACGGCTCGACCGACGCCGAGGCAGCCCTGCACTGGGCGATCCTGCTCGGCCGCCAGGCCGGTGCGGCGGTGGTGGCGGTGCACGCCCTCGGCCTGCTCGAGCACGGGGTCGGATCGGACAGCCTCGAGTCGTCGGTTCGACGGGCGGCCGCCGCCCACGGCCTGTCCGCCGACCACGCCCGTTACGTGGCCGACCACGGCGATCCGTGCTCGGTGCTGTGCCGGGCGGTCGGTCCGCCCATGGACGCCGACCTGCTGGTGGTCGGGTCGCGGGGACGCGGTGCGCATGCCGGGCTGCTTCTCGGCAGCACCAGCCACGCCCTCGCCGAGCGTTCACCCGTCCCGCTGGTCATCGTGCCGGTGGACGGGCGAAGGGGGCCCCGGGCCACGTCGGGCTGACCGCGTGTCCCCGACCGCGTGTCCCCGACCGCGTGTCCCGTCCCCGATTTCGGCCGCCCGGAGGCCCGGTGCTCAGTCAGGCGGGCGGATGATCACCACCGGGCAGTGGGCGTGGAGCGAGCACTGGAGACTGACCGAGCCGAGCAGCATGCCCGCGAAGCCGCCCCGGCCTCGGCTCCCCACGACCAGCAGCTCGGCCCCACGGCTGGCCTCGATCAGGGCGGCGGCCGGCGCCTGCTGGTGGGTGACCCCGGTCACCGTCACCCCCGGCTCGAGGTCGTGCACCCTGGCCGTGGCCTCGTCGACCCTGGCCTGCAGCTCGCCCTCGACCTCGTCGGGGGCGACGAACGTGTAACCCGGGTCGAAGGCGGCGTGGAGCTCGATGGCGGCGCCCAGACGCGCCGCCTGGGCGGCCGCCCAGGCCAAGGCCCGACTGGCCGGCTCCGAGCCGTCGATCCCGACCACCACCCGCTGTCCCCGCTCCGTCTCGGCGCTCATCGCGTGCTCCCTTCTTTCGCCTCCAGCCTGCGGCACTCCATCTCGCCCGGGAAGGGTCGAACGTCCCTGTGCCACCGGCCGCGCCGGGGGGCGGGCCCGAGGGTGAGGCCGTGCTGGGCAAGCGGTACGTCGACGCCGCCGGCACGCTCGAGGTCCTGTGCTCGAAGCCCGGGCCCGGGGGGTTGGCCTCGGGAGGAGAGCCGCTCGCCCTCAAGACGGCCAAGCCGCTCCCCTCGTCCGACTGAGGGCCGGGGAGGCACCGGTGCATCTCGGGCTGGTGCTCGACATGACGGCCTCCGGCCTCCCCGACCGCACGGCGGTCGTGGCCGGCCCGGTGGCGCTGACCCACACCGAGCTGGCCCGGGCCTCGTGGGCGGCCTCGGCCCGGATCACCGAGCTGGGGGCAACCGCCGTCCTCTACCTCGGTCCCAACGACGTCGCCGTCCCGGTGGCGCTGTTCGGGGCGGCCGGCGCCGGGGTCCCCTTCGTCCCCCTCAACTACCGCCTCTCGGCGGACCAGCTCCGTGCCCGGTTGGCCGAGCACCCCGGGGCGCTGGTGGTGGCCGACGCCGACGCCGACCCCGGCGCGGGGGCGGCCCCCGGCCCGAGGGTCGAGCTGGCGTCGCCGGACACCCTGTGGACCGAGCCCGCCCGGCTGCTGGCCCCGCCCGGGGACCGGACCGAGCCTCCGCCCCCCGTCGACCCCGACCTGCCCTGCGTCCTGCTCTACACCAGCGGGACGACCGCGGCCCCCAAGGCGGCCGTGCTCCGCCACCGCCACCTCATGGCCTACCTCCTCGGCACCGTGGAGTTCGCCGGCGCGGACGAGGACGAGGCCACCCTGGTCTCGGTCCCGCCGTACCACATCGCCGGACTGGCCAACCTCCCCAGCAACCTCTACGCCGGCCGCACCGTCCATTACCTCGACCAGTTCGACGCGGCCGCCTGGCTCGAGACGGTGCG
>DAHUYA010000135.1 GCA_027315445.1 Acidimicrobiaceae bacterium | reverse complement strand
GGAGGTCTTCGCCGAGGCGCGGCGAGGAGGCGAGCCCGAGCCGACCGCCCCCTACCGGGCCGACGCCCTGGTGCGGGCGGTGACAGAAGGGGGGCGGACCAGGACCAAGGTGCTGCTGCGAGTCGATGTCACCGCCCTTCGCAGGGGAGAGGTCCGTGATGCCGAAGTCTGCGAGATCCCCGGGGTGGGCCCGGTCTCGGTCCGCCTCGCACGGGAGCTGTTGGGCGATGCCGTCTTCAACGCCGTGGTCTATGACGGCATCGACGTGCTCTCGGTCTCACGCACGACCCGTGCCCGCACCTTCGCGCAGGAGATCGCTCTGGTCGAGCGCGACCCGCACTGCGTGGTTCCCGGCTGCGCGGTCACTGCCCCCTTGCAGGTCGACCACTGGCGCACCGATTACGCCAAGGGCGGGCCGACCACCCTCGAGAACCTCTGCCGGCTCTGTCCGGAGCACCACGTCATGAAGACGCACCGGGGCTGGCGGATCCTGGGTGGCCCAGGGGCCTGGCGCTGGTTGGCACCGGACGACCTCGGCGACAGGGCCACCCAGGCCCCGCCCGCCGGCTCACCCGCCGAAGCCCTCACCCCACCACGAGCCCGGACCGGATCCCCACCGACGACCGGATCCCCGCCGACGTCCGGGGACATGACGCCGCCAGCCGGATCCCCGCCGTCGTCCGGGGCGATGGCGCCGCCGGGCAACCCCGACCCCCGGCCCAGGGCCCGCCGTTCCCGAACCGGCCAGGACCCTCCGCCACCCCTTCCACTCGCCGGCTGACCGGGGCCGGCCGCCGCTTCGGCGCGCCCGGAGAGGGGTCGTGCCCGCCACGAACGGGTGGAGTTGGGCATCTGCGCCGGTCCGGCCCCGGTGTACTTCCCGGGGAGAGTGGGCTGGCCGGCCGTGAGTACTGGCCACGGCCAGGGGGGGAGGGAGAGCGGTTCCCCCGAGAGCGGCCGCCGCCACGGCGGTCGAAATACCCGGCTGGCGCCGTCCGCTCCATCAGAATGCGGGTGCGGCCGTCATCCGGCCAACGCGGTGGGTACAGCCTCGAGCCGAACCCGGGCGATGCCTGGTCCTGGAGGTGCACAAGGTGAAGCGCCGGTTATCGCTCCTCGGCCCTCTTCCTGTGGTGGGCCTCGTCGCGGCCTCGATGCCCCTGTTCGTCGCGTTCGCTCTGGGTGCCGAGGGGGGAGCGAGTCAGGCGTCACCCGCACTGCACCCGACGGCGGTCACCGTCAGCCCGGCAGGCACGCCGGCCTTTCCCGGGGACGCCGGCGACCCCGACGTCGTCTATTCGAACGGTACGTACTTCGCCTTCACCACCGGGACGGCGCTCGGCAACTACATCCAGGTTCTCGAGAGCTCCAGCCCCTCCTCCGGGTACCAGGGCTACACCGGCCAGGCCTACGGCTCGACCGCCCTCGCCTCCCCACCCTCGTGGGAGACGCTCAACACCCAGACCTCCCCCGGGGTCTTCTTCTGGGGTGTCAGGTGGCTCATGTACTACGACGCCTCCCAGTCGCCGTACGGCAGCGACAGCGGGCACGACTGCATCTCGGTGGCCGTCGGTGGCGCGACCCTTTCACCCGCTGACCCGCAGTTCACCGACACCTCGACCGGTGGCCTGATATGCCAGTCAACGGGTTCGATCGACCCCAGCCCCTTCTTCGACCCGGCCAGCGGGAACGCCTACCTGATCTGGAAGCAGAACGACGGCGGTTCGTCGGCGCCGGCGACTCTCTGGGCCCAGCAGCTGAGCGCCGCCGGCACGGCGCTGATCGGCCAGCCGAGCGAGCTCATGTACAACGACACCGCCGCCTACCCGTGGGAGACCACGGTCGAGGACCCCTCCATGGTCGACGTGGGCGGCACCTACTACCTCCTGTTCTCTGCCGGCGTCTACACGACCAGCGGCTACTCGGAGGGCATCACCACCTGTAGCGGTCCCTTGGGACCGTGCGGTGTCGATACGCAGATCCTCACCTCCTACGGCTCGGTCCTCGGCCCCGGCGGTGGCTCCCTGTTCGCCGATGCCAACGGGAATTGGTGGCTCGACTACGCGGCCTGGCAAGGAGGCAGCAGCGGGTGCACCGACTATGGGTGCGGTGCCACCCGCCAACTGTTCGTCGCACCAATCTCGCTTCGGAGCGGGTCGGTCGAGGTGCAGTGCACCGCGCCGGGGACCGTCGCGGGGTACCGCTTCGTGGCTTCCGACGGCGGGATCTTCAGTTTCGGGAACCTGCCGTTCTGCGGCTCGATGGGCGGCCAGCCCCTCAACCGGCCGATCGTGGGCATCGCCTCGACCCCCGACGGCGGGGGGTACTGGGAGGTGGCCTCCGACGGCGGGATCTTCGCCTTCGGCGACGCCACCTTCCACGGCTCGATGGGCGGCCAGCCCTTGAACGCCCCGATCGTGGCGATGGACGGTCACTGACCGTCGGCTTCCGCTTTCTGCCGGACGATCACCCCGTCGCCGATCAGCCCCCAGCCCCAGCCCCAGCCCCCCCGACACCGCCAGCGTCCCCGACGCCGCCAGGGGCTCGGCACCGCCAGCGTCCCCGACGCCGCCGGGGGCGATGGGTCGTCAGGGCCGGTACGCGGGGAGCTGCTCGATCCAGGGCACGATGGTCTGCAGGAAGGCGTTGCTCGCTGGAGCCGCCAACAGAGGGTCGAGGTGGCCGTAGGTCGACGCCCGGTTGATGATGGTCACACTGGGGATCTTCGACTGTCGTTGGTAGGCGACGGCCGCGTCGGCCACCGCGTTGTTGGTTCCGCCGAGGGACGTCTGGAAGACGTACAGGGGGATGTCGACCTGGCTGAGGTGGTAGAGGCGTAGGCCCAGGACGCCGGCGGCCGGCGTCTGGGTCAGAGAGCCGGCCGCTTCCGTGTCGAGAGTGAGCCGTGCCGGGTAGTACCAGTCGACCGGGCCGAGCGGCTCCTGGGAGAAGGCGAAGGCGACGTCCTGGACAGGGGTCGGGCCATCGTTCACCCAGCCTCTGGGCGAGCCGCTCGAGGCCAGGTGGCCCGAGTGGACGTGGATCAGCGCCAGGCTGGGCGGTGACGTGGATGCATCGAAGGAGTAGCCGAGCTGGGCCAGGTTGGTCGAAGGGACCGGCGGTTTGAGTGCCTTGGGGAGCAGCGAGAAGGACTGTGCGACCGACGGTGCGTTCGGCTCCTTGGACGCCGCCAGCGCGCCGATCTCGGCGAACGGCCCGGTGATCCACGGCAGGCCGAACCCGAGGAGGTCGAGCCATGGACTGCCCGACTCGAGCTTGGCCAGGGCCGCCTGCGCCTGGGGGGCGGTGGCCAGGGCCGTGTTGCCGCTCAGTAGGCCGGTGCCCAGAGGCTCGTCCCCGTCGATCCCGATGATCCCGCCCAGATCCTCGTACCCGGCGCGACCGCCGAAGTCCCACACCGGGTAGATGGCCGCTTCCATCCCACCGAGCGAGTGGCCGCCCAGGATGACGGTCCGGTGACCCCCGTCACGGGCGAGCTCGACGACGTTGTGCAGATCTCCCATGGCGGTCGCCAGGCCCCAGTCGTCGACGAACTTGTAGTTGGCGGCCGCCAGTGGCTGGTAGTGGGGCGAGATCTTCGGGTTGGCGAGCCATCCGAGGTAGTAGTCGAAGGCCTGCTGGACCGTCGCCTTGCCCGAAAGCACCTTCAGCAGCATGGTGTTGTCCTCGAGCGCACCCTCCCGCCGCATCTCGGCCCAGACCTGCAGGTTGGGCACGTGGGTGGCCAGGTACGGCCCCACGATGTCGAAATCGGCGGCACCGGCCAGCGTGCCGGGGACCAGCACCAGCACGTTGGCAGCCGACGGCGAGCCGAATCGCCGCACCATCACCCGGTCGTACTTGCTCGGCGTTCCCGGGACGGCCACTCCGCGGACGCTGAAGACGGAGGTCCTGCCCAGGCTCAGGTGGGGGACGGCGGTCGTCTTCTTGCCGGAGTCGCCGCTGGCCCCGGCGCCGGCGGCCGGCGGGAGCGCGGCCGCCGTCACACCGGCGGTGACGGCGAGCACCGCCAACATCGCGCCCACGCCGAACCGGCTCGACCGTCTCCCTCGAGGTGCCCCCACGGCCCGCCAACTTAGGACCGGAGACGGCCAGACGCGCGGTCCGGACGGCGTCAGGGCTCTCGGTTGCGGGCCGTCACGATCCAGGCGGCACGGGGGAACCGAGCTCGGCCGCCATCGCGGTAGGCCGCCATGGCATGGCGGGCACGGTCGGCCGCCTGCATGCGAAGCAGGCGGCCGTCCTCCCCCTCCCCCTCCTCGGGCTCCCCCCTCGGGTTCGGCAGCACCCTCGCCAACGCCATCTCGATCCGGTGCTCGACGCCGTCCTCGTCGAGCTCGATCTGGTCGTGGTGCGGGCGGATGTCCAGCTGCGCCCACCCGGCATTCTCGAGGATGGACCGCAGGCGGTCCGGCTCGCCGAAGGCGAACGGCCCGGGAGCGCCCGGCGGCTGCCGTGGTTGCTCCGGCACCCCGGGTGTCGTCAGGATCGCCTGGGCGGGCACTGAGAACCACGGGTTGTTCTCCACCGACTGCCAGCAGACGAAGGTGAGGCGCCCTCCGCCCACGGTCGCCGAGCGCAGCGTGCCGAATGCAGCCACCGGGTCGGCGAAGAACATCACCCCGAAGCGTGAGAACACGGCGTCGAACGGGCCGCCCGGCGCCTCCACCTGGGCGTCAGCGTGCACGAACTGCACCGTCGAGGTGTTCGACCCGACCCGGACCCCGCCTCCCCCGGCCCCCCCCTCCACCCCGGCCCAATCTCGGGGGCCGGCGGTACCCCCCACCCGGACCCACTCGGCGGCGCCGTCGGGGGCCTGGGCGGCGTCGGCGGCCAGCCGCATTCGTGCCAACTCGAGCAGGGCGGGCGACAGGTCGACGCCGACCACCTTCCCACCGGGACTGACCGCCCCGGCGAGCGCCAGCGTGGTCGCGGCCGCACCGCACCCGACATCGAGGACCGACTCCCCGGGTCTTGCGTCGAGCACCGCCATCGCGGCCGCGCCGAGCGGCTCCAGCTCGGGCTCGACGTAGTCGATCGACGTCAGCCAGGCTTGGCCTCCGTCGCCCGACCAGAAGGCGGCCTGCTCGCGATTGGCCAGGAGGTGGGGTGTCGACCGCCCGCCCGACGGTGTGGAGGTCGCTTCCTGTTCGCTCACCGATTTCTCTCCGTCATCGCGGGGTAGACGAGCGGTCACCGGCCGGGCTCCGTGACAAGCGGCTCCATCTGCCGGCGGACGTCGAGCAGGTGGTGGTGCACCTCGTGCACGGTGTGCACGGCTACCCATCGCAACGTCCGCTCGGTTGGCACGGGGAAGTTGTAGAGGACGGTCCGTTCCCAGTCCAACTGGTCGAGCCTGCGCAGCACGTTCGCCAGCATCCGGGCGGCGTCATCCAACTGCCGGGCAACGTCGACCGGGTCCTGCGTCGCGTACCCGTCATGGAGCACTCGCTCGTCGCGTCCCATGGGCGAGAAGCTTGGGCGCTCGGTGCGCCGAGCCTCCAAGACCCGCTCCCGCTGGACCAACAGCAGGTCGCGGACATGACAGGCGTACTCGAGCGGCGACCACCGGTCGGGGTCTCGCCTCACCCCGGGATCGCCCCCCGCGGCCGTCAGGATCGCCACGTGTTCGTGCACCCCGTCGACAATGGCCTGGGCCGCGCCCGGCGCTTCCTCGGGGAGGTACTCGAAGCCGCACCCGGCGCACTGGTCCACGGTGGAACCATACGACTGGAGCAGAGCCGAGGGATTGCGACCCGACCACCGTCCGCCGACACCCGTCCACCCCTACAACGACCACCCCGACCACCCCGACCACCTCGACCAACCCGACCACCTCGACCAACCCGACCACCGTCCGCCGACACCCGTCCACCCCTACAACGAGCACCCCGACCACCTCGACCAACCCGACCACCTCGACCACCTCGACCAACCCGACCACCTCGACCAACCCGACCACCCGTCCACCCCTACAAC
>DAHUYA010000131.1 GCA_027315445.1 Acidimicrobiaceae bacterium | reverse complement strand
TGTAGGAGGGCGGGGTCGACATCCGACGGATGCGGAGCCGGCTCCCGGCCTCGTCGATGAGGTCGATCGCCTTGTCCGGCAGGTAGCGGTCGGCCAGGTAGCGGTCGGCCAGGTTGGCCGCCGCCACCAGCGCCTGGTCGGTGATGGTCACCGCGTGGTGGGACTCGTAACGGTCACGGAGGCCCTTCAGGATGTCGATGGTGAGCGACACCGTGGGCTGCTCGACCTTCACCGGCTGGAATCGCCGCTCGAGCGCCGCGTCCTTTTCGAGGTGCTTGCGGTACTCGTCGAGGGTGGTCGCGCCCACCGTCTGCAGCTCGCCCCGGGCGAGCATGGGCTTCAGGATCGAGGCCGCGTCGATGGCACCCTCGGCGGCGCCGGCACCCACCAGGGTGTGGAGCTCGTCGATGAACAGGATGATGTCGCCCCGGGTGCGGATCTCCTTCAGCACCTTCTTCAGGCGCTCCTCGAAGTCACCCCGGTACCGGCTGCCGGCCACCAGGGCCCCGAGGTCGAGGGTGTAGAGCTGCTTGCCCGCCAGCGTCTCGGGGACGTCGTTGGCCACGATCCGTTGGGCCAGGCCCTCGACGATGGCGGTCTTGCCCACGCCGGGCTCGCCGATCAGCACCGGGTTGTTCTTGGTGCGGCGGGACAGGACCTGCATGACCCGCTCGATCTCCTTCTCGCGACCGATGACCGGGTCGAGCTTGCCGTCGCGGGCGAGCTGGGTCAGGTTGCGGCCGAACTGGTCGAGCACGGGCGAGCCCGAGGGGGTCTCCGACGAGCCGGAGCCGGTGCCGGCTCCCACCGCCTCCTTGCCCTGGTAGCCCGACATCAGCTGGATCACTTGCTGGCGCACCCGGCCCAGGTCGGCGCCGAGGCTCACCAGCACCTGGGCGGCCACACCCTCGCCCTCGCGCACCAGACCGAGGAGCATGTGCTCGGTCCCGATATAGCTGTGACCCAGTTGGAGGGCCTCACGGAGCGACAGCTCGAGGACCTTCTTGGCCCGCGGGGTGAAGGGCGGCGAGCCGCTGGGAGCGGTGCCGGCCATGCCGATGGTCTCCTCCACCTTCTCCCGCACGGCCTCGAGGGAGATCCCGAGGGACTCGAGCGCCTTGGCAGCCACGCCCTCGCCCTCGTGGATGAGCCCCAAGAGGATGTGCTCCGTGCCGATGAAGCTGTGGTTGAGCAGGCGCGCTTCCTCCTGCGCCAACACCAGCACCCGTCGTGCCCGGTCGGTGAAGCGTTCGAACACTTGACGCCTCCGTGGTGGCTCGTCCTTCGTCAGTCAGTGTACAGGGACCACCCCCGAGCCCCGCCGCGCAGGCCCTTCGGGGCGGGGTTGGGCCGCGGTGCCGATCGTGCCTGCGAGGGCGCGGGTTGCCGTCCTCGGGGGAGTCTCGCCTATCGTGCGTTGTGGTGAACGCTACGAAGGCGCTCGGTCTTCCCAGCCTCAGCGCCGACCTCGAGCGGATCGAACCCCTGCTCATGGCCTCGGTACGCACCGGGGACGGGTTTCTCGACGACGTCACCACACACCTGATCGCCGCCGGCGGCAAGCGCCTGCGCCCCCTGTTGGCCCTGGTGTCGGCGACCGGTGGCACCCGCGCTGCCACCGAGGAGGAGCTGCTCGGCGGGGTGGCGGTGGAGCTGGTGCACCTGGCCTCCCTCTACCACGACGACGTGATCGACGAGGCGACCGTCCGACGGAACGTGGAGAGCGTCAACAGCCGTTTCGGGAACCTGGTGGCCATCGTGGCCGGCGACTACCTGCTGGCCCGCTCGGCCGCCATCGCCGCCGGCCTGGGCACCGAGATCGCCGCCCTCCTCGCCACCACCCTCGGCCACCTCTGCCAGGGCCAGGTGGCCGAGGTCCGGTCCTCGTTCCAGATCAACCGGACCGAGGACGACTACTTCACGGCCATCGCCGGCAAGACGGCCGCCCTGATGTCGGCGTCGTGTCGGATCGGCGCCCTGACCGGCGGGACCGACCGCCCCGAGGTGGAGGCGCTCACCGCCTACGGCCGGGCCCTGGGGATGGTCTTCCAGCTGCGCGACGACGTCATGGACGTGGTCGCCTCCGACGACGAGCTCGGCAAGCCGGCCGGTCAGGACCTGGCCGAGGGCATCTACACCCTGCCCGTCCTCTTCGCCCTGCGCGACCCGGTGACCGGGCCCGAGCTCCGCACCCTGCTCGGACAGCCGCTCGCCCAGCCGGAACGGGACAAGGCCCGTGCCATCGTGTCCGCCTCGTCCGGGATCACAGAGACGATGGCGGTGGCCCGGCGGCACGTGGCAGAGGCGGTGACCGCCAGCGACCGCGTCGGCTCGCGGGCGGTGGCCGCCGGGCTGGCTCGCCTCGCCGAGTCGCTCCTCGAGGGCCTGCCGAGCTGACCGACCACTTCGCGGCCGGGACGCCGGGTGGCCGGGGGACCGGCTGGCCGGGGGACCGGCTGGCCGGGGACGGCGGGGGGCCGGCGAAGAGGAGAGGCCGGGGGACCGAAAGGGGACCGCGAGGGGAGGGCGGCCCGGAGCGACCGGTCGCCGGAGACCCGACGACCGGTCCGCTCTCGCGGGCTCAGCTGGCGGGGGACGACCCCGGACAGGCCGCCTCGATCCTCTGCTGCAGGGTGTTCCCGCGCTTCTCGAGGCGTTGCACCCGGACGATGCGGCGGGCAATCGCCGACGCCAGCTTGGTCCTGCCCCGTGCCTTGGCGGTCGCCTCGCGCTGGGCCGCCTTCGGGAGCCACGTGGCGGCTCGCCCTTCGAGCTTGTCGATGCGGGCGAGCACCTTCGGGGCCCGGGCGCAGGGGAGCAGGAGTCCGGTGCCCGGGGCGCCGGCGGACGGGGCACCCGTGGCCGGGGCGGCCCCGCCCGACGTGGGGGTCGTGACGGGTGCGGCCGCCGACGCGACACCGGCCGCGCCCAGGCTCAGGGCACCGGTCAGCGCCGCGCCGGCCAGCAGCCTCCAGATGGTGACGTTCCTCATGGTCGACTCCTCTCGTGCTCTCGGTCGACTCAGGGGGGCCGGGAGGCCCGCCCTGGCCGATTGTGGCGACCGGCTGTGAGCGCCCGGTGAGCAGGATGTGAGGAAACGATGAGGGCCCGCGTCCGGCCCGGGCCGGGAACCTCAGCGGATCGGGCGCAGGGTCGGGAAGGCGATGACCTCGCGGATGTTCGCCGTGTCGGTCAGCAGCATGACCAGCCGGTCGATCCCCAGGCCCAGCCCGGCGGTGGGGGGCAGCCCGTGCTCGAGGGCGCGCAGGTAGTCCTCGTCGACCACCATCGCCTCCTCGTCCCCCGAGGCGTGCCGGGCGGCCTGCTCCTCGAAGCGCGCCCGCTGGTCGTCGGGGTCGGTCAGCTCGGTGAAGGCGTTGCCGAGCTCGCGGCCGGCCACGATCGGCTCGAACCGCTCCACCAGCAGCGGGTCCTCCCGGTGCCGGCGCGCCAGGGGGGAGACCTCGGCCGGGAAGTCGCACACGAAGACGGGTCCCCAGAGCTCGGACTCGGTGGTCTTCTCGAAGAGCTCGAGCAGCAGTTTGCCCGGGCCCCAGTCCGGCTCGACCACCGCGCCGGTGGCCGCAAGATGACGCCGGAGCTCCTCGATCGGGGTGTGGACGCTCACCTCGAGCCCCGTCTGCTCGGCGAGCAGCTCCGTGAGGGTGGCGCGACGCCAGGGCGGCGCCAGCTCGAGCGGGCGTCCCTGGTACTCGAACGAGGTGGTCCCCACCACGTCGATGGCCAGGCCGGCCACCAGCTCCTCGACGAGCACCATCAGGTCGTGGTAGTCGGCGTACGCCTGGTAGAGCTCGACCGCGGTGAACTCGGGGTTGTGCCGGGGGGACAGCCCCTCGTTGCGGAAAAGCCGCCCGACCTCGAAGACCTGCTCGAAGCCCCCCACCACCAGGCGCTTCAGGTAGAGCTCGGGCGCGATCCGCAGGTACAGGTCGGTGTCGAGGGCGTTGTGGTGGGTGACGAAGGGCCGGGCGGCGGCCCCGCCGGGGATCGGCTGGAGGATGGGGGTCTCCACCTCCACGAAGCCGGCCGCCCACAGGCGCTCGCGCAGGCGGCGCAGGACAGCGCTGCGCAGCAGCAGGGTGCGCCGGCTCGAGGGGTTGGCCCACAGGTCGACCTCGCGCTGGCGGAAGCGGGTCTCCACGTCGGTCACCCCCCGCCACTTGTCCCCGAAGGAACGGCGCGCCTCGGCCAGGAGCTCCCAACCCGTCACCTTCACCGACGGCTCGCCGCGCCGGGTCCGCACCACCTCGCCCGTGGCCCCGACCCAGTCGCCCAGGTTGAGGCGGGTGAATTGCTCGAAGCGGTCCGTCACCCCGTTGAGGGCGAACAGCTGCACCGGCCCCGAGGCGTCGCGCAGCTCGGCGAAGGCCAGCCGGCCCTGCGGCCGGACCAGCATCACCCTGCCGGCCACCGACACCTGCTCGCCCGACTCGCCGCCCGGCTCGAGGGAGGCGCCCCGGGCCGCCGCCTCGGCGGCGGCGGCGGTCCGATCGAAGCGGTAGGGCGGACCGTCCACGCGCTGGTCGGTCACGACGGCGCCCCCCCGGCATGGTCGCCGACGTTGCGTTCGTAGACGATCCGGAGCCCGTGGAGGGTGAGCCACGGCTCGACATGGTCGATGGTCTCGGCGTGGGGGGCGATCAGCTCGCAGAGCCCCCCGGTGGCCACCACGGTGGCCGGGCCCAGCACCGAGGCGAAGCGGCGGCAGAGCCCGTCGACCTGGGCCGCGAACCCGTACAGGGCGCCCGACTGGATCGACTCCACCGTGGAGCGACCGATGACGTCCCTCGGGGCGACCAGCTCCACCCGGCGCAGGGCGGCGGCGTGCTGGAAGAGCGCTTCGAGGCTGATCGCCACCCCGGGGGTGATCGCACCGCCCAGGTACTCCCCGTGGGCCGAGATGGCGTCGAAGGTGGTCGCGGTGCCCAGGTCGACCACGATGGCCGGCCCGCCGTAGAGGTCGAGGGCGCCGACGGCGTTGGCCACCCGGTCGGCGCCGACCTCCTTGGGGTTGTCGTAGAGGATGGGAAGGCCGCTGCGCACCCCCGGGCCGAGGACCACGCAGGGGATGCCCTCGAGCCAGCGCTCGGCCATCTGGCGCAGCTCGCCGGTCACCGACGGCACGGAGGAGCTGATGGCGATGCCGGTCACGGTGGCGGCGATGTCGAGCCCCTCGAGGTCGAGCAGCTGGGTGAGCAGCACGGCGTGCTCGGCCGGGGTCCGGGTCGGCACCGTGGAGAGCCGCCAGTGGTGGGTCAGCCCGCGCGTCGGCTGGTCCTCCACGCCGATGCCGAAGCCGATGGCGCTGTCGACCGGCGGCAGGGACTCCTCCGCTTGGGTGAGGGCGTAGAGACCGATCAGCGTCTCGGTATTGCCGACGTCGATGGCGAGCAGCATGTCGTCCCTCCTCTCCCGCGTCGCTGGCCCGATGCCCCTAGGCGGTGGCGGGCCCGGCTCCGAGCAGGTCGAGGCCGAGGTCGAGGGCCACCACCGAATGGGTCAGGGCACCGACCGAGATCAGGTCGACGCCGGCCGCCGCGTAACGCGGGGCGGACGCCAGGTCGATCCCCCCCGACACCTCCACCAGCACGGTACCCCCCGGCGAGACCCGCCTGGCCAGTGCGGCGCACTCGGCCGCCTCCTCGGGGGTCATGTTGTCGAGCAGCACCGCACCGGCGCCAGCCCGGCACGCCTCCTCCACCTGCTCGCGCCGGTCGCACTCGATCTCCACCAGCCGCCCGGGCCATAGCCGGCGGGCCCGGGCCACCGCCTCGGCGATGCCGAGCCCCCCGAGATGGTTGTCCTTCACCAGCACGGCGTCGGAGAGGCTCGCCCGGTGGTTGTGGCCGCCGCCCGCACGGACGGCCGCCTTCTCGAGCGCCCGCAGCCCCGGTGTGGTCTTGCGGGTGTCGAGCACCCGGACCGCCGGGTCCACCGCCGCCACCGCGTCGACGAAGCGCCGGGTGGCGGTGGCCACCCCCGACAGGTGGCAGAGGAAGTTGAGCGCGGTGCGCTCGGCCGAGAGGATCGAACGGAGCGGCCCGGCCACCATGGCCACCGCGTCGCCCGGTGCCACCGCGACGCCGTCGGGGATCCGCCAGTCGAGCTCGATGCGCCGGTCCACCCCGGCGAAGGCCTGTTCGGCACAGCGCTGGCCGGCCACCACGCCGGGCTGTCGCGCCACCACCGCCAGCCGGGCGGTCGTGGCCGCTCGGACCAGCGCGGCCGTCAGGTCCCCGAGGGGCAGCAGGTCCTCCTCGAGCGCCCGGTCGACCGCCTCTCGCACGGCGGCCTCCGGGGGGTGGACGTCGTCGGGTGTCGGTCGGTCACCGCCCTCCTGCCCGGGGGGCTGCGCGCGCTCGGACATCCCCCGCCTACCCTTCGGCCCTGCCGCCCACCGCGGCCGCCGCCTGCCCGGTGCGACGGTCCGCCGACCCGGGGGCAACCGGCTCGCCGTGGACCAGGCGGCACCGCCAGCGGGGCTCCGGTGAGGGGTACTCGAGGCGGGTGTGGGCGCCCCTGCTCTCCCGCCGCGCCGACGCCGACCCGAGCAGAGCGGCCGCCACCGCCAGCAGGTTGGCCACCTCGACCGCCCGGTGACCCTGCAGTGCCCGCAGGTCCGAGGCGACGGTCACCAGCTGCTGGCGTGCCTCCTCGAGCGAGCGCTCGCTGCGGATGACCCCCGCCCCCTGGGTCATCGCCTGCTGGAGGCGCTCGAGGAGCCCGTCGGCGACGGCCCGGTCGGCGACGGCCCGGTCGGCGACGGGCGCCGGCCCGTCGGGTGCCGCCGACCGCCACGGCGGGCCACCCGGGCCCAGCACCGTCGGGACGCACCGCCGTCCGGGGATCGCGGCCTCGTCGCCCCGCGGGGCGCCCGCGGTCGAGCCGTCGTCGGGGAGCGAGCGGAGCGCGCCGGTAACCGACGGGCCGTCGGCGCCGTCGGCGATCCGTTCGGCCAGTCGGGCGCCGAAGACCATCCCCTCGAGCAGCGAGTTCGAGGCCAGACGGTTCGCCCCATGGACCCCCGAGCACGCCGTCTCGCCCACCGCCCACAGCCCCGGGAGGGCGGTGGCCCCCCACAGGTCGGTGAGCACCCCTCCGGAGAGGTGGTGGGCGGCCGGGGCGATCGGCAGCCAGTCGCGGGCCGGGTCGAGCCCGATCGCCGCCAGCGAGGCGGCGATGGTCGGGAACCGCTGGGCGAAACGCTCGAGGCCGGTGGCGTCGAGCCAGAGGTGGTCGACCCCGAGCGCCGCCATGCGGGCGGCCATGGCCCGGCTCACCACGTCGCGGGGGGCCAGCTCGTCCACGAACCGGTCGCCGGTGGCGTCCCGCAGCACGGCACCGTGGCCGCGCAGGGCCTCCGACAGGAGCGGTCGGGGCATCGCGGGATGGTGGAGGGCGGTCGGGTGGAACTGCACGAACTCCACGTCGGCGACCGGCACGCCGGCGCGCAGCGCCATGGCCACGCCGTCGCCGGTGGCCTCCGGGGGATTGGTGGTGACCGCGAACAGCTGCCCGACGCCACCGGCCGCCAGCACCACGTGCCCGGCCGACAGCTCGACCACCTGCCCGTCCGGCGACATCGCCGACAAACCCCGGCACCGGCCGTCGCGTACCACCAGGTCGAGGGCGAGCCACCGTTCGAGCACCACGTCGGAGCTGGCTCGGGTCGCCTCCACCAGCGCCCGCTCGACCTCGGCGCCGGTGGCGACACCGCCGGCGTGGACCACCCGGGCGCGGGAGTGCCCGCCCTCACGGGCCAGCGAGAGCTCCCCCGTCGCCTCGCGGTCGAACTCCGCACCCAGGGCGATGAGCTCGTGCACCCGGTCGGGTCCCTCGTCCACCAGCACCCGCACCGCCTCCTCGTCGCAGAGGCCGGCGCCCGCGGCCAGGGTGTCCGCAAGGTGGAGGTCGGTCGAGTCCTCGTCGCCGCCGAGCACCGCGGCCACCCCGCCCTGGGCCCACCGGGTGGCCGACTGGGAGAGCTCGCCTTTGGTCAGCACGCCGATGCGCACCGCCGCGGGGAGGGCGGCCAGCTGCACGGCGGCCGACAGACCGGCCACCCCGCTCCCGACGATCACGACGTCGAGCGGCCCCACGGCCGCCGGGGCCACGGGCCCGGCAGGTCGGCCGGTCACCCGCCGGGCACGGCCACGAGCCCGGCGTCGAGCTCGGCGTCGACCTGGGCGGTGCGCTCGTCGACCACCCGGTTCCTGCGGTCGACGTGGACCACCCGCGGCGCGTAGGACTCGAGCTCCTCGGGCGAGTAGTCGGCGTAGGTGATGAGGATCACCCGGTCCCCCGGGGACACCAGGCGGGCCGCGGCGCCGTTGAGGCACACCTCGCCGGCCGACCCCTCGATGGCGTACGTCTCGAACCTGGCGCCGTTGTCGATGTCGAGCACGGCCACCTGCTCGTTGGGGAGGATGTCGGCCAGCGCCATGAGCTCCGGGCAGATGCTGACCGACCCCACGTAGTGGAGGTTGGCCGCCGTCACCGTGGCCCGGTGGATCTTCGACTTCATCATCCGGCGCTGCACGTCAGCCCTCCACGGTCGTGGCGCCACCGGCGGCGGCCCCGGCCATCGCCGCCCGCCGGGGGGCGACCGGCACGGCGGCATCGTTGTCGATCAGCCGCACCTCCCCCACTCTCGCCGCCACCAGAAGTCGCACCGGCTCCCCGTCCTCGAGCACCAGCGGGACCGAGAGGTCGTCGGGGTCGACGGCGGCTGCGTAGTCGAGCCGAGCCAGCGGTTCGGCCGCAACCACCGCCGTCATCCGGTCGGCCACCGCCGTCGGTCGCCGCTCGCCGTCCTCCAGCGCCGCCCTCCCGGCGTCGAGCGCCCGGTGCAGCACGGTCGCCGCCCGGCGCTCGGCCGTCCCGAGGCGCGCGTTCCTGCTCGACAGGGCGAGGCCGTCGGGCTCGCGGACGGTCGGGCACCCCACCACGGTCACCGGCAGACAGAGGTCACCCGCCAGCCGGCGCACCACCGCCACCTGCTGGTAGTCCTTCTCCCCGAAGTACGCCCGGCACCGCCCGGCCAGGGCGAAGAGCTTGGTCACGATGGTGGCCACGCCGTCGAAGTGCCCCGGACGCGAGGCACCCTCCCAGGGCTCGGCCACCCCCCCGACGCGGACGGTGGTGGCGACCGGCGCCGGCCAGGCAGGGTACATCTCCTCCACCGGCGGGGCGAAGACGACGTCGACCCCGGCGGAGGCGCACATCGCCAGGTCCGCCTCGAGCGTCCGGGGGTATCCCTCGAGGTCGGCCCGCTCCCCGAACTGCAAGGGGTTGACGAACACCGTGACCGCGACGAGATCGCACTCCGCCCTCGCCCGCTCGACCAGCGAGAGGTGGCCGGCGTGCAACGCCCCCATGGTCGGCACCAAGCCAACCCGCCGGCCGGCCGCACGGGCGGCGTCGAGCGCCGCCGCCAGCTCGGCCGCCCGGGTCACGAGGTGCACCGGCGGGCTCGGGAGCCGGGTGCTCACCGGGCCCCCACCGGCACCGCCTCGGGCGACGGCCCCGCCACGTGCGGGTCGCCGCTCCCGGCGACCACGCGATCGGCCCCGCCGGCCGAGCCTCCGCCGGCCCCCGGGCCGCCCGTCGCCGCGGGATCGCCCGTCGCCCCGGGATCGCCCGTCGCCGCGGGATCGAGGGACCGCGACCGCGCCGGCTGGTCGCCGGGGCGCTGTTCGGCCAGGCGCCGGGCCAGCGCCACCCCGGCGTGGTACCCGGAGCGCTCCGAGGGATCGAGGGCGTCGCGGTGCCTGGCCAGGGTGGCCCAGTCCCCGCGGGACGCCGGGCCGGTGAGGGCGGCGGCGGGCCCCAGCCGGGCCACGTCGTCGACCGCGGCCCGGGTGAGATCGAGGAAGGCGTCGAGCCCGAGGCCGGCCGAGGCCGCCACCCGCTCGGCCTGGCCCAACAGCGCCACCACGTGGTTGGCGGCGATGCAGGCGGCAGCGTGGTACGCGGGCCGGGCGGCGTCGGCCACCTCGACCACCCGGCCGCCCAGCTGGCGGGCGATGGCGACCGCCAGCTGGTCGCCGGCCACCGCGAAGGTCACCCCCCCGATGAGCCGGCGGGCCCCCGACGACGGATCGGGCAGCGGGACCAGGGGATGCAGCGCGGCACGGCGGAGGTGGGGGGCCAGCACACCGGTGCCGAGCGAGCCGGCCAGGTGGAGCACCACCGTGGCGGCCACCGGGCGCACCGCGGAGGCCACCTCGGCCACCGCGTCGTCGGGGGTGGCGATGACCAGCAGGTCGACCCCCTCCGCGGCGGCGGTCGGGTCGTCGCCGCGGCCGAGCAGCCCGCGCACCTCCCAACCGGCACCGGCCAGCGCGCCGGCCAGCGAGCCGCCGGCCCGCCCACGGCCGATGAAGCGAACGGATTGCACCGGACCTCCTTCGGCGATCCAGCCCACGTCGGGTGCCGGTCGCCTGCAGTGATCTGATTCCTGCTCAGAGCATACCGAGGTGGGTGACCGTCCCACCAGCGCGGGCGAGGGCCTCGGAGGGCACGAGCTCGGGTGCGAGGTCGTGCAGCGGCACCAGCACGAACCGCCGCTCCCACATCCGGGGGTGCGGCACCTGCAGGTCCTCCTCGTCGACCGACTCACCCTCCACGAGCAGGAGGTCGACGTCGAGGGTCCGCGGCCCGTGCCGGACGGTGCGAATCCTTCCCGCGTCCTCCTCGAGCCGCCGGCAGCGCTCGAGGAGGCGCCGGGGGCTGTCGGGCGTGTCGAGCACGACCACCAGGTTGAGGTACGGGCCCTGACCGGACGGGCCTCCGACCGGCTCGGTCTCGTAGAGGGGGGACACCGCCTGCAGATCGCCGGCCGCCCGCAGGGTCTCCACCGCCCGGCGGAGGTGGGCCCGGCGATCGCCAAGGTTGGACCCCAGGCCGAGCACGGCCCGCCGGGCACGCGCGCCAGGCGCGGCAGGCACGGCCCGCCGGGCACGCCCGACAGGCGCGGCAGGCACGGCCCGCC
>DAHUYA010000093.1 GCA_027315445.1 Acidimicrobiaceae bacterium | reverse complement strand
ATGCCGTTGATGGAAGTTGCCTGCACTTGAGCGTTCCACGAGGAGAGACTGCCCGTCAGGACCACGTTGCGATGAGGAGATGGGGCGCCAACTGCTGGCCGCCCTGGGGCACGAGCTACAGGTGAATGGCCCGCTCGGTCCGCCGCCGTGGCGATCCCAATTGCCATCCCCGCCACCAGCGCGGCGCAGACCGTACCGACCGCAACGGCCCAGCTTGTGTGCCTGCCGCCCCGAGCTGAGGAGGTGGCGCCCCAGTCAGGCCCGCTCCAGCTGCGACTCCATACGAGCCCCCTCCGCTGATCGCGAGCACGACGATTTTGCGCAACTGTAAGCCTCTCCCTATCCAATTGGCAACGATGCTCGACCTATCTTCTGACCTGCGGAATGCGCTTCGATTTCTACCGACAGACCGAAGCGGTCGACTTCCTTCGCTTCGCCGGCCACCTTCGCGGTGATGCGTCCCTGAATGCCTGCACCGACAGCGAACGGGTGGACGTTCAACACCAGCCGACCGCTGTCGTCGGCTCGACGATGCTCGGTGTCGTAGTCGACCGCCAGCTCGGACCCGACTTCGGCGGGCCGGAGGAGGGCCGATTCCTCCCACACAAGAGAGAGCCACGCTGAGCATCCGCAATTGGCGCGTTCTACGCCAAATGGTCAGCAGCAGTCACCAGGGGACCGGCTCCGCCGCCGCCGGCGGCGGTGCGGTGGCCGGTCAGGTCCCCGGAACAGGAGCGAATCCGCCTACGCCCCAAAACGGTACCTCGAGGTCTGGCGGGACGAGGATTGAGCGGGGCGAGGGCCGAACACGGCGCCCTTCCGGACCGGTCGAACTCACACGTGCCATGTCTCGCCAGGCTTCTCCCGGATTCGATCTGGCACGTATCTGGCACGACACCGAGCCGGGCCCGCCGGCCGACGGACTCGCAACGCTCCTACCAGGGACTTCTCGGTGGTCGGGACCGGCGTCGATCCGGTGACCTCGCGCTTTTCAGGGGAGCGCCGGTCCACGACGCCAGGGTGGTGACGACCACATCGCGGCCGGGCAAAGAGGAGAGTGCGCAGTGCGGCCGCCCCTGTGGGACACCGACACCATGTCGGAGCGGCGAGGACGCCTGAACGTGGCCGCCAGGCTGTCGAGAACCAAGATCGTACTACTGGAGGTAGCATCCTGAGGAATGGTTACCCCGATGGAACAGCCAGCGAGGAGGATTCGCGGAGCCGTCGTCGTGGGCGAGGTGCTGAGGAAGAATCCGGCCTTCTCCGGGCCGGCTTGCAGGTTGGTCGAGTCGGCCTCCTGGCCGGGCGACCACCGCAAGGCCCCTATTGCTGTCATCGAGACAGCGCGGTGACGACGTTCGGCGACCCCGGAGCCCTGACGGCGCCGCCCGATGAACGAGCCGACCCCGGCGCCCTCATCAAAGAGGCCCGCCGGCGCCGACGGCGCCGCCGCCTGATCGTGGGCGCGACCCTTCTTGTCATGGCTGGGGCGACCTCGGCCGGCATCGTGGCCAGTGGAGGTGGTGGAGGGCGACACCACGGCAGCATTGGTGAGCGCGCCGGGCCGACGGCGCGACCGAAGCTGCCACCTGCCACCGGCCAGCAGAAGTCCCCTGAGGTTGCGCTGCCGTCGTCGGCCCTCTTCAACCAGATCTCGGTGACCCCGAGCGGACTACTCCTCACCGGGGAGACGCCGGCCACCGCCAGCACGATCGCCCCGACCTGTGTGGCGGCGTCGGTCGACCCCCGGACCCTCGCCGTGGGAACGACCGCACAGGCCAGCTGTCATGACCCGCTCCTCTTCGGAGAGACGGTCGAGGCGGTGAGCACCCCGATCCCCGGCTCGAACAACGCCAACCTTTCGATCGCGTACGGAGACCCGGCCACCGGCCAGGTGACCGAGGGACCGGTGGTGATGACCTATGGCTCCTTCTCGGACACGAGACCGGTCACCGCCACGGGCGGCCGATGGCTGTGGGTCTACGACGTGGAGACGATCACCGGTCCCGAGCTGCTCGAGGTCTCGACCCAGTCCGGGGCCGTCGTCGAAGTGATCCCGATGCCCCAGTACTACCGGCCGCTGCTCGCGGCCGACGACGGCGGGGTCTGGGTGGGCAACTCCCTCGGGGGCTCAGCGGCCCCCGCACTCCTCTACGTCGCCGCCGACTCGAGGGTGCCGGCAACCGTCATCTCCGACACGACGACGCCGGTGTGTTGGCTGGCGGCGGCCGGCATGATGGCGTGGCTGGGCGCGGGCTCCGCCCGGGGTGGCTGCACCACGCAGACGATCGAGGAGTACATCGACGGGGCCACCTCGCCGGTCTTCTCCCGGCCCGGCACCCGCTCCGTGGCGTTCACCGTGGTCGGTGACGCCACCGATGGCCTGTGGACCATTCCGTGGCCGCCGACGGTGACGGGCCAGCAGCAGGTCATCCACATCGACCCGGGGACGGGAGCCGAGTCGGTGGCCGCCACCCTGCCCGTGGTCCCCGGCCTGGGAAGTACAGGGCTCGTCCAAGGGCAAGCGGTGTTCTTCGACGGCTCGCTGTACCTGCTCGAGCCCCCGTTCAAGAAGGACGGCTACCTGGGATACACGTCCATCGTCCGGATCCACCCGGCGCCGGTCGGCTCGACGGGGTCACCCTGATCGACCGCTTGAGGAGCAACGAACGCCAGCTACCCGCCGTGACCGCAGACGTGCCTGACATCACCGCCGAGGTGTCCGCCGTCGCCTGTCGCCGGTTCGAGCCCGGGGGAGCCCCTCCGGATGATCGGCTGTCGTTGCCCGCTGTGTCCTGCTCGTGTCTTGACGTGTCGTAGTGGGCGATTCCGGACAAGTCGTCCCTCGTCAGCGTGCCACGGTTCCGGTGGGCGAGGGGGGACTTGAACCCCCACATCCTTTCGGACACAGGAACCTGAATCCTGCGCGTCTGCCAATTCCGCCACTCGCCCGGGCGACCGACCAAGGTTAGTCGACGCTGCCGCCAGGGTGATCGGCCCCCTGACCAGGGAGGTCGCCGATGCGGCACCTGCATCTCGGCAGGCGACCGGTAGGATTGCCGGGACCATGGGACTCCAAGAGTTCGAGGAGCGCCTCGAGCGTCTGGTGGAGGGAACGTTGGCCAAGCCCTTCCGGAGCAATCTGCAGCCGGTCGAGATCGGTCGCAAGCTGACGCGAGAGATGGACCTGCACCGCCGAGTGGGGGTGCACGGGCTGATCGCGCCCAACGTCTTCACTGTGACCCTCTCCCCGGCTGACGTGGACAGGTTTGCCAACTTCGTCGATGCCCTGTCCCGCGAGCTGGCCGACGCCGCCCGGGAGCACGCCCGGATCGAGGACTACTCCTTCGTCGGGCCGGTGGACGTCCAGATCTTCGAGGGGTCCCGGCTCCGGGCCGGGCGGTTCACGATCACCGCCGAGGTGGTCGAGGGTCCCGAGGGTTCCTACCCGGCCGAACTGGTCACCGTCGAGGGGGATCGTTACCCGCTGGGCGACGAGCCGCTGGTCATCGGGCGCCTCCCCGAGTGCGCCGTGGTGTTGTCGGATCCCAACGTCAGCCGCCGGCACGCCGAGCTGCGGCGGGTGGGCGACGCCGTGGTGCTCACGGACCTGGGGTCGACCAACGGGACCAGGGTGAACGGCGTGGCGGTGCGCGAGCAGCACCTGGCGAGCGGCGACGAGATCACCGTGGGGTCGACCACGCTGGTCTTCGAGCGCTCCTAGCTGGCCGCCGTGCTGCTCGCCTCCTCCACCAATCTGACCGCCATCCTGCGGCCGATCCAGTGGCTGGTGGTGACCCTGATCTTCCTGTTCTTCCTGAGGGTCATCCGGGCCGTCTGGGTGGAGGTGCGACCGGCCGGGCCCCGCCAGACCCGCTCCGAGCGCCGGCGGGCCGCCCGGGCCGCCACCGCCGCCGCCCCGCCCCGGCCCCAGCGGCGACGGAAGGCCCTCCACCTCGAGGTGGTGGAGCCGGTCAACCTGTCCGGCGCCCGTTTCGACCTCCAGGACGAGGAGCTGACCGTCGGACGGTCGCCCGGGTGCGGGGTGCCGACCACCACCGACGTCTACAGCTCCAACCTCCACGCCCGGTTGTTCCACCGGGGTGACCAGCTGTGGGTGGAGGACCTCGGGTCGACCAACGGCACCTACGTCAACTCCGAACGGATCCACCGGCCCACCCGGCTGGCCCGCGGTGACCTGCTGCAGGTCGGTGGGACGGTCTTCGAGGTCGCCCGGTGACGGTGCTGCGGTCGGGCTCGGCCACCGACGTGGGCCGGGTCCGGGGCTCGAACCAAGACCTCCATCTGGTCACCGACGGCCTGTTCGCGGTGGCCGACGGCATGGGTGGCCACGCCGGCGGCGAGGTGGCGGCCCGTGACGCCGTCGAGGCCCTCCAGAGGGCGTTCCGGTCCGACCCGAGCCTCGAGGGCCTGCGCCACGCCGTGTTCGAGGCCAACACGGCCGTGTGGCGCCACAGCCAGCAGTCGAGCGAGCTGCGCGGCATGGGGACGACGGTCACGGCGCTGGCCCTGGTGCCCGACGAACAGGGTCGGGACGTGCTGGCCCTGGCCAACGTGGGCGACTCCCGCGCCTACCTCTACTCCGACGGCGGTCTCGCCCAGGTCACGGCAGACCACAGCCTGGCCGAGGAGAAGGTCCGGCACGGTGAGCTGACCGAGGCCGAGGCAGCGGTCCATCCCCACCGCCACATCCTGACCAGGGCCCTCGGCATCTCGCCCGACGTCGAGGTCGACGTATGGGCCCTGCGGCTCCGGACCGGCGACCGGGTGCTGCTGTGCAGCGACGGGCTCTCCAACGAGGTCTCCCCCGAGGGGATCGGGCATGTGCTGGCGTCGGTGCTCGACCCCACCGAGGCGGCGCAGGCTCTGGTGGCGCAGGCGAACGAGCACGGGGGGAGCGACAACATCACCGTGGTGGTGGTGGACGTGATGGCCGGGGGGTTGGAGGACGCCCCGGCCACCGTGGCGCCCGGCTACGACGAGGCGGCGGCCACCGCCCTGCCCATGGCGGCGTGGACGGCCGTCGCCCCCGGTCCGAATGTCGGTGACGGGCCCGGCGATCCGGGGACGGCCCCTGAGGCCCTCGCCGGACCTGAGGCCCTCGCCGGACCCGAGGCCTTCGCCGGACCCGGGTCCCCGCCGGGTGGGCCTCCACCTCGCCCCGCCCCGGGGGGAGGTGGCGATGGCGGGGTGCTCCCCGGTGTTGGCGTCCCCTCGCCTCGCCCCGGTCGCGCCGGCGCCGGTACCGCTCTCGATACCCGGCCCGACGTCGCCCTCCCCGAGACCGAGCGGGCGATGCCGGCGCCCGAGGTCGCGACACCGGCCGGTGGCCCCGGGCGAGCGCCCCAACCCCCGGGCGAGCGCCTCAGCCGCCGTCAGCGCCGCCGCCGGGCCGGCATCCCGCCCCGGGTCACCGTCCGGGTGGTGCTGTTCCTGCTGCTGCTGGCGGCGGTGGTGGCCGCGGCCTACGGGGTCATCCGCTGGTATGCCACCGACAACTGGTTCGTGACCGTCGACCGCGACCAGCTCGTCATCTACCAGGGTCGGCCGGGAGGCCTGCTCTGGTTCAACCCGAAGCTGGTTGAGCGGACCCCGGTCACCACCTCCGAGGTGCTGTCGATCCGGTTGCCCGCCCTGCGGGCCGACGTGGACCAGACGTCGCTCGCCGCCGCCCGGTCCTACGTCAACACCCTCTACCAGGAGTACCTCGACCAGCAGCAGGTCAACCAGGCGCCGGCCACCTCGCCGCCGACCGCTTCCACCACCCCCCCGCCACCGCCGGCCACCACCACCGTCCCGCCCGGATGACCGCCCTCCCCCTCACCGGCCTCCGCACCGTCGGCCCACTACGGTGGGGCGTTCTCGCCGACCCGTCCTGCCCGAAGACCCCCTTGACCGACCCTTCCCGACCGACCGCAGCCGCCCCCCGGCCCTTGGCCGGGGCGGGGCCGGGCGCACCGTGAGCGGCGTGGCCGGTCACCGGACGGGGGAGAGGGACTAGGAGCATGGAGCCGATCCAGGCGCCTCGGGTCTTCTCGGAACGCTACGAGCTGACGCACCTGATCGCCCGAGGTGGCATGGCCGAGGTCTACCGGGCCCGCGATCGCCTGCTCGACCGCACGGTGGCCCTCAAGGTGCTGTTCCCCGAGCTGTCGGTGGACCGGGCGTTCGTCGAGCGCTTCCGCCGGGAGGCCCAGGCGGCGGCCAAGCTCTCCCACCCCAACATCGTGCCGGTCTTCGACTGGGGGGAGGACACCGGCACGTACTTCATCGTCATGGAGTTCGTGGACGGGCGCCCGCTCTCGGCCGAGCTGCGGGCCAACGGGCGACTGCCCTCCGATCGGGTGGTCGACGTGGGGGCCCACGTGGCCGCCGCCCTGGCCTACGCCCACCGCCACGGGGTGGTGCACCGGGACGTCAAGCCGGGCAACGTCCTCATCACCGACGACGGCCAGGTGAAGGTGACCGACTTCGGGATCGCCCGGGCGGTCAACACGGAGGAGAGCCTGACCCAGACCGGGGCCGTGATGGGCACCGCCACCTACTTCTCCCCCGAGCAGGCCGAGGGGGTGGGGGTCGACTCGCGCAGCGACATCTACTCGCTCGGGGTCGTGCTGTTCGAGATGGCCACCGGCCGGCCGCCCTTCCTGGGCGACACCCCGGTGGCGGTGGCCTCCAAGCACGTCCGCGACCTCCCGCCGACGCCCCGCGAGCTCAACGCCTCGGTGCCGCCCGACCTCGAGGCCGTGATCATGAAGGCCATGGCCAAGGCGCCCGCCGACCGCTACCAGACCGCGGAGGAGCTGCGGAGCGACCTGCTGCGCTTCGCCGAGGGACGCCCGGTGGTGGCCATCGCGCTGGCCCCGACCGGGGTCCAATCGGCGGTGGCGACCACGCAGGCGATGGGGGCGGTGAGGCAGACGGCGACCATCCCGGTCACCGACGGCACGGCGGGGGGACCGGCGCCGGAGGAGGACCCCCGACGCCGCAAGACACGGCGCCTGGTGCTGGTCCTGCTGGCCCTGCTGGTGGTGCTGGCCCTGGTCGCCTTCTTCCTTTTGCGGTCGCTCGGCTACCTGGGCGGGAACGCCTTCGCCATGCCGAACGTGGTCGGCGACAGCCAGGCGGTGGCGGTCAGCACCCTTCAGGGGAAGGGCCTGCACGTGGCCGCCCCCCGGCAGATCACGAGCAGCCAGGCCAAGGGCGTCGTCGTGTCCACCAGCCCGTCGGCGGGGACCTCGGTGAAGAAGGGCCAGACCGTCACCATCACCATCAGCTCCGGGCCGCCCAGCAACGTCACGGTCCCGCCCCTGGTCGGCCAGAGCTTCAGCAACGCCGTCGCCACCCTGCAGGGTCTGGGGTTCGGCTACCGCGAGGTGTTCAAGCAGTCGAGCCAACCCAACGGGCAGGTCCTCGCCCAGCGGCCGTCCGCCGGGTCCACGGTGCGGCCGGGGACCACCGTGGTGCTGACCGTCTCGTCCCAGAACACGGTCACCGTGCCCAACGTGCTGGGCCAGACCCAGACCCAGGCCGGTGCGAGCATCGGCAACGCCAACCTGTCGGTCGGCACCACCACCCAGGCCTGCTCCAACCAGTACACGGCCGGGCAGGTGTCCGCCCAGTCGCCGGCACCCGACACCCAGGCCGCCCCCAAGACGCCGGTCAACCTGACGATCTCGACCGGGCCATGCCAGGCCGTGGTGCCCAACGTCATCGGCGACAGCCAGAGCGCCGCGGTCAGCGCCCTGAACGGGCAGGGGTTCAGCAACGTCAGCACGAGTCAGACCAACAGCTGCGCCACGTCGGACAACGGGAACGTGGTCTCCCAGAGTCCCCAGGCCGGGGCCACCGCCCCGACCAGCGCCACCGTCACCATCACGGTGTGCAACAACCCGCCGCCGACCACCTCGACCTCGACCTCGAGCACCACCTCGACCTCGACCCCGAGCACCACCACCACGACCACCACAACCGGCTGACCCGTTGCGGCCGGGCCGGGCGACCCGGGGAGCGGGAGCGGAGCCTCAGCCGATGGCGGCCAGGAAGTTGGCCAGCAGGCTGGGGCCCGAGGGGGTGAGGATCGACTCGGGGTGGAACTGCACGCCCTCCACCGGAAGGGTCCGGTGGCGCAGGCCCATGACCACCCCGTCACCGGTGGTGGCCGTGATCCCCAGGACCGGGGGCACCGACTCGGGCGCCACCACCAGGGAGTGGTAGCGGGTGGCCACGAACGGCTCGGGAAGCCCGGCGAAGATCCCGGTCCCGCAGTGGTGCACCTCGGAGGTCTTGCCGTGCATCAGCCGGGGTGCGAGGACCACCCGGCCCCCGAAGGCCTGCCCGATGCACTGGTGACCCAGGCAGACCCCGAGGATCGGGATCTCTCCGGCCAGCTCTCGGACCACCGCCAGGCTGATGCCGGCGCCCTCGGGTCGGCCGGGGCCCGGTGAGATCACGATCCCGTCGGGACGCCGGGCCCGAATGCCGTCGAGGTCGACGGCATCGTTGCGGAAGACGACCGGTTCGGCGCCCAGCTCCCCCAGTTCCTGCACGAGGTTGTAGACGAACGAGTCGTAGTTGTCGACCACCAGGACCCGGGCGCCCACAGGGGGATGCTAACCGGGTCGGCCTCGGCCACCGTCCGCCATGCCCTATCCTCGCGGCCCATGGCGAAGGCCAAGACCGGGCCGGGCCGGGCCCAGCGAAAGGGGAGCTCCGCCGGCGGGCGCGCCACCGCCAAGGGCGGGGGCGGGCGGGGTCAGGTCCCCGCCGGCTCGCCCCGAGCCGGGGCGCGGATCGGCCGCTACACGCCGCCGGAGGAGAGCGGCCGCTACACGCCGCCGGTGCCCCGGGCGGTGCGCCGCAGCTCGCCCGTGTTCGGCGCCGCCATCCTCCTCATGCTGATCCTGGGCGTGCTCATGATCCTCCTCAACTACCTGACGGTGCTGCCGGGGGCGGTGTCGATCTGGTACCTGATCGCCGGCCTGGTGGTGATCTTCACCGGGTTCCTGCTGGCCACCCGCTACCGCTGACGCGCGACGTCATGGCCCACCACGCCCAGCTCGAGCGCCAGGCCCTGTGCGACCTGTTCACGGAGGTGGGGCCGGAGGCGCCCACGCTGTGCGAGGGCTGGCGGACCGCCGACCTGGCGGCGCACCTGGTGCTCCGCGAGCGCCGGCCCGACGCGGCGGGGGGCATCCTGATCAGGGCCCTGGCCGGCAGGACCGATCGGGTGCAGCGCCGGATCCGTGACACCACCCCCTGGCCCGAGCTGGTGGCGTTGGTGCGCGGCGGGCCCCCGGCGCTGCTGCGACCGTTCGACGAGCTGATGAACACGGTCGAGTACTTCCTCCACCACGAGGACGTCGCCCGGGCGGGGGTCGAGCAGGGCGGCGGTGCCGAGCCCCGCGTGCTCGAGCCCGCCCTCGAGCAGGCGCTGTGGGGTCGGCTCCGGTCCATGTCGAGGCTGATGCTGCGACGGGCGCCGGCCGGCCTGGTGCTCGAGGCCCCCGGCTACGGCCGGCACGTGGCCCGGCGCGGGTCGCCCGAGGTGACGGCGAGCGGCGCTCCCGGGGAGCTGCTGCTCTGGGCTTCGGGCAGGAAGCAGGCGGCCCGGGTCACCCTGCAGGGACCGGCCGAGGCGGTGGCCGCGGTCGAGCAGGCACCGTTCGGCCTCTGACCCACCGCGGCCGGCCGTCGACCGACGCCGGGTCCGGACGGGCTCAGGTCCCGGGGGAGGGCTCCGACGGGGCCGCCCGGCGGGGGGGCCACGACCAGGCCGGCAGAGCCTCGGTGCGCACCCGCCGCGACACCCGGCGCTCGATGACGAAGGCCAGGAACGGCAGGAAGCCGGCCCCGATCATCGCCGCCATCTGCAACAGGGAGAAGCGGGCCCGCCGGGCCAGGTCCGTGGCGGCCAGCAGGTAGACGATGTAGAGGAAGCCGTGGATGGGCCCCACGATCTGGGCGACCTTCGGCTGGTTGGCCGCGTACTGCAGCGGGACGCCGATGAGGACCAGCACCAGCAGCCCGACGCCCACGACGAACGCCATGACCTGGTAGCGGCGCAGGGCTCCCCCGAGCCGCGGGTCCACGTCGACCCCGCTGCCCGCCGCCGGCCCGCCCCCGCCCGCCCAAGGCCCGCCCGCCCAAGGCCCGCGGCCGCCCGCCGCCGCGTCGTCGGCGCCCCGGACGGATGCGTCCCCGGTCACCGGCGCCGCCACGTCTTGGGGCCCTCGGTCGCCAGCTCGGCCAACCGGTCGTTGTAGGCGGCCAAGGCCTCGTCCTCCTCCTCGGCCCGGCGCACCGGCGCCGCCGGACGCTGGACCGACCGTTCGGCCTCCATCCGGCGCTGGGCCCGTGCCCCGACCGTGTCGGGATCGGTGTGGAGCAGGGCCCACCAGGCCCAGACACCCACCAGGGCGAAGACCGGCCACTCCACCGAGTAGAGGTAGCTCAGGCCGTTGCCGCCCATGGCCCGGGTCACCTGCCACCAGCCGGCCAGGAGGCAACCGGGGCTCCAGACGAGCAGGGCGACGTGCAGTTTGCACGCCCTCGCGGAGAGCCACCGCTGACCCACGGCGCCGATCCTACCGAGTGGGCCCCCGGCCCCGACCTCGGGGACCCGGTTCCGAAAGCCGGCCGGCTCCCGCCGCGGGGGGACCGCCGGGACCCGGCATGCCGCCGGCCACCCCGCCACCCCGCCGCCCCGGACCTCTCAGCCCAGGCGCTCGATGACGGTGGCGTTGGCCAGGCCGCCGCCCTCGCACATGGTGAGCAGGCCGTACCGGCCGCCGCTGCGCTCGAGCTCGTTCAGCAGGGTCGCCATCAGCTTGGCCCCCGACGCCCCGAGGGGGTGGCCGAGAGCGATGGCCCCGCCGTTCACGTTGACCCTGGCCATGTCCGGGTGGTGCTCCTTCTCCCAGGCCAGCACGACCGAGGCGAAGGCCTCGTTGATCTCCACCAGGTCGATGTCGTCGAGGGAGAGCTTGGCCCGCTCGAGCACCGCGGTGGTGGCCGGGATGGGGCCGGTCAGCATGGTCACCGGGTCGACGCCGGCCAGGGCGAAGGCGTGGAACCGGGCCCGAGGCGTCAGCCCCAGCGCGTTGGCCCGCTCCTCGCTCATGATCAGCACGGCCGACGAACCGTCGGTGATCTGGGACGAGTTGCCGGCGGTGATCTTGCCGCCCTCCTTGAAGGAGGGCTTCAGGTTGGCCAGCGCCTCCACCGAGGTGTCGGGACGGACGCCCTCGTCGGCGGCGAGGACGTCATCGGTGTCGTGGCCCTCGTCGTCGCGCACGGGCACCGGGACGATCTCGTTGTCGAACCGGCCCTCGGCCTGGGCCCGGGCGGCCCGCTGGTGCGAGCGGACGGAGTACTCGTCGAGCTGCTCTCTCGAGAGATCCCACTGGTCGGCGATCATCTCGGCCGAGATGCCCTGGCCGACCAGGCCCCCGCGCTCCTGGTAGCGGTCGCGGAGCCGGGGCCCGAACGGGTAGCCGATCTCGCGCACCACCGAGGAGCCCATCGGTGTCCGGGTCATCCCCTCGATTCCGTGGGCCACCACCACGTCGTAGGCGCCGGCGATCACCCCCTGGGCGGCGAAGTGGACCGCCTGCTGCGACGAGCCGCACTGCCGGTCGATCGTGGTGGCGGGAACCGACTCGGGCCACCCCGCCGCCAGCAGGGCGTTGCGGCCGACGTTGAGGGACTGCTCGCTCACCTGCATCACGCAGCCGGTGATGACGTCGTCCACCATGGCCGGGTCGAGGTCGTTGCGGGTCACCAGGGCCTTCAAGGGCTCGGAGGCCAGGTCGACGGCGTGCCAGTTCCTGAGCTTCCCGTTGCGCTTGCCGCCGGCGGTGCGCACGGCGTCGACGATGACGGCGGTGGTCATTGGGGCCTCCTCACTCGACCGTCCCAGAGCTGCCGGGCTGGACACGCTCATCCTACTGTGACCCTCCCCCGGGCCGTCCCGGCGGCGACGGGTAGGGTGCCCGGTCGTGGCGCGCCCCAAGGACATGGACCGGTGGCTCGGCGACGGCGGGATGCCGATCATCACCCATGTCGGGGGGCGCTTCGACTCCTACGGGGTGGACGGCGAGGACCTGGGCTGGGTCGAGGGGGCCTTCGAGCCGGCCGAGCCGGCCTGCAACCCCCACGGGATCGTGCAGGCCGGCGTGCACGCCCTGCTCCTCGACGCGTGTATGAACTTCGCCATCAACGCGGCCCTCTCCGGGCGTGACCGGACGCGGGCCACCCTCGAGCTCAAGACCGAGACCATGCGCCCGGCGGTCCGGGGCGAGCACTACCGGCTCCGGGGGGAGGTGGTGCGCCTGGCCCGCCAGGTGGCCTACGGCGAGGCGTCGGTCCGTGACGGGGACGGCCGGCTGGTGAGCAGGGCCACCGGGACCTTTCTGCTGCATCGAGAGGATCGAGAGGACCGCCGAGAGGAGCAGCCCGACCCGCCCCGGGGTCGCCCGCCGGGCGCGGCGGACCCCGCCTGACCCCTGGGGGCTGTGCGCGGCGGTCCCGCCGCCCGGCCCGGGTTCCTGCGCCGTCTGCCACGGCCCGGCCGACCCGCGGTTCGCGACGTGCTTCTGCTGCCGGCGGCTGGCCGGCCAGCTCGAGCGCCCGCTCGCCCCGGTGGTCCCGGTCAGCGTGGTGGCGGTGCCCTCGCCCCTGCACACCGTGCTGCGCGGGTACAAGGACGCAGCGGTGGCCGAGGCTCGCCGACGATTCTCCTCCCTGGTGGAGCTGCTGCTCGCCGGTTTCGTGGCCCGGCACGGCTGCTGCGTCGAGCGGGTGGTCGGGGGCGTGGTCGACATGGTGGTGCCGGTGCCCCCGACCCGCCGTCCGGGCCGTCCCCCGCTGGCAGGTCTCGGGCCGGCCCAGTGGTCGGGCAGGGTGCGGCCGGTGCTGGCGCGCGGGCCGGGCCCGCTGCGCCACCTCGCGGCCTCCCGGCACGGGTACGTCATGGCCGGTCGGCAGGCGGCGGCCGAGGTGGCCGGCCGGCGGGTGGTCCTGCTCGACGACACCCTGACCACCGGCGCGCGGGCCCAGAGCGCGGCGGTCGCCCTGTCCGAGGCCGGCGCCGGGCCGGTGACCGTGCTGGTGGTCGGCAGGGTGGTGCGGCCGGGGCGCTCGGCCGTTCAGGCCGCCTACTGGGATCGGGTGGGGGCGGCCGGCTTCTCGCCGGACTCCTGCTGCGTGCCCGGCTGCCCCGGGATCGACACCGTGCCCGGGCTCACCGTGCCCGGGACCGAGAAGTCGTAGCGCACGCCGGTCAACTCCTCCGATGCCGTCCAGAGGGCGGCGGCGGTGTCCGCCCGGTGGCTGCGGGCGGAGGAACGAGCCCGGACGGGGGTGGCCTGCCCGAGCAGACCTCCCGGCCCGAAGTACTCGCCCCCCTGCACGCCCGGAGCGGTGGCCGCGTAGAGGACGGGGGCGGCTCCACCGGCCGCCGACTGGGCGCCGAGGAGGCCCCCGGCCACCAGCGCCCGGGTCCGCAGTCGGCTGGCCAGTCCCGGGCCGGCGCCGCTACGGGCGAGGTTGGTCCGGGCCCATCCGGGGTGCGCGGCCACCGAGAGGGTGCCGGCCCCCGACGCGGCCAGCCGGCGGTCGAGCTCGTAGGCGAACAGGAGGTTGGCCAGCTTGGACGCCCCATAGGTCTGCCAGGGGTGGTGGCGGCCACCGGTCCGGGGCCCGAGCCGTGCCGGGTCGAGGCGGCCGATCCGGTGGAGGAGCGAGCTGACGGTCACCACCCGGGAGCCGGCGGTGCGCAGCAGGAGGTCGAGCAGCAGCCCGGTCAGGGCGAAGTGCCCGAGGTGGTTGGTGCCCATCTGCAGCTCGAACCCGTCCTCGGTCCGCAGGTCCCCGGTGGCCATCACCCCGGCGTTGTCGACCAGCAGGTCGAGCCGTTCGAGGGTGTCACCGACCTCGGCCGCCGCCTCGCGGACCGATCCCAGGCTGGCCAGGTCGAGGTGGACGAGGCGCAGGCTGGCCGTCGGCACGGCGGCCACGATGCGGTCCGCCGCCTCGGCGGCCGAGCGGCCGTTGCGGCAGGCCAGCACCACGTGGGCCCCGGCGGTGGCCAGACCGAGCGCCGTCTCGAACCCGATGCCGCTGTTGGCCCCGGTGACCAGTGCGGTGGCCCCGGCACCGTCACCGATCGACTCGGGGGACCAGTCCTCGACGCTGCGCCACATCGCGCCCGGCCCCTTCAGGCGCCGATGTGGTCGGCCGGGATGGTCCCGAGCCGGCCGGCGTGGAAGTCCTCGAAGGCCCGGGCCAGCTCGTCGCGGGTGTTCATCACGAACGGGCCGTAGGCGGCCACCGGCTCCCGGATCGGCCGACCGCCGAGCACCAGGACCTCGAGGTCGGGCGACCGGCTCTCCTGCACCTCGGCCGCGGCGAGCTCGATGAAGTCGCCCGCCCCGTGGACCGCCAGCTGGCCGGTGTGGACCGGCCGGCCCTCGGCCCCGACCGCACCGCTGCCGGCCAGCACGTAGACCAGGGCGTTGAAGTCGGAGGGCCAGGGCAGCACCAGCCGGGCCCCCGGCCGCAGGGTGGCGTGGACCAGGGAGATCGGGGTGTAGGTGATCCCCGGGCCCTCGTGGCCGCCCACCGCCCCGGCGATCACCCGAACCAGGACGCCGCCGTCGGGCGAGGACAGCAGGCGCACGGCCTGGGACTCGATGTCCTGGTAGCGCGGTGACACCCACTTGTCGGCGGCCGGCAGGTTGACCCACAGCTGGATGCCGTGGAACAGCCCGCCGCTGGCCACCAGGTCGTCCGGCGGGCGCTCGATGTGCAGGATGCCGGCCCCGGCGGTCATCCACTGGGTGGCGCCGTTGGTGATCAGCCCGCCGCCCCCGATCGAGTCCTGGTGCTGGAAGGTGCCGTCGATCATGTAGGTGACGGTCTCGAACCCGCGGTGGGGGTGCCACGCGGTGCCCTTGGGCTCGCCCGGCCCGTACTCCACCTCTCCCATCTGGTCCATGTGGACGAACGGGTCGAGGTCGGAGAGGTCGATCCCGGCGAATGCCCGGCGGACCGGGAAGCCCTCACCCTCGAGCCCGCGGGGGGCGGTGGTCACCCGGCGGACCGGGCGGACCACGGCGTCGGGCCCGGGTGCCGCCACCTTGGGAAGGGTCAGTGGGTTCTCGACGGTGACCGCAGGCATGGTGTCCGCCTCCTTCGTGGTCGATCACGGCACCTCAACACGCGCCCGTGCCGGAGGATTCCCGGCGGACCCGGGCCCCCTTCAGCCGGCGTCGAGGCGGGCGACCTCGTCGGCGGTCAGCTCGATGTCGGCCGCCCGTGCCGAGGCGACGGCCGTCTCGGGCCGGCTCGACCCGGGGATCGGGATGACCCGGTCGCCCTTGGCCAGCATCCAGGCCAGGCAGACCTGCTGGGGGGTGACCCCGTGGTCTCCGGCGATCTCGGCGAAGGCCGGGTGCTCGTGGACGAGGGTCTCGGCGTTGCCGATCCCCCCGAGCGGGCTCCAGGGGATGAAGGCGATGCCGAGGGCCTCGCAGTGGGCCAGCTCGCCCTCGGAGGTGCGGAAGCGCGGGGAGAACTCGTTCTGCACGCTGACCAGCCGGCCCGACAGCACCCGGTTGGCCTCGTCGATCTGGGACACGGTGGCGTTGGAGATGCCGGCCATGAGGATCTTGCCCTCGTCGAGCAGCTCGGCCAGGGCCCCGACCGACTCGGCGTAGGGGACCTTCGGGTCGGGTCGGTGGTACTGGTAGAGGCCGATCGCCTCCACCCCGAGCGCCTTGAGCGACGCCTCGCAGGCCCCCTTCACGTACTCGGGCCGCCCGTTCACCCGCCAGCTGCCGTCGCCGGGGCGCAGGTGCCCGCCCTTGGTCGCCACCAGCACGTCGCTGGTGTCGCCCCCGTAGGCGGCCAGCGCCTTGGCCACCAGCCGCTCGCCGTGGCCGTGCTCGGCGGTGTCGAGGCAGTAGGCGTCGGCGGTGTCGATGATCGTCACCCCGGCGTCGAGGGAGGCGTGGATGGTCCGCAGCGCCCGCTCCTCGTCCGGCCGCCCCTCGATGGAGAGCGGCATCTCGCCGAGCCCGATCGCGCTCACCTGCCGGTCGCCGATCTGCCTGGTCCGCATGGGATCTCCTCCTCGGTGGGCCTCCGGCGCCGCCCCGGGGCGGCGGCCCACCGTCCTATACCCGGCGGCCTGCGGTGTCCATCGCCGCCCCCGGACGCCCGACGGCCGTCAGTGGTCGGACCGCTGGCCCTGTCGGGCCCAGTGGGCGATCACCCGCTCCTGGCGCTCGAGCTCGTCGAGGCGTTCCTCGAGGAGCTCGAGCGCCGTCTCGAGCGACGGAAGGCGCCGCCGCTCCACCGCCCGGCGTCGGCGCTGGGTCGCCTCCAGCTCGGCCCGCAGGACCCGCCGGGACCGGTCGAGCACCGCGTACGCCACCGCCGCCTCGAGCGCCCGGCGGTGAGCGGCGGCGGCCGGCGCCACCGCGCCGTTGGACGCGGCCAGCTCGACCGGTGCCGGCCCCGCAGGGGTGAGCGCTGCCTCCACCGGGTGGCGGACGCCCATCGTGTTGCCCCAGGCCACCTGGACCTCCGCGCCCCCCGCCGCCGCCCCGGCGGCCAGGGCCACGTCGGCCGCGCCGCCGAGGACGGTGGCCCGCAGCCCCCACCGCTCGGCGTCCCCGCAGGCGTCCTCCCAGCCCCGGCGGGCCCCGGCGTGGCGCCGGTTCAGCTCGAACAGCTCGCGCTGGAGCAGCTGCTGCTTGCGGTCGAGCAGCTCGAGGCTCCGCCGGGCTGCGGCCAGCCGCGCCCGGAGCCACAGGCGGCCCGCCCGCCCGGGCGGGATCGGCTCAGCCACCGGGCCCGCCGTCCGGGTAGTGGGCGGCCACCTCCTCGGCCGGGAGCATGGTGAGCTCGCGGCGCGGCAGCTCGGCCGCCACCCGCCAGGCGCGTCCGAGGGTGTCCTCGAGGGACCGGGACTCGTCGGAGCGCTGGCGCACGAGCGTGGCGTGGAAGGCGTCGGCGAAGGCCAGGTAGCGCCGGTCGGTGTCGGTGAGGGCGGGCTCCCCGATCAGCTCGGCCAGGTCGCGGACCTGGCGGGCGTGGGCCAGGGAGGCCACCAGCTGGGCGGCGATCGCCGGGTGGTCCGAGCGGGTCCGCCCCTCGCCGGCGCCCTTGCGCATGAGACGCGAGAGCGAGCCCAGGACGTCGACGGGGGGATCGACGCCCTCGCCGTGCAGCTCGGCCGACAGGAGGATCTGCCCCTCGGTGATGTACCCCGTGAGGTCCGGGACCGGATGGGTGATGTCGCCGGCGGGCATGGTGAGCACCGGCACCTGGGTGACCGACCCGGCGCACCCGCGCACCCGCCCGCAGCGCTCGTAGAGCGAGGCGAGGTCGCTGTAGAGGTAGCCCGGGTAGGCCCGGCGGCCGGGGATCTCGCCCCGGGCCGCCGACACCTCGCGCACCGCCTCGCAGTAGTTGGTCATGTCGGCCAGCACCACCAGCACGTGCTGGCCGAGGTCGAAGGCCAGGTGCTCGGCCACCGTCAGGGCCACCCGGGGTGCGAGCACCCGCTGGACCACCGGGTCGTCGGCCGTGTCGAGGAAGAGGGCCAGCTCGCCCGCCTCCGCCCGGCCTTCGAGCGCGGCCCGCAGGGTGGCGGCGTCGGGGTGGGTCAGGCCCATGGCCGCCACCACCACCTTGAAGGGGTCACCGCCCGCCGTCGCCTGGGCGGCGATCTGGGCCGCCAGCTCGAGGTGGGGGAGCCCGGCCGAGGAGAAGACGGGCAGCTTCTGGCCGCGCACGAGGGTGGTGAGGGCGTCGATCACCGAGATCCCGGTGAGGATGGGGTCGCGCGGCACCTCGCGCACCGCCGGGTTGAGCGGGGAGCCGGCTACCGGCCTGGTGTCGGCCCCCAGCATCGGGGGCCCGCCGTCGAGCGGCCGGCCCATCCCGTCCCAGACCCGTCCGAGCCAACCCTGGCCCACCGGCACCTCGAGCGGCCGGCCCTCGAAGGCGACCGCCACCGTCGCCGGGTCGATGCCGGCCGTGCCTTCGAGCACCTGCACCACCGCCAGGTCGTCGCGCACCTCGAGCACCAGGGCGCGCCGGCGCTCGCCCGAGGGGAGCCGGACGCCGGCCAGCTCGTCGTAGCCCACCCCGGCCACGCCCTCGACCACGAGCAGGGGGCCGCGGGCTTCGCGGGCGCCGCGGTACTCGACCGGGATGCGGGCCAGCGACCGGCCGGCCCGGTTCACCGGGACCCCTCCGGTGCGGCGGGCGACCCGCCTCGGGACCCCTCCGGTGCGGCGAGTGACTCGAGCGACGCCAGCGCCTGGACGAGGCGTTCGCGCACCCCGCCGGCGTCGTCCGCCGGCACCTCGTCGCGCACCCGGGTGAGGCCCGAGAGGTCGGCCTCCTCGAGCACGGAGGCCGGCACGCCGCCCGCCACCAGCTGCAGGCACCGATCGAGCACGGCGAGCACCATCTGGAGCAGCGCGTCCTGCTTGGCCGGGCCGCACGAGGCGTCGTTCGGGCTGAGGGCGCTCTGCTGGAGCACCGCTTCGCGCAGGAGGCGGCCGGCCAGTAGGGTGACCCGCTCACGGTCGGGCAGGGCCTGCAAACCGACCAGCTCCACCATGGGGGCCAGCCGGTCGGCTTCGGCCAAGAGGGCGACGGCCCGCTCGCGGTCCCGCCCCCACGCCGTCCGGCCGGACGCCGCGTGCCACTCCCCGATGGGCCCGGCGTCGCGGGAGAACGACCGCTGCCAGGTGACCGCCGGGTAGTGGCGGGCGTAGGCGAGGTTGCGGTCGAGCGACCAGAGGCACCGCACGAACCGCTCGGTGTGGGCGGTCACCGGCTCGGTCATGTCCCCTCCGGGCGGTGAGACGGCGCCGATCGCCGTCACCGACCCCTCGGCGCCGCCAAGGGTCTCGACCCGTCCGGCCCGCTCGTAGAAGGCGGCCAGGGCCGAGGCGAGCCCGGCCGGGTAGCCCTCCTCGGCCGGCAGCTGGCCGCTGCGGGACGAGAACTCCCGCAGGGCCTCGGCCCACCTCGAGGTGGAGTCGGCCAGCAGCACCGCGTCGTACCCCATGTCGCGGTAGAGCTCGGCCACCGTCATGCCGGTGTAGATGCTCGCCTCGCGGGCCATGACCGGCATGTTGGAGGTGTTGGCGATGACCACCGTCCGCTCGAGGAGCGAGCGGCCGTTGCGCGGGTCTTCGAGGCCACCCAGGTCCGCCAGGGCGTCGGCCAGCTCGTTGCCGCGCTCCCCGCAACCGACGAAGATCACGACGTCGGCCGAGCACCACTTGACGAGCTGCTGGAGCAGCACCGTCTTGCCGGTCCCGAAGCCGCCGGGCACGGCGGCCGTGGCCCCCTTGGCCACCGGGTACAGGAGGTCGACCACCCGCTGGCCGGTGAGGAGCGGGGCCGACAGGTCGAGCCGGGCCCGCGCCGGGCGGGGCGTGCGGACGGGCCACTCCTCGGTCACGGCCACCGGCCGCCCGCCGACGACCGCCACCGGCTCGTCCTCGCCCACCTCGGCCTCGTGGGCCACCCATTCGAGCCGGCCGGCGACGCCGGGCGGCGTCAGCACCCGGTGGTCGACCCCCGAAGGGGTGGGCACCGTCCCGAGCAGCGTGCCCACCCCGGCGTCGCCCCCGGCCCGGGCGCCCGGGAGGAAGTGGAAGGCGGCCCCGCCGGGGGGACGTGCGAGCGCGCCGGGACCGAGCCAGTGCGGCCGTCCGGCGAGCGGGCGGAGGAGGCCGTCGAAGACGCCGCCCAGCAGGCCTGGCCCCAGACGGGCCGAGAGCGGGCGCCCCCGGCCCACCACCGGGTCGCCGACCCGCAGCCCGCCGGTGTACTCGTAGACCTGGGCGGTCACCCGGCCCTCCCCGGACGCCACCACCTCTCCCGGGAGGTGCTGCGGCCCGACCTCCACGACCTCGGCCACCGCGGCGGCCGCCAGTCCCTCCACCTCCACCAGGGGACCGTTCACCCGCACGACCCGGCCCTGCCCGGCCCGGTTCACGACCACAGCCCCTCGATCGCCGGCCCCATCGCTTCGAGCGCCTGGTCCACCAGCCCCTCGGGGCCGAGCACGGCGGCCCGCCGGTCGAGCTCGCCCACCACGGTCAGTTCGCCGGGGCCCTCGCGCCGGACCCGCGCACCGTCGCCCAGCCGTTGGCGCACCAGGTCCTCGAGGCGTGGCGCCAGCGCCGGTGCGCCCGGGGTGGCGGCCAGCTCCCGCAGCGCGGCGACCGCGGCCCGTCGCAGGGACTCGTAGGCCTGCCGCTTGGCCGCCAGCACCAGCCCGCCCGCCTCGCGCCGGGCCCCGGCCACGCGGGCGGTGGCCACCCGCCGGGCCGCCCG
>DAHUYA010000122.1 GCA_027315445.1 Acidimicrobiaceae bacterium | reverse complement strand
GGCGCCGGCTGCCGGCCCGGCCGGCCACGCGGACCGGTTGCCGGCGCCGCGGGCGGGCCGCGGCGAGGCGGTCGGTGCGGCCCTTGGCCAGGAACGCCTCGAGCCGGGGCAGCGGCCAGGTGTTGATCACGTGGTCGGGCGAAACCCAGCCCCTCTGGGCGGTCGCCACGCCGTAACGGATGTTGTCGAGGTGGCGGACCGAGTGGGCGTCGGTGGCGATCGAGAAGACCACGCCGAGGTCCTGGGCCAGCCGTGCCAGTTCGTCGTTGAGATCGAGCCGGTCCGGGAAGGAGTTGATCTCGAGGGCGGTCCCGCTCTCGGCGGCTGCCCGGAAGACGGCGGGGGCGTCGAAGTCGATGGGCGGACGGTGCCCGATGCTCCGGGACGTGGGGTGCCCGACGACGTTCACCGCCGGGTGCTCGATCGCCCGGACGAGCCGGGCGGTCATCTCCGGCCGACTCATCGAGAAATGGGAGTGGACCGACGCCACCAGGATGTCGAAACCGGCCAGCGTCTCGTCGTCCCAGTCGAGGGAGCCGTCGGCCTGGATGTTGAGCTCCGAGCCGTGGAGGAGGGCCGGATTTCCCGGGTCCCGCTCGAGCGCCCGGAGGCGGGCCCGCTGGGCCAGCATCTTCTCGGTCGTCATCCGCTCCATCGAGAGCAGCGGCGCGTGGTCGGTCACCGCCAGGTACCGGTACCCGCGCCCGGCGGCCGCGGCCACCATCTCCTCCAGCGTGGCCAGCCCGTCGGTCAACGTGGTGTGGGTGTGCAGGTCGCCCTTGATGTCGTCCATGGCGACGAGATGCGGGAGGGAGCCGGCCGCCGCCGCCTCGATCTCGCCCCGGTCCTCTCGCAGCCGGGGATCGATGAAGGGCATCCCCAGGGCGTCGTAGATCTCCTCCTCGGTGGCGGCGGCGATGGTCCGCCCGTCGTCGGCGGCGACCAGGCCGTACTCGGAGAGCTTGGCGTCCTGCCGCTGGGCGATGCGCCGGAGATGGATGTTGTGCGCCTTCGAGCCGGTGAAGTAGAGCAGGGCCGCGCCCCACACCGCCGGCGCCACGACCCGCAGGTCGACGTGGACGCCCTTCGTCGTGAACCCCACCGCCTTGGTGCGTCCGCCGGCCCGGACCTCGGCGATGAGCGGGAGACCGGCGAACCCCTCCATCGCCCCCTCGGGCCGGTCCGCCGCCACCAACAGGTCGACGTCCCCGATGGTCTCGCACATCCGCCGCAGCGAGCCGGCGTAGGCGGCCTGCACCACGCCGGCCACCTGACGCAACCCCACCACCAGCTCCTCCGCGACCTCGAAGGCCAGCCCGAGCTGCATCCGTTGGCCAGCCTGCTGGGTCTCGGCGATGGCCCGCCGGAGGTTCTCCTCGCTGGTCGCCCCCCAGCCCCGGAGCTGGCGGAGCTGCTCGTGGTGCAGGGCGTCGAGGAGCTCGGGCAGCGAGGAGATCCCGAGCTCGTCGTAGACCTGGCGGGCGCGCTTGGGCCCCAGCCCGGGCACCCCGAGCAGGGCCCGCAGGCCGGCCGGGACCTTCGCCCGGAGATCGTCGAGCTCTCCCAGGCGACCGGTGGCCCGCAGCTCGACGATCTTGGCGGCGATGTGCGACCCCACGCCCGGGATCTCCGTGAGCCCGTGCTCGTCGAGCACATCGAGGTCGAGCCGGTGCTCGGCCACCGCCCGGGCGGCCTTCTCGTAGGCCCGGATCCGGAAGGGGTCGCCCTGGTCGATGGCCATGAGCTCCGCCATCTCCCCGAGGGCGGCCGCCGCCTCGTCGTTCGACCGTGGCACCAGGTCCTCGCTCCCGACCGTGCTCGCTCCCGACCGGGCCGGCGCACCTCCACCCGCCGGCCCACAAGACATCGTCACCCGCGCGGTCGACCACCGGAAGGGGCGAAGGTCCCGGCCCCTCCCGCGGCCCGGCTCGGCCCGCCGCCCGGCCCGGCCATCCTTCTTGCACCGACGAAAATGGCCCCGTACGTCACGGCACGACCTCCGATGAGGTGCCGACCCGGTCCCGCTACGGCTCCCCAGCGCCCCAGCGCCCTGCCCTCACCCAGCCCTGGGCGAGCCGTCGTTCGAGGTCCTCGGCCAGGTGAGCCCGCCCGGTCGCCCGGAGACGACCCTGGTACCGCTGGACCGAGAAGGCCTCGCTCGGGCTCTCGTACAGGCCCGCCTCCATGGGGTCGGGCAGCAGACCCGACATGGTCGCGTGGTCTTCCCGCCACGCCGCGAGGCGGGCGGCCAGCGCGGCCGTGGTGCGGGGATCGGCCGAGGTGAGGTCGTCGGTCATGTACGGATCGGTGTCGACGGCGTAGAGCTGCTGGCGCTCGAGCCGCCAGCAGCCCGGGTGCAGGGTCTCGATGTAGAGGTGCCCGGCGGTGCGCAGGGCACGTTGGTACGTGTACGCACCGTGGCTGAGCACGAGGTCGTCCCGGCCGGCGAACGGCTCGCCGCGCACGGCGGCGGCGAACGACGCGCCGTCCCAACCGGCGGGCACCGGAATGCCGAGCAGTTCGCAGACCGTGGGGCAGAGGTCGATGTGGTAGACGAGCCCGTCGACCCGCCGTTCGTCCTCCGCCAGCCGGTCGGTGAGCGACGGCCACGCCACCACGAGCGGCACGTGGTGGCCGGCCTCGTTCGCCATCGGGTGATCGCCGTAGACACCGTTCTCGCCGAGGGATTCCCCGTGGTCTGAGGTCACGATGATCGCCGTGTCGTCGAGCACGCCGATCTCGTCGAGGGTCTCGATCAGCCGACCCAGGTGGTGGTCCCAGTACATGACTGCGCCGTCGTAGCCGGTCACCAGTCGCTCGAAGTCATCGCGGGTCCCGACGGTGTCGGGCATCGTCACCGGGTTCGGGGAGCTCGGCGGTGGCACCGACCAGCTCCCGTCACCTTCGTAGAGGTCGAGCGCGCCGTGCGGCCCGTAGAGCTCGGCATGGGCAGCGATCGTCTCGTCGTCCGGCCACGGCGGCGGGTCTCCGGCTGCCGCGGCGCGCTCGAACCAAGCCTCGGGCTCGAGGTAGGGGATGTGGGGGTCCCAGAAGTGCACCTGCAGGAACCAGTCGTCCTGCTTCCCGCGCCGGCGCAGCCAGTCCACCGCTGCCGCAGTCACGTCCGCCGCGTCCTCGTCGTCGCCGTTGGAGAGCGTGGGCTTGATCCATTCACGGAAGTTGCCGAGGTACCAGTAGGCGAGGTGCCGTTCGGGGAAGCACGAGATCGAGGCGGTGTAGATACCGTTGCGGTAGAGATGGCCGCCGAAGAAAGGTGCGTGACGGGTCCGCTCGAACATCTTGATGTCGGCTGCCGGGCCGAAGTTGGCGATGGCACCCGTGGTGATCCCGAACTGCCCACTCGTGAATGCCGCCCGTGACGGAGCGCAAGGCGAGTCCGAGCAGTAGCACGACCTCAGCACCACGCCGCGGCGGGAGAGCTCGTCGAGGTTCGGCGTGATGGCCCGCCCGTAACCGTAGGGACCGGTGTGGTCGGCCCTCAAGGTGTCGACGTCGCAGTAGAGGATTCGCACAATCACCGCTCCTCGTCGGGTCTCCGGCACCCCGTCCTCACCCCCTGGGGTTCGTCCGGGTCGAGCGTTCCTCGCTCCCAGGCGCTCCCGCTGGTCGCGCCTGCCTCGGCCTGGGCGTCGAGGCCTGCGGCGATCGTCGCCCGGCGAAGAGCTGGCGCAACCCTATGCCCTGGAACCGTTCCCTGCCGCCTTGGAGGACGGTCACAGAACGCGTGGGCCACGCCGTCGAGAACGCCTGTGCCACGCATCGAGTGCCTTCCGCAACGGCATCTTCATGCAGGGACCGACGTCCACCCGCCAGCAGCCGGGCCACACGTCGTCGGCCACGCCGGTCAGCCCCCCGACACCGGGGGTAGCAGCGCCACCTCGTCGTCGGCCCCGACCGCCGTCGTCGGGAGGGCCTCCTCGCCGTTGACCCATACTCGGCAGATGGCGGCGAGGCGGGCGAAGTCATCGCCGTAACGGTGGGTAGCGGCTGCCACCACCTCGGCGACGCAGTCCCCAGGGACCTCATCGCGGGCGGTGCAAGCCGCCTCGCGCGCCTGGCCGAAGAGCCGCAGACGAGCCACCTCAGCCGGCGATCATCGGTATCGACCGCTGCGGCCGGAGGAGGCCTCGAGCCCAGGCCCTTGCGCTGCCACCATGACCCCGATGACCGCGGCGGGATCGCCCCCGCGCCGGATCCGTGCGAAGCGCGCTGCTGTCTCGGTCGGAGGCCCGGAGGCCTCTCACCGCACGACCGGGCCGGCCGGGATCGACAACGCGACGAGGAGCCTGCGCATCTCCTCGTCGCCGATCGGGTACCGGCGCGGGTACAGGCGCCGCACCCGGCGGCCCAGAGCGGGCGTGCCGGTCGGCTCGCAGGTATGGGTCACCTCGCGCAGGACGCCGAGCACCACACGAGTGAAGGCATGCTCGGCCGGCGCCTCGGCCCGGAGCAGGGGCCGGGCCCGCGCCGCGGCCCGGGTGATCGACCGGTCGTGCGCCAGCCACAGGGCGGTCTGGGCCGTCGGCGGCGGCGCGCTGGCATAGGCGCGCCAGGCCCGGGCTGGGGACCCGGGGAGCCCGGTCCGACCGAGCGCGGCGAGCAGGTCGAGGGACAGGAAGCCGTTGACGGCCTTCCACCAGCCCGAGCCGGCGCCGTCGGTCACCCGCCCGCTGTCCACCTCCCAGGACAGAAAGTCCAGCATGGCCCGCCCGAGCCCCGGCGGACCCGCGGCCACTCCACCCGGATGGACCCCGAAGAACTCCTGTAGGGCGGCGGTGCGCTCCGCCGTCGACAGGGAGAGGGCGCGGCTCAGATCCCCCATCACCAGCTCCGGATCACCAGCTCCGGGCCCCTCTCCTCGGACGCGCCTGCCACCCCGAAGAATCCTACACGTTGCATTGACAAAGAGAGTGAATCTGTCTCATTGTTTCAAAGAGAAGGAGGTCTCCTGTGAACGGCATCGCGACCACGTCCCCGGCCGGTCCGGCTCCGAACCGCCGAGCCCGGGAGCAGGGGGAGAAGGCGTACCGGGCGCGCTGGAGCTGGGACCGGGTCGGATGGGGGACGCACTGCGTCGACTGCTACCCGGGCAATTGCCCCTTCCGCGTGTACGTGCGCGACGGGCGGGTGCTGCGCGAGGAGCCGGCGGCGACGTTCCGCACCGTGGAGGAGGGCGTCCCCGACTTCAACCCCATGGGCTGCAACAAGGGGGCGTGCTGGAGCCAGCAGCTCTACGACGCCGATCGCGTCACGCACCCGTTGCGGCGCGTGGGCCCGCGCGGCAGCGGGCAGTGGGAGCAGATCTCCTGGGACGAGGCACTGACTCAGGTGGCCGAGGCGATGCTCGACGCCATCGAGCGCGACGGCCCCGAGTCGATCGTCCACGAGGGGACGCCCGAAGTGGCGACCGTCATGCCGACCGATCGGTTCTTCAACGCCTTCGGTGGGCGGTCCCTCGACCTGCACCCGTCGTTCAACGACTTCTCGATCGGGCTGCACGAGACCTTCGGGAAGTGGAACCCGGCGTCGTCGGCCGACGACTGGTTCCACTCCGAGCTGATCCTCATCTGGCACATGAACCCGGCCTTCACCCGCATTCCCTTCTATCACTTCATGCTCGAGGCCCGGTACCACGGAGCGGAGGTCGTCTCCATCTCGCCGGACCTCAACGCCTCGCACTCGCACTCCGACTACCACGTGCCCATCGAGAGCGGCACCGACGCCGCCCTGGCCCTGGCCATGGTGCAGGTGATCCTCGAGGAGGGGATCGCCGACGAGACGTTCATCCGGGAGCAGACCGACCTGGCCTGCCTGGTGCGCAGCGACACCCGGCGCTTCCTGCGCCAGAGCGACCTCGAGACCCCCGGGCCCGGAGTT
>DAHUYA010000113.1 GCA_027315445.1 Acidimicrobiaceae bacterium | reverse complement strand
GGCGCCGAGGACCAGGACGTCGTCGCCGGGGCCGACGTCGGCTGCCCGGACGGCGTGGAGCCCGACGGCGAAGGGCTCGACCAGCGGGCCCCACCCGGGCTCGATCGCGTCCGGGAGGTGGAAGGAAAGGTCGGCGCGGGCGCGGACCAGCTCCGCGAAGCCGCCGGGCGCGCCGCCGAGCCCGATCAGCACGGCCTCGGCGCAGTGGGCGACGTCGCCGGCGCGGCATCGGTCGCAGGCACCACAGGAGAGCACCGGCAGCACCGCCGCCCGCATGCCCTCCCTCCAACCGCTGACCCCGGTGCCGGCCGCGACCACCTCACCGCAGCACTCGTGGCCCATCACCGTTCCCGCCGGCATCGCCGGGCGAGCCTTCAGGTCGGACCCGCAGATGCCGCAACCGGTCACTCGGAGGACCAGCTCGTCGGGACCGGGGACGGGGTCCTCGAGGATCCCTGTCCCGAACGACCCGTCTCCCTCGGTCAACGCTGCGCGCACGGCGGCCTCTCCACGGAACCGTCCTTCGATCTCACTGAGGTCTAACGGGTTGGCCGTCGTGCCGCAAACCTCGGCCAGCAGCTCAGGCGGCGGCCCGCAACAGCCGTACCTCCCCGCTGCCGGTACGCGCCCGGACCGTGATCGACCGACCGGCGGACGCCGGTCCCGACTCGATCGGCAGATCCGAGTGCACCTCCCCCGAACCGCTGGTGACATCCACGTGCGCCGACACACCCGAGGGGAACCCCACGCTGATCGGACCCGACCCGAACGCCAGGTCGACGTCGCCGTGCACCTCCCCGACCCGGGCCGCTCCCGATCCGGCGCGAGAACGGACCGAACCGCGCACCACGTCGACCACGAGCTCCCCGTGGCCGAAGCCGCACTCGAGGCCACCGCCGACCTCGACGAAGTGCGCCGAACAGGCGCCGGCATGCAGCTGCACCGAGCCGGTGACGTGGGCCACCCGGGTCTCCGCCCTGGCACAGCGCAGGCGGAGGTTCCCCGTCACGTCGTCTACGTCGACCTGGGCCGCACCGGTGGCGACGTCGGTGTCGCCGAAGCGCCCGACGAGGCTGATCCGTTGGCCCGCCGAAGCGATCTCGACCGGGGTGCCGGTCGGGACCTCGACCTCGACGTCCACCGCGCACCGGTCGCGGCGCCAGCCGCCGATCACCTCGGCCAGACCTCCCTGACGCGGTCCGACGACCCGGAGCGTCGACCCGTCGAGCTCGACCGTGAAGCGGTCGAGGATGTCACCCGGGGAGCGGCGCGGCTGCAATCGGACCGTGGCGTCCGTCAGGTCGTCGCGGGCGGTCACCGTGACGGCCCCCAGACCGAGTCGCATGAGCAGGTCGATCGAGCCGCCGAGCGGGACGGTGGTGATGCGGGCTGCCATGTCGTGCTCCTCCGTTCGCTCTCCGACCATCAGGCGTTGACCCATCCGGTCACGCGATTCCCGGACCGCCCGCCCCAGGGTCCTCCACCTCGGGGCGGACCTCCCCAGGGCCCGCCTCTGGGACCTCCCCAGAACCCACCCCAGGGCGGCCCTCCCCAGGGAGCCGTCCCGGGCCCGGGTTCGCCAAGCGCCCTCGTGGCGGCGCGCACGATCCAGGTGTTCACCGACACCGAGTCGGCGCGGGCCGCTTCCTCGATCTGGCTCTTGAGCGACTCGGACAGGCGCAGCGAGATGCGGGCGGTGCTCTCCTCCTCGGGTCCGGCGGCCGGCTGCTCGACCGCCGGGACGGCCACGTCGGAGGGCCGCACCTCGATCCGCAGGTCGTCGCCGTCGAGCCGGACCGAGACGGCCGGGGCCCCCGGTGCGTCCAGCAGGGCGGCCGTGATCTCGTCGGCCGCCGCCGACACCGCCTCGAGGACCGCCAGACGCACCGCCGGCTGAACGGTGGTGGCCAGTGCGTCGGCGATGGCCCGAGTCGTGTCGTCACCGAGGGAGGCGGCCGCAGCCAGCTGCGACTGCACCTGGAGGACATGGGGCTCGATCTGCATGACATCACTATGACGTCATTGAGATGTCTTTTCAAGACCTTCATGACGTCACCGGCGCCCCATCGCCCCGCAGGGAACGGCGGTGTCTGTCCTAAGCTGGATCTTCGCCCATGATGCGTGCGCTCGGACCCCTCCGCCACCGCAACTTCGCACTCGTCTGGACGGCGGCGCTGCTCTCCAACGTGGGGTCTTGGATGCAGACGGTCGCCGTCGGGGTGCTGGTCACGGCCAGGACCGGCCGGCCCGCCTGGACCGGCCTGGTGGCGGCGGCCGGCTTCCTCCCCATCGGGCTGCTCTCCCCGGTCGGCGGGCTGCTGGCCGACCGGTTCGACCGGCGGTGGTGGCTCTTCGTCAGCACCGTGGGCGAGACGGTCTTCGCCGCCGTCCTGGCCGGACTGGCCGCCACCGGCCACGCCACCCCGGCAGTCGTCACCCTGCTGGTCTTCGGCGGGGGGTCGATGGCGGCGGTGGGGTTCCCCGCCTACCAGGCGATGCTGCCCAACCTGGTCCCTACGGACGAGCTCGGCTCGGCCATCTCCCTCTCTTCGGCTCAGTTCAACCTGGGGCGGGTGGTGGGCCCGGCCCTGGCCGGTCTGGCCATCGTGGCCGGTGGCTACTCGTGGGCCTTCGGCATCAACGCCGTGTCGTTCGTCGCCGTGTTGGTGGCGCTCTGCCTGGTCCGACTCCCGTCGACGACCCGCCCGACCGACCGCCCGTCGCTGCGCCATCGCTTGCTCGACGGCGCCCGGTCCACCGCCCGCAACCCGGGCGCCCGGTTGGCGGTGGTGCTCATCAGCGTGGTCGCCGTCACCGCCTCCCCGTTCATCGCCCTGGTCCCGGCGGTGGCCTTCAAGGCGTTCCGCTCGGAGGCGTCGGGCACCTCGCTGCTGGTGACCGCCCAGGGGATCGGTGCGGTGCTGGGGGCGCTGGCCCTGACCCCGCTGGCCGACAGGTACGGGCGGCGCGCGGTGCTGCTCGCCGACCTGGTGGCGGTCAGCCTCGCCCTCACCGCCTACGGGCTGTCGCCCACCCTGTGGACCGCGGGGGTCGCCATGGTCCTGGTGGGGGCCACGTACATCGGGGTGCTGGCCGGCTGCAACACCCTCGTGCAACTCCACGCCCCGGACGCGCTGCGCGGCCGCATGCTCGGCATCTACATGATGGCCCTCGGGATCCTCTATCCGGTCGGGGCGCTCGCCCAGGGCGCGATCGCCGATCTCGTCGGGATCCGGGTGGTGACGGTGGGCGGCGCCCTCGTCCTGCTGGCGATCACCGGGCTGGTGCTCCGGGGCAGGGTGCTGGCGATCCCTGACCCCCCGGGGGCCGCGGGGGTCGCGGGGGCCCCGGGGGCCGCGGGGGTCGCGGGGGTCGCGGCGTCCCCGGCGGCCCGAGCGGCCGCGGCGGCCGATCCCCCTCCGGCTCCTCCGGTCCCCGCCGGTCGTCTCGCGCCCTTCGGCCCCAGCTCGCTGCGGCGGGCGGCGGCGCCGACCCGACCGCGGGACAGCTCGGCCTGATCGACGTCGGTGGGACTCTGTTCCGCTCCCCACGACGCTGCGCGACCGACCTATTTGCCCATGGCGGAGCGAATGCATTCCCCGGAGAACCCCAGGTACCGGTCAGGCCCACATCGCGAGATGACCACGATTTCGTCTCTTGCATTCCGCGTACCGAAATACATCTTGCCCGCGCCCACCGAACTCGCGAAGATTGAGCGCAGCGGTGTCGTCTCTTGTGTCCTTGCTTCACTGCATCGACGGGAGGGGGCTCATGAAGCGCCTTTGGAATGCCAGCTTTGCACTGATGCTCACGTTCGGCTTCGCCGGTGTGGCCGCCGCCACGACGGCGGGAACGGCGTCGGCCGCACCCGGGCACTCGGCGGCCGCGGCGGCGTGTCGGCAGGGAGGCTTCCATTCTGAGTACCGCACGGACCAGTCGGGCTTCACCAATGCAGGAAGCTGCGTGAGCTATGTGGCGCGGGGAGGAACGCTCGAAACCCTGTGCCAGCCCGGGTCGTGGTCGACGACGGGGGTGATGCCGTGCTCGCCCGCTCAAGTCGGCTACTACGTCGCCACCACCGGGGCCACCTCCCAGACGCGGTGCCCCTTCGGCTACACGACGGCCGGTACCGGCTCGACCAGCGAGTCGGACTGCATCCCCGCTTTGATGCTCAGTTGACGCCGAGGGCCACACAGCCCGAGTTGCCGGCGCGTACCACTTGACGTATCGATGGGGAACCGGCGTATCCCCGTGAGCTGGCCACGACAGCGCTTTTCACTCAGGAATCAGTGCCGCGTCCGGCGAGCTCTGCGGGCAAGCGAACCAAGGCCGGCTCGGCGTGACGGGCACCCGATACCGCACGCGCAAGCCCGGGGTGACAAAGGAGGGACCACACCTACGGGTTCAACCCAACCAGGGTGGTCGGCTCACGCCCTCTTCATGCCGACTCTTCGGTTCGGTCATCTCCCGAGCTTGCGGGTCCGAGCCTACGTCCAGAAGGGGCCCGTCTCAACCGGCTCCCAGTCCCAGCCCTCGACCTAGTCGTCGCGCAGGGAGAGCGCCTTGCGCGGGCAGGCGGCGATCGCCCGACGGGCCCGCTGCTCGAGCAGGTCGGCGTCGAGGGGAAGCTGGTCGACGATGGGGAACCCCCAGTCGTCGAGGTCGATTCGAGCGGCGAGCAGAAGACTGCAGATGCCGTGCCCCCGGCAGCGGCTGAGGTCAACGGCGACCCTGGTGGTCATCGCCAGCCCTGCCCCGGTTCCGGCACCGGGAACGCGGCGGGGCGCCGCGCTCCTGCGCACGACCCGCGCCGGAGATGACGGTGCACGTCGTCGGCGAAGACCTCGAGCGCCGACTCGAGCAGGTGGACCGCCCCGTCGGGATGCGCGCACGCACCGCGGCCGACGATCGCGTCCGTCCTCTGGAGCATGCGCCGGACGGCGGCCCGGGAGGAGGAGCTCCCGGCCAGGGCCCGTACCCGGTCGGCGAGCTCCGGGAGTCCCAGTGCGCACGGACCGCACTGCCCTGCACTCTCGGCAGCCAGGTAGCCGAGCAGCCGGGCCGTCTCGCGGAGGCCGCACGCGTGGGCCGACAGCACACCAACGAGCCCGCAGCCCAGGGGCAACCCCACCCGCCGCAACGCCTCCCGGTCCACCGGGAGCGCCCACACGTCGGCCAGGGGGGCCCAGGCACCGCCGTAGCCGCCGAGAAGGACCGCGGCACCGGTGGCAGGACCGCTCCCGTCGATGGTCCCGTCGCCGGGCAGGGCACAAGAGGTGACGATCCGTCCGAGCGGAGTCGGGTCCCACACCTCGAGGACCGCGCCGGGCCGAGCGACATCGCCGGCCACCGTGACCAACACCGAGCCCGGCGAACCTGGACCGCCCGCGCTCCGGAACCAGTCCGGGCCGAACCGGGCGATCAGGGCGACGTGCGCCAGGGTCTCGACGTTCTGAACCAGGGTGGGACGCCCGTGGACCCCCGAGACGGCGGCCGGGGGGCCGGGTCTCGGCCGCGCCGGGCGGCCTTCGAGGAAGGCGACGACCGCGCTCGACTCCCCGGCGACGAAGCGATCGGGACCCACCGAGAGCCGGACGGGGACCGGGTCCCAGCCCGAGTGCTCCCTCTCGGCGATGGCGGCGCGCAGTACAGCCCGACTCTCCGAGTCACCCCGATGGGTCTGCACCACGACGTCTGAGGACTCCGTGGCCTCGGCCAGCAGGGCGGCGCCGTCGAGGACGAGGTGCGGCCGTGCCCGCAGCAACGTCCGGTCCTTGCGGCTCGCCGGCTCGCTCTCCGAGGCGTTCACGACAACGGTGCACGGCCCGCCGGCCCCGATCGCCGCGGCAACCTTGTCGGCGACGGGGAAGCCTGCTCCACCCCGTCCTTCGAGCCCGCTCAGACGGAGGACCTCGATCAGCTCACCGGCCCGGCGGTGCACCGGTACGGCACCCAGGCGCTCGAGGTGCGCATCGAGGGTCTCGGCGCCGTCGGCTTCGGACGGCCCGGCCAGGAGCCGGGCATGGGGATGCCCGACGCCGCCGAAAGTCGGATCGGCCGGCGACGAGGCCCGGCCCGACACCCGACCCGCCATCGCGGCGACGGTCACGGCAGGCTCCCGCTGGACGCCGGCGACGGGTCGTGGCCCCCGTGGTCGCCTTGGGGGACGCGCACCGCCGGGGGTCTGGCCACGAACCGGGTGACCGTCGCGCCCAACACGGCCAGGCCGCTGACCGCGTACACCAGGCGAAGGGCGGGCGTGTCGCTGCCGGCCAGCACGCCGTGGAACCAGGTGAGCCCGAAGGTGGCCGCGGCCAGGCGATGGATCCCCAGCCAGCGGCGGCCGACCAGGATGCGGCCCGCCAGCGCCGCCGCCCCACCGACCGCCAGCCCGAGGTACACGGCGACTACCCCGAGTGCCACCGCCGCCGGGCGGTAGCCGGAGGCGCCGGGGACCACCGCCCCTGCGATGCCCACGTGGGCGTAACGATCGGCGACCATGGCGAGGATGTGGCCGCCGACCAGCGCCACGGTGCCGGCCGCCAGCACGGCGTGGACCCGGAGCAGCAGCGCCGGGTGGAGCACGGGCCGGCTCAGACGCCACGGATGGCTGAACCACGTCCCGGTCAGCACGAGCGCCGCCAGGGCGAGGTAGGCGGCGAGCCCGAGCCCCCGACCGACGATCCAGGGCAGCATCCGGTTCTGCCGGGGCCCGGCGCACAGGTAGACGATGAGGAAGCCGGTCCCGAAGGCCGCGAACAGGGTCCCGGCGGTCGAACGCCTCCCGGGCTTCTGGCCGGGTGGGCGGCGCCCGTCCACCGCCGGGCCGCTCACCGAGGCCCCCAGCAGATGAGCGGGGCGATCGTCGGCGTCCAACCGACCGTGCCCGCGTCGTCCACCCACAGCGCGGCCAGCCCGTGGCGGTCGGCCAGGTCCGCCACCTCCCTCCGGCCGGCCAGGAACAGGACCTTCGCCCACACCTCCGCTCGAGCCGGGTCCGGACCCACCACGGTCACCGCCTGCAGACCCTTGCCGCCCGGCCGGCCGGAGTCGGGATCGAGCAGATGGTGCACCGGCCTGCCCCCCGCCATCCACCTCCTGAGCCGGGTCGACGACGTGGCGCACGCCCGGTCGCGCAGGGACAGCACCGCTCGTGGCTCGCCGCCCCCGAAAGGGTCCTCCACCGCCACGCGCCACGACCCGCCATCGGGTGCGGTGCCGGCGCAGTAGCAGTCACCACCCGCATCCACCAGATGGTCGGGAGCCCTCCGGGCCAGCACCTCGCTCGCCCAGCGAACGGCCAGGCCCTTGCCGATGCCGCCCAGATCGACGGGCAACGCTCCGAGCACCACCTCGCAGGTGCGTTCGTCGAGCACGGGCTCCCACGGCGGCAGCGGGGGACGGGGGGCCACCGGTCCCCTGGTCACCCGGACGGCGCCCGAGTTGAACGGCAGGGTGCGGTCGTAGCCGAGCGCCAGCAGGTCCCGCAGAACCCGCGGATCGAACCGGCCGCCGGTCAAGCGATAGGCGAACAGTGCCTCGCGCAGGGCGTCGAAGCACACCTCGGGGACGCGGCTGGGCTCGGTCGGCCGGGCGTTCGCCCGCATGAGCGCACTCTGCGGATCGAATCGGGTGCACGCCGCTTCGACAGAGGCGAAGACCTGCCGGGCCCCGCGGATCGACTCCTGCAGCTCCCCCGTTCCACCGCGGGGGTCAGGTCGGCGGGCGCGAATGGTGACGGCGGTGGCCATCGCCCGGAACCCGACCGCGAGTTCGTCTGCGCCCACCGTGTCCCACCCGACGTCGGCACCCGACGCCTCTCCGATCCCCGGGGCCGAACCCACGGCACTCGCCCCGGCTGCTCCGCCGGGCACGCTACGGGACCACCACCGACGCGCCCGTCGTGGCATGGACGGCGGGTGCCGGTGGCAGGGCGGGCAGGGGGGGCAGGGGGGGCAGGGTTGCGACCGGGCCGGCCGGAACTCCGGGGACCGGTCGCGCGGCCAAGGCGGCGATCTGCGTCTCGTCGGCGCCGAGGGCTGCCTCGAGCCGGTGCCTGGCCACCGCTGCGTTGCGCGCAACGCTTCCGGGACCCACGGACGAAGTGGCGTGGGGGTTCGCCGGCGCTCGCGTCCGCGGGGCGACCCAGGCCAGCGCGCCGACGCTGCCGAACGCCACCATGGCCGTGACGCCGAAAGGAGCGGCACGACGCCGCCAACCTCGCCTACGCGCCACCGGGCCCTGCCGACGGAGCCTGAGGTCAGTCATCGCCCCCTCCCCCGTCGTCGCCATGGGGCACCGAGGCCGTCGCTCCGGAGGCAGCCTGGGAGGCGAGCTGGGCGGCCTCCTGGCGCACCGCCGCCTCCTGAGCCGCCAGTTGCTGCTCCTGCTGGGAGAGCGCCGCTTCCCGTGCCGCCAGCGCCTGGTCGGCCTGGGAGATCTTCGCCTGCTCGGCCTCCGCCGCCTTCGTGAGCGCCTGGTGGACGGTGACGATCTGCGTCGACAGGGACGCCGCCTCGCCCTGCAGCTGCCGGAGCGCGGTACCCACCGAGCGCGTGGACGACGACACCGCCTTGGATGGGGACGCTGGCGAGGTGCTCGCCACGCCGGCGGCGGCGGAGAGGGCCACGCCGCCGCCGACCAGCACGCTCACCGACGTCACGATGCCCAGGAGCAGGCGCATGCTCACGGCTCGTCCCTCTCGCTTCTTCGGCGTGGGCGTCCCTCGCCCACCGGCCGGACCCGCACCTCGAGCGAGGACCCGATCAACTGCTCAACCCGCTCGTGCCCGAGGTCGTG
>DAHUYA010000085.1 GCA_027315445.1 Acidimicrobiaceae bacterium | reverse complement strand
CGTCCTCTCCCACGAGCACCCCGACCACTGGACCGACGTCGAGTCCTTCGCCGTTTGGGCCCGCCACAACCGGTCCGACCCGGTGCCGGTCTACGCACCTGGAGGCCTGCGCCGGCGGTCGTACTTCGCTGCCGACCCGGGCCTGGCCTGGGAGGAGGTGGAGCCGGCCCAGACGCTGCGGGTGGGTGGCCTCGAATGCCGATTCGAGGCCACCGATCATGGCCCGCCGACCCTGGCGTTGCGGATCGACACCGCCGGGCCGTCCCCTCGGTCCTTGGCCTTCTCGGCCGACACCGGGCCGGGATGGTCGGTGGCGACCCTGGGCGAGGGGATCGGCACCTTCCTCTGCGAGGCCACCTTCACCCGGGACCACGAAGGGAGCTCCCTGCACCTGAGCGGCCGGCAGGCCGGCGCCATGGCCGCCGCCGCCGGCGTGGGCCGGCTGGTCCTGACCCACCGGTGGCCTACGGTGTCGGCGGTGGCGCTGGCCGAGGAGTGCGCCGAGGCGTTCGGCGGCCCGGTGGGCCAGGCGGTGATCGGGCAGGTGGTGCGTTGGTGAGCCGACGCCGACGTCGGGAACGAAGGGAGAGACGGTGACGACGACCGAGGGCCAGGTCGACCCCAGGACGCTGCGGGCGGACGGTCGGCGAACCGACGAGCTGCGTCCGGTGTCCTTCCAGCGCGACTTCACCGTCTTCGCCCCGGGGTCGGTGCTGGTGGCCATGGGGCGGACCAAGGTGCTGTGCACGGCCTCGGTCGAGGACCGGGTACCGCCCTGGATGCGGGGGTCCGGCCGGGGCTGGGTCACCGCCGAGTACTCGATGCTGCCGGGGTCCACCGCCGAGCGGGCCGGCCGCGAGGCGGCGAAGGGTCGGCAGTCCGGCCGGACCCAGGAGATCCAGCGGCTCATCGGCAGGTCGCTGCGGGCGGTCTGCGACCTGGTCGTCATGGGTGAGATGCAGGTCACGGTGGACTGCGACGTGCTGCAGGCCGACGGCGGCACGCGGACCGCCTCGATCTGCGGCGCCTACGTGGCACTCCACGACGCCTTCGAGCGGATGATCGCCGCCGGGCAGCTCCACCAGCAGCCGCTGACCGACGCCGTGGCCGCGGTCTCGGTCGGCATCATCGACGCCGTGCCAATGCTCGACCTCCCCTACGAGGAGGACTCGCGGGCCGAGGTGGACATGAACGTGGTGATGACCGGTGCCGGGCGCTACGTCGAAGTGCAGGGCACGGCGGAGGGCATGGCCTTCTCGAGGGGGGAGCTCGACGAGCTGCTCGCCCTGGCCGAGCAGGGGGTCGACGCCCTGGTGGCCGCCCAGGCGACGGCGCTGGCGACCCCTCCTCCCCCCCGCTGAGACCCGGTCGTGGACCTGGTCCTGGCCACCGCCAACCCCCACAAGGCGGAGGAGATCGCCGAGATCCTGGGATCGGTCGCCGGGTTGACTTTGCGCCCGCGTCCCGACGGCGTGGCCGAAGTGGAGGAGACGGGTACGAGCCTGCTCGAGAACGCCCGCCTGAAGGCCCGCTCCCTCTGCCGGGCGACCGGGTTGCCGGCGGTGGCCGACGACACCGGCCTGATGGTGGACGCCCTGGACGGGGCCCCGGGGGTCTTCTCGGCCCGCTATGCGGGGGAGTCGGCCACCTATGCCGACAACGTCGCCAAGCTTCTGACCGAGCTGGCGGCGGCGGGTGGTGGCGGTGACCGCCGGGCCCGCTTCTCGACGGTGGCGCTGGTCGCCCTCCCCGACGGGACAGAGCAATGGGCCGAAGGGACCGTGGCGGGCGCCATCGCCGCAGAGCCCCGGGGCGACCAAGGCTTCGGCTACGACCCGGTCTTCGTTCCCGACGGCGCGCACGGGCGGACCTTCGCCGAGATGTCGATCGAGGAGAAGGACGCCTGTTCCCACCGCGGTCGGGCGTTCCGGGCCCTGGCGGAGGTCCTGGCCCACGACCTGGCCGACCCGGGTGCAGGCGCCGCGGCCCGCCCCGTCGGGAGGGCCGGCGAACAGGCGGGGGCCGGCGACGAGCCGCTACGGTAGCCAGCGCGCTGGCACCGGCCGGTGCCCGCCGGGCCGGGCGGCATGGGTGAGAGGGAGGGACGCCTTGGGCGAGACCGAGCAGGCGGCCAGCATCGATGAGCTGTTGAAGTCGATCATCGGCAAGCCGACCAGCAGCTCGAGGGTGATGGTCGAGCGGGCGCCGGTCACCTTCTTCGCCGAGGCCGTGCTCGAGCGGAGCGAGCTCTACCACAGTCCGGAGGCCGCCAAGGCTGCTGGGCTGGCCGACATCCCGGCACCCCCGACCTACGGGATGGTCCTCGAGGTATGGGGGAAGTACCCCGAGCTGCAGCAGCCCGACGACGAACCTGGGGGCGCGCCGCTCATGGAGATCCTCGGGCCGCTCATGGCGAGGGGCGGCCTGATCCTGCACGGCGAGCAGGAGTTCCTCTACCACCGCCCGGTCGTCGTCGGCGACGTGCTGGTCGGCAAGGGCCACGTGGCCGACGCCTACCAGAAGGAGTCGAAGGGCCGGACGATGACGTTCATCGTCACCGAGACCAACTGGTCGGACGACACGACGGGCGAGCCGGTGGTGACCACCCGCTTCAACCTGATCCACCGCGCCTGAGGCCCCGCCGTGACGAACCTGCTCCTGCATCCTCTCGTCGCCGTGCACCCGGCCACGGGCACCACCTGGCTGACCGCCACCGAATGGCTGGCCATTCTTCGGATCGGCCTCGGGCTCTGGTGGGCCGAGAGCTTCCGGCACAAGAACCTCGGCGCCTGGCTGAAGCGGGGCGCCGGGATCAGCTGGGGCCAGTCGGTGGCCGAGAAGCACAAGTGGCCCTTCGTGAAGAAGGGCTTCGACGCGGTGGTGGCCCCCCACCCCAAGCTGATGGCGTACGTCGTGGTGTTCGGGGAGCTCTCGATCGGTCTCGGGCTGATCCTGGGCTTCCTCACGCCGGTGGCCGCCTTCGCCGGGATCCTGCTCAACCTCACCTACCTCGTCCTCATGATCTCGGACTGGGCCGAGCAGGGGCAGAACCTGATGATGATCCTGGCGGGGGCCGTGGTGCTCGGGGCCCACGGTTGGAACACCTGGTCGATCGACCACCTGTTGCACCTCTTCGGGGCGTGAGCGCACGGATGGGCCGTTTGACACCGGCGGTGCACGATCGCCAAGCTTCCGCCGACGTGCCGATGGCAAGGGGGCGGTGATGGGCGAGCAGAAGCTCTTCTTCGACGAGGTGACCGAGGGCGACCAGGCGCCGAGCCGCACCCACACCCTGACCCGGACGGACCTGGTTCGCTACGCCGGCGCGTCGGGCGACTACAACCCGATGCACCACGACGAAATCCAGGCGACCGCCGCCGGCCAGCCGAGCGTGTTCGGGCACGGCATGTTCTCGATGGGCTTCCTCGGCTCGGCCATCGACGAGTACGTCGGGGTGGCCAACCTCACCCGGTACCAGGTGCGGTTCGCCCGCCAGACCGGGCCCGGCGAGGAGCTGTCGACTCGGGTGACGGTGCGGGGCAAGCGCACGGAGGGCGGCAGGCACCTGATCGACCTCGACGTCCGCCTGGTGAACCAGGAAGGCGAGGAGAAGGTCGTCGGGGAGGCCACCGCCGAGCTCCCGACCCGCGGCTGAGCGGCGCCTCCGCGCGCCGCGCCGACCTGGGCCCGGCTCGGGCTCGAACCGGACGGCGCCCGGGGTGCCACGACCACCCGGCGCCGTCGGGCCGTGGCCGTCCCGTTCCGCAATCAGTCCTGAAGGATGTCGATCCGGGGGCGCACCCGGCCGGGGGTGATCTCGAGCCGACCGAGGCTCGGTCGTGGCTGGCGCCGGCGCTGGGTGGGGGAGCCAGGGTTGAACAGGCGTTGTCCACCGATGCCGGGCTCGTCGCACGGGGCGTGGCTGTGGCCGAACACGACGAGGTCAGCCTCGGGGAAACGGCGTCGGATGCGCCCGGCGCGACCCCGGCTGGGCCCGGCGTCGTGCACCATGGCGACCCGGACGCCGGCCAGTTCGAGCTCGACGGTGATCGGCAGGCAGCCGACCAGCTGGTGGTCGTTGTTGCCCAGGACCGCCCTCGTCGGCGCCATGGCCACCAGCTCCTGGTAGGCGCGGGCGGAGACCAGGTCGCCGGCGTGCAGCACCAGGTCGGCCGCGGCCACCGCCTCGAGCACGGCGTGTGGCAGCCCCTCGATCCCGTCCCGCAGATGGGTGTCGGCGAGCACCACCACGTCCATGACGGTCGTCAGCCGCCCGGTCCTCGTCCCGGCCGCAGCCCGGGGTGCCGGCCGGCGAGCAGCGAGACGACGATCGAATTGGGTGCGAGGTGGCCGGCCAGCGCGCCCATCCGGTTGGCCCACCCGGGGATCACCACGGCCCGGTCGCGCTCGAGACCCTCCACCGCCGCCCGGGCGACCTCGGCAGCCGGGACCCACATGAACCTGGGGAGGGCGGAGGCCGCCTCCTCGTCCGACATCCCGGCTGCCTGGGCGAACTCGGTGGCCACCGGGCCCGGGCACAGGGCGGTCGCCGAGACCCCGGTCCCCCGGAGCTCGGCCCGCAGGGCCTCGGTGTAGGACAGGACGAAGGCCTTGGCGGCGCCGTAGGCCGCCTGCCCGGGCAGCGGCTGGAACCCGGCGGTCGATGCCACGTTCAGCACCGCTCCCCGCCCTCGGTCCACCATCGCGCCCACGTGCAGCGTGCAGAGGTCGACCACGGCCTCGACGTCGGTGCGCACGAGGTCGAGCTCTCGCTGCCGGGTGGCCCGGGCCACCGGGCCGGTGGTGCTGAAGCCGGCATTGTTGACCAGGACCTCCACCACGAGCTCGCGCTCCTCGAGCACCCCCACGAGGCCGGCGCGCCCCTCGGGGTCGGAGAGGTCGGCCGCCACCGCCTCGGCCCGGACCCCGTGCCGGGTGGCCAGCTCGTCGGCCAACCGGCGGAGCCGGTCCTGTCGACGGGCGACCAGCGTGACACCGTGGCCCCGGCCGGCGAGCAGCCGGGCGATCTCTGTGCCGATCCCCGAGGAGGCACCGGTCACCAGACAGGTCGAGCGCGGATCTGGGGCAGGCATGGGCATCGGCTCATGGTAGGGCGGCGCGTCGGGCGATCCCCGGCGGAGAAGACGCGCCCTTCGCAGACCGAGCCCGGCGGCTCTTGCGGGGGCCTGCCGCGCACTCGGCTGGCCGTTCGCGAAGAGCCTGTTCGCGGACCTTGTTGGTTGGAGTCGTCAGGAGCACAATGGCGACAAGGGGGTCCGCACCGAGCGTCCGGGCCCTGTCGAGGAAGGGAGCTTGCGGATGACGACAGGCTCGTCCGAGGAGGGCGTTCCGCCGGGTTGAGGGCAACCCGCCATGGCGGCGGGTGAAGCACCCGGGCGGGAGAGCTCCGCGCACGACATCGGGCCGTAGCGGTTCGGCAGCAGTGCCGGCCGGCCGACATCGGGCCCTCACCTAGGCTGCGCGACGAGTCGAGCCACCCCGGGTGACATCGACAACCCAGCAACGGCAGAGGACCGGCCCAGTGGGTCGGTCCTCTCCGCGTCCCCGTGGGTGCGCGACAGTCTGTCGGTGACCTCCGAACCATGGCGGCTTGGCATGTTCCCGCTCTCGACCGTGCTCTTCCCGCACGCCGCCCTGCCGCTGCACGTGTTCGAGCCCCGCTACCAGGCGCTGGGGGCCGACTGCCTGGCCGGACGGGGTGAGTTCGGGGTGGTGCTGATCGAGCGGGGGTCCGAGGTGGGCGGCGGCGACACCCGGCACTCGGTGGGCACGGTGGCCCGGATGGAGGTCGCCTCGCCGCTGCCCGGCGGGCGCTGGATGCTCATGACCCGCGGCAGGGTCAGGGTGCGGGTGCTCGAGTGGCTGCCGGACGATCCCTACCCGATGGCGATGGTGGAGGAGCTGGCGTCCGCCGACGACGGAGTGGACCGGGCGTTGCTCGACCGGGCGGTGGCGTCGGTGCGCCGGGCACGGGCGCTCCTCTCGGAGCTCGGCGAGACGCCGCCGATGGGCGCGGCGGTCGAACTGGGCGAGGACCTCGACTCGGCGGTCTGGCGCCTGTGCGCCCTCTGCCCCGTGACGGCGCTCGACGGGCAGCGACTGCTCGAGATCGACCGGACGACGGAGCGCCTCGGCCGGGTCATCTCCCTGGCCGACGACGTCAGCGACGACCTGGCCCGCCTCCTGGCCGGCGGCGCGCCGGGGTGAGCCCCGCTCAGGGAAGGCTCCCTCGGGGATCTCGGTGGACGCCCCAGAAGTCGGAGGACGCTCGCTCCGGAAGGCTCTAGAAGCCGGAAGGCTCTAGAAGAAGGAGAAGGGCGGGACGCCGGGCGATGCGCTCTTGAACAGTTCGTCCTTGGCCTCCACCAGTTCGGCGGGGGTCCAGGCATGGTCTCGGTGTACCTCGCCCACCGGGTGGAACCCACCCATCAGCCAGATGTCGCCGCCGAAGACCACGAACACCTGGCCGCTCACGTCGGCGGCCGCGTCGGTGGCCAAGAAGCCGACCAGCTGGGCGATGTTCTTGGGGTCCCAGGCGTCGAAGCCCTCGTCCTTCTTGGCTGCCGCCTCGCCGAAGAGGTTCTCGGTCATCCTCGTCCGGGCGCGGGGGGCGATGGCGTTGGCGGTCACGCCGTACCGCTGGAGCTCCCGGGCCAGCACCAGCGTCAGGGAGGCGATCCCGGCCTTGGCGGCCGCGTAGTTGGCCTGGCCGATGTTGCCGAAGAGGCCGGACTCCGACGACGTGTTGATGATGCGCCCCGAGGTCGGCTCACCGGACTTCGACCTGTTGCGCCAGTAGATGCCGGCGAAGTGGCTGGGGCCGAAGTGGCCCTTGAGGTGCACCCGGATGACGTCGTCCCACTCGGACTCGTCCATGCTGAAGGACATCTTGTCCCGCAGGATCCCTGCGTTGTTGACCAGGATGTCGAGGGTCCCGTACGTCTCGACGGCCTGGTTCACCAGCCGCTCGGCACCGGACCACGAGCTGATGTCGTCGCTGTTGACCTCGGCCTCGCCACCTGCGGCCCGGATGGTGTCGACCACCTCCTGTGCGGGCGTGCGGTCCTCGCCGCTGCCGGCCACCGAGCCCCCGACGTCGTTGACGAGCACCTTGGCGCCCTCGGACCCCAGCAGCAGCGCCTCTTCGCGGCCGATGCCCCGCCCGGCGCCGGTGACGATGGCGACCTTGCCGTCGAGCAGTCCCATTTGCTCCCTCCCTTGGGTGGTGTCCGTCGAGTCGTGCACGGCAGCCCCGGCCGTGCCGGCCGGCGGTGCCGCGGTCCCGGGCAGCATGGTCGAAATCGGTGGTCCCGAACAAGTTGCGTGCCGGCTCAGCGTGACCGCAGGTACCGGGACACCGCCTCCTCGACCAGCGGGGCGACCTCGCGGCGGGCCCGGTCGGGCCCGGCCATCTCGGTCAGGCGCACCACCACCAGGTTGGCGGGCGTCCGCCCCTCCATCGCCGGGTCGGCGTCGCCCACCACGCAGAGCACCGGGACCCGCCCGGCGACCAGCGAGAGCACGCCGCCCACCACCTTGCCGGCCAGCGACGGGGGGTCGAGGCGACCCTCGCCCGTCATCACCACGTCCGCCCGCTTCAAGCGGCCGGGAAGGCCGACCATCTCGGCCACCAGCTCGAATCCCGGCACCAGGTGGGCGCCGAGCGCCGCCAAGCCGCCGGCCAGACCCCCGGCGGCCCCGGCGCAGGGCAGCCGGTCGACGTCCACCCCGAAGTCCCTCCGGTAGCGTTCGGCCAACTCGGCCAACCGCTCGCCGAGCGTCGCCACCTGGGCCGGTGTCGCCCCCTTCTGGGGGCCGAACACCTCGGCGGCCTGTCGGAAGGGGGTGGTCACGTCGCAGGCGACCACCAGAGTGACGCCCGCCAGCGCGGCCGGCGAGCCGATCGCCGAGAGGGCGCCCCAGCCGCCGTCGGTGGTGGCCGAGCCCCCGCAGCCCACCACCACCCGCCGCGCCCCGGCGGCCGCCGCCGCCCGCACCAGCTGGCCGACCCCGGTGGTGTCGGCCCGCACCGGTTCGTCGTGGGAGGGGTCGGGGACGAGGGCCCGCCCCGCCGCCCTGGCCATCTCGCTCACGGCGGTCGGGCCCGCTTCGTGGGGCCCGGCCGGGACCAGCCGCCATTCGGCTTCGACCGGGGACCCGAGGGGGCCGGTGACCAGGGTCGACCGGGGCTCGCCCCCCACTGCCTCGAGCAGGCCCTCGCCGCCGTCGGCCATCGGCCGCGCCTCGGCCGTCCAGCCGCAGCGGGTGGCCCCGCGGACGGCGGCCGCCGCCACCTGGCCGGCGGTGGCGGTGCCGGCGAACTTGTCCGGCGCGGCGAGCAGGTGGCCCACGGAGCCAGCTTGCCCCAAGGACGCCTGGTCTCACGCCCCGGGGCCGGGACAGGGGCCGGGTCCGCGCCCCCGCCCGACTCGGTCGCCCGCGGTCATGGGAGGTCGGGTGCGTGGGGACGGGTAGCGTCGCCACCCGGTGGCCGCCATCCCCCCGGTACTGCGGCAGGGTGCTCGGGACGTCTTCGACGCCTTGCCCGCGCCCGCCCGCCGGGGGGTCCGGGCCGCCGTCCGGCGCCCCGGGGGGCGCGTCGTGGCCCTCGAACGGCTCGACTCGGAGTTGGCGGTGGCGGCCGAGTTGTTCGCCAGGTCCGAGGACGAGGCCCGGGGCTTCCTCGGCGCGCTGACCCTCGAGCCACCCAAGAGGTGGCCCCCCGACCCGTTCTCCGCCGAGTACAGGGAGTGGACCTGGGCCCTGTACCGGGAGATCTCCGGGCGCGCGACCTATGGGCTGGCCAACGAGGCGTCGCCGATCGATCTCCCCCAGGCGCTGGCGCGCCCCTTCCCGTACGCGACGGGGTCACCCTCGGTGGTCGGGGAGGACCTCGAGGCCCGGGGCTTCATCCTGCGCTGCCTGGCCGGGCCGGACGCCCGCGTCGTCCCGCCGGCCCGTGTGGTGGAGTTCGGCCCCGGGTGGGGCAACCTGACCATGGACCTGCTCGCCACCGGCTACCACGTGACCGCCGTCGAGGTCGACCGTCGCTTCTGCGAACTGCTCGAGGCACGACGGGTGGCGGGGGGGTGCCTCGACGTGGTGCACACGGACATGCTGTCCTTCCGGCCGAGGAGCCGGGTCGAGGCCGCCGTCTTCTTCGAGTGCTTCCACCACTGCGCCGACCACGTGGCGCTGCTCGAACGCCTGCACTCGCTGGTCGAGACGGACGGTTGTGTGCTCTTCGCCGGCGAGCCGGTGCAGGAGATGCCGTACCCGTGGGGCCCCCGCCTCGACGGGCTGTCGTTGTGGTCGATGCGGACGTACGGCTGGCTCGAGCTCGGCTTCGATCCGGGGTACTTCCGGCGCGCCCTGGCCCGGACCGGTTGGCGCGCCCGGCGGCACCGGCTGGGGCGCCGACGCCCCAAGGCGGAGGTCTTCGTGGCCCGGGCTGCCGCCGGCAGGTCCGAGCGCCGGGGCTGACGGCCCACCGGCCGGCATCGCGGACCGGCCCGGGCCGCGTCACTCGTGCGGGCGAGAGGAGTCGAACCTCCACCCCCGAAGGGACCGGGACCTAAACCCGGCGCGTCTGCCGTTCCGCCACGCCCGCAGCGGTCGCCCGGCCGGTTCCCGGGTGACGGCCCAGTGTAGGGCGGTGGCCCGCCGCCCTGGCGTTTCCCCAGCTCCACGAATGGGACGGCCATTGCTGTGACGGTGGCGACCGTTCCTGCAGCCCCGACGCGGGGCCCACTCCCGGTGTCCCCGAGCCACACCGGCGGCGGGTAGCCTCGTGGCATGGCCCCAGTTCCCGCCCTCTCGCCGGTGCTCGCCGCGGCCGCCGGCATGCCCGACCCCTCGGCCGACATCTACCAGCGGCTGCTGAAGGAGCGCATCATCTTCCTCGGCAGCGCCATCGACCAGACCACCGCCAACCAGGTCTGCGCCCAGCTCATCCTGCTCGAGGCCGAGGACCACGAGCGGGACATCTCGATCTACATCAACTCGCCGGGCGGCTCGGTCACCGACGGCCTGGCCATCTACGACACCATGCAGTACGTCCGCCCCGACGTGGCCACCATCTGCGTCGGCCTGGCCGCCTCGATGGGCCAGTTCCTGCTGTGCGCCGGCACACCCGGGAAGCGGTTCGCCCTCCCGCACTCCCGCATCCTCATGCACCAGCCCTCCGGGGCCATGCAGGGCCAGGCGGCCGACATCGCCATCCAGGCCGAGCAGATCGTCTACCTGAAGCGGATGATGGCCGAACGCATCGCCTTCCACACCGGCCAGCCGGTGGAGCGGATCGAGGCCGACTCGGACCGGGACCGGTGGTTCACCGCCGAGGAGGCCCGTGACTACGGCTTCATCGACCAGGTGATCGACCGCTCGTCGGCCCAGGTGGGAGGCAGCTGAGCGTGGCCATCGAGGTTCCTGCACCCCCGCCCGGCGCCGAGCAGGGGACGCAGGGCGACGGCTCGTCGCGCGGCCTCCGCCAGGTGGTCGACGGTTCGCCGGTGGCCGATCCGGCGCTCGAGGCGCTGGTCGGGCGGACCAAGGTCACCCGGGTGGTGTCGGCGCACGTCAGCGTCCTGGACCGGCTGACCGAGATCTGGCGCTCGCGCGAGTTGCTGGTCTACCTGATCCGCACCGAGATCAAGGTCAAGTACAAGAACTCCTTCCTCGGCCTCGTCTGGTCGATGATCGCCCCGGCCATGACCCTGGCCGTCTTCACGGTGGTGTTCGGGGTCGTGATGAAGAACGGGATCCCGAACTTCGTGATCTTCCTGTTCTCCGGGCTGTTGCTGTGGAACTTCTTCCAGACCGGGGTGATCGCCGCCACTGGCGTGGTGGTCAACAACGCCGGGCTGGTGAAGAAGGTCTCCTTCCCCCGCGAGATCCTGGCCCTGGCGGCCATCGGCTCGGCCGGGGTGTTCTTCTTCTTCCAGGCCTGCGTGATGTCGATCTTCATGCTCGCCCTGGGCACGCCGCCGGCCTGGCACCTGTTCTGGCTGCTCCTCTTCTGCCTGCTCCCGACGCTGGTGTTCGCCTCGGCCCTGGCGCTGCTGCTGGCCTCGGTGAACGTCTACCTGCGCGACACCCAGCACCTGGTGGAGGTGCTGGTGGGGGCGGCCTGGTTCTGGGCCTGCCCGATCGTCTACTCCTACCAGGGCCAGGTGGCCCAGAAGCTGGCCCACCACGCCGCCATCTTCAAGACGCTGTTCTTCCTCGACCCGATGACCCCGCTGGTCATGACCTTCCAGCGGGTGCTCTACAACCGGATGGGGATGGTCGCGCTGACCACCAGCCCGGCGGGGCACCCGACCTACGAGCAGCTCCTCCCGGCCTGGCCGGCCACCTCCTACTTCGAGATGGACGCGCTGGTGCTCGCCTTCGCGCTGGTGCTCTTCTACGTGGCCATGCTGGTGTTCGGCCGCCTGGCCGGGAACTTCGCCGAGGAGCTCTGAGTCGGTTGGGCAGCATGGCGGTCGACGTGCAGCAGGTGTCGAAGCGGTTCCGCCTGTACCACGAGAAGTACACCTCGTTGAAGGAGAAGGTGATCCACGCCGGGCGGGTCCCCTACGAGGACCTGTGGGCGCTTCGCGACGTGTCCTTCGACGTGAAGGAGGGCGAGACGGTGGGCATCCTGGGCCGAAACGGCTCGGGCAAGTCCACCCTGCTCAAATGCGTGTGCGGCGTCCTGCAGCCCACCTCGGGCCAGGTGGTGGTGCGGGGCAAGCTGGCCGGGCTCCTCGAGCTCGGGGCCGGGTTCCAGCAGGACCTGTCCGGGCGGGAGAACATCTACCTGAACGGCTCGATGCTGGGGATGTCCAAGCGCGAGGTCGACCGGGTGTTCGACGACATCGTGGCCTTCGCCGAGCTCGAGCAGTTCATCGACAACCAGGTCAAGTTCTACTCGTCGGGCATGTACGTCCGGTTGGGCTTCGCCGTGGCGGTGAACGTCGACCCCGACGTGCTGGTGATCGACGAGGTGCTGGCGGTGGGGGACGAGCGGTTCCAGCGCAAGTGCATGGACCGGGTGAAGCAGTTCCAGCGCGAGGGCCGGACCATCCTGTTCGTCTCCCACTCGCCCGACCAGGTGCGGGCCATCTGCGACCGGGCCGTGGTGCTGGGCGACGGCGAGATGATCGGCCTGGGCGCCCCCGGCGAGGCAGTGCGGCTCTTCCGCGAGCGCCTGCTCGAGGCCGGCGACAGCCTCGCCCTGCCGAGCCCCGAGCCGGAGCCGGCAGCGGTCGACGGCGGGGACCCGGCCCCCGGCGGCGCTGCCGGTGCGGAGCGGGTGCCGGGCTCCCATCGTCCGGTGCGGGTGGCCGGGGTGACCGTCGAACACCCGGGGACGGGGGAGCGCCCCTACCTCACGACCGGCGAGCCGATGTCGGTGCGGATCGCCTACGAGGCGATCGAGGCGACCGAGGGTGTGGTGTTCGTCCTGGTGATGCGCGATTCCAACGGCACCATGCTGCTCCAGACCGACACCGAGGTGCTCGGGCAGTACTTCGACCTGCCGCCGGGCCCGGGGGCGGTGGAGTTCGCCTTCGAGACCGTTCCCTTCCTCGACGGCGCCTACGACATCGTGGTCGGGATCCAGAGCCGCCGGGGCGGCGTCCTCTACGACTGGCAGGAGCGGGCCGGCAAGTTCGAGGTGATGAACCCCGGCAAGGCCGTCGGCATCGTGTCCATCCCCCACCGGGTGACGCTCCTGCCCGTGGGCGCCGACGTCCCCTAGCCCGCGGTCGAGTTTCGGAGGAGAGATGGCCGAGGACACCCGGGGCAACGACGACGCGACCACCACGGTCGACGCCGAGACCACGGTCGACGTCGCCGCCGACCTGCGCCGGGTCATGGCGGAGATCGACGAGGAGGTGCGCCGGCGGCGAGCCTCCGGAGACCTGCCGGCCAGGGTGGAGCGCGAGCTCGACGAGCTGTTCCTGCAGCACTCACCGGTGGCCGGGCACGGCGGTGGTCTGGCCGACGCACTCCGGATGGTGGACGCGTCCGCCTTCATCGACCCGGTGGTGCCGGTGGCCTCCGACAAGTCCGGGGGGGCCGTGGTCAAGAAGGGGCTGCGGACCCTCAACCTCTGGTACATCGGCTTCGTCACCCACCAGGTGAGCCGGTTCGCCACGGCCGTCAGCCGCTCCCTGCACCTGGTGGACGAACGTCTGCAGTCGCTCGAGCGCCAGCTGGCCGCCCAGCGGGTGCCCCCGGCCGGAGTGGTCGAGGCGCCCTGGGCCCACGGGCCCGGCGCCTGGTGGGTCCCGGTGGCCGCCGACGCCCTCGCCGGTGCGCCGGGGCGGGTGCTGCACGCCGCGAGCGGTGACGGCTGGCTGGTGCGGGCCCTGACCGGGCGGGGGGTCGACGCCTACGGGATCGACCTTCGTCCGGGCGTGGTGGCCCGGGCCGAGCTCGAAGGCGCGGACCTGCGAGAGGAAGACCTGCTCGAGCATCTCCGGGCGGTCGCCCCCCTCTCCCTCGGCGGGGTGGTGCTGAGCGGAGTGGTCGACGGCATGGCCCCGGGGGAGCGCCGGCAGCTGCTCGGCCTCCTGTCCGACCGGGTGGCGCCCGAAGGCGTGCTGGTGGTGCACTCGCTGTCCCGGGCCGTCTGGATGTCCGACCGGGCACCGCTGGCCGCCGACCTGGCGCCCGGACACCCGCTGCGTCCCGCCTCGTGGGCCAGCCTGCTCGGCTCGGCGGGCTTCGAGGCCGCCGTGCCCGACCCGGCCTCGGCCGACGACTATGTGGTGGTGGCGGTCCACCGGCCTGTCCACGCCCACCGGTGAACGGCTCGGTCGGGCGCGACGACGGCCCGCCGGCGGTGCACCAGTTCGTCCCCGCGCTCATCCCGAGGGACGCGACCGGCAGTCACACACTCCTGTTGCGGGATGCGCTGCGGGCCGCCGGCTGGCGCTCGGAGGTCTACGCCGAGGCGACCCACGACGAGCTGAGGGGTGAGAGCCAGCCGATCGAGCGCTACGCGGCGACCGCCCGGCCCGGCGACGTGCTGGTCTACCAGTTCTCGACCTCCTCGATGGTGGCCGACTACCTGCTCGGCCGGCCCGAGCGGCTGGTGCTCGACTACCACAACGTGACCCGGCCCGAGCTCTACGGCACCTGGGACCCCGAAGGGGCGCGCCGCAGCGACGAGGCCTTCGAGCAGCTCGGGCGGTTGGCCCCCCGGGCCGTGCTCGGACTGGCCGACAGCGCCTTCAACGAGGAAGACCTCCGGCGGGCCGGTTGCCGCCGCACGGCGGTGGTGCCGGTGCTGGTCGACTTCCACCGGCTCGAGGTCGCCCCCGATCAGCGCGTCCTTCGTCACCTGGCGGCGGAGCGGCAGGGGGCCGACTGGCTGTTCGTGGGCCGGTTGGTGCCCTCCAAGGCTCAGCATCGGCTGGTCGAGGCGCTGTGGGCCTACCGGCGCCTCTACGACCCCCACGCCCGGTTGCACCTGGTCGGTCCGGCGCCGAACGCGCCGTACCTGGCCGCGCTGCGGGACTTCGTGGACGACCTCGGCCTGGGCGGGGCGGTGCGGCTGGTGGGCGAGGTCAGCGACACCGCCCTGGCCGCCTACTACGCCGCGGCCGACGTCTACGTCTCGCTGTCGGTGCACGAGGGTTTCGGGGTGCCCCTGCTCGAGTCCATGTCGGCCGGCGTGCCGGTGGTCGCCCGTCGGGCCGGCGCCGTGCCCGCCACCGTGGCCGGGGCGGGGTTGGTGCTCGAGCGGGACGAGCCCGGCTACGTGGCGGCCTCGGTGCACCGGGTGCTGGCCGACCCGGTGCTGCGCACCCGCATGGTGGCGGCCGGGCGGGTGAGGGCGGATCGGCACTCACTGGCCGGCAGCGCAGAGCGGGCGGTGGCCGCCCTCGCCACCGTGGTCGGGGCCCCGCCGGGCCGGCCACTGGCCCGGGTGGGGGCCGGCGTCCTGCCGGGGGGTGGGCGATGAGGGTCGGGTTCGTCACCCCCCGCTACGGACCGGAGGTGATGGGCGGCGCCGAGACGGCCGCCCGGCAGCTGGCCGAGCACCTGGTGGCGCTGCGCGGCTGGGAGGTCGAGGTCTTCTCGACCTGCGCCCTCGACCACCTGACGTGGGAGAACGTCGTGGCACCGGGGGACAGCACCCTGCACGGGGTGGTGGTGCACCGCTTCGCCGTGGACGCCGGCCGCGCCCCGGCCTTCTACGCCCTCGACGGCCGGCTGCGCACCGCTCCCTCCGAGGCCGGACGTCGCGAGGCGGAGCGATGGGTCGAGCTGAACGGACCGGTCAGCCCCGGGCTGGTGGAGGCGGTCCGGACCAGCGACCTCGACGTGGTGGCCTTCTACCCCTACCTGCACTACCCGACGGTCTGGAGCATCGGCCGGGTCCCGATGCCGGCCGTCCTGCACCCGGCGGCCCACGACGAGCCCGCCCTCTACCTGCGGGTGTTCGCCGGCACCTACGGCGACGCCGATGCCCTCTGCTACCACACGGTGGCCGAGCGCCGGCTGGTGCAGCGGGTGTACCGGGTGGCCGAGAAGCCCCAGATCGTGCTCGGCCTCGGGGTGGGGGAGGGGGTGCCCACCGGCCGGCCGGGGGGCGAGGTGCTGGGCATCGGGGACCGGCCCTACGTCGTCAGCGTGGGCCGGGTCGACGAGCACAAGGGCTCGGCCATGCTGGCCGCCTTCTTCCGCACCTACAAGGAGCGCCACCCGGGCCCGCTCGCCCTGGCCCTGGTCGGACCGGTCTCGGCCCACATCCCCGACCACCCCGACGTGGTGGTGACCGGGACGGTCGACGAGGCCGACAAGTGGGACATCGTGCGCGGCGCCCGGGTCTTCGTGTCCCCTTCGGCCCTCGAGTCGTTCTCGTTGGTGGTGCTCGACGCGTGGCAGGTCGGGGTGCCGGTGGTGGTCAACGGGACCTGCGGGCCCACCCGCGAGCACTGCGAGCGCTCCGGGGGGGGCCTGTGGTTCGACTCGTACCGCCAGTTCGAGGCGGTGCTCGACCGGCTCCTCGGCGACGCCGGGCTCCGCCGGCGGCTGGGGACGGCGGGCCGGTCGTACGTGGCCGGCCACTACCAGTGGCCGGTGCTGATCGACCGCTACGCCGGCTTCCTCGAGCAGGTGGTCGCCCGGGGCAAGGTCCGGGACCACCTGCGGGTGCCGCCCCGGGGCACCGGCTGAGCCGGTGGCCCCGTCGTGAAGGCAGCCTTCGTCACCCCCCGCTACGGGCCCGAGGTGATCGGCGGGGCCGAGTCCGGTGCCCGTCAGCTGGCCGAGCACCTGGTCGCCCTGGCCGGATGGGAGGCCGAGGTCTACACCACCTGCGCCCGCGACCACCTCAGCTGGGCGAACGAGCTCCCGGCGGGGGAGAGCCGGATGGGCGGGGTGCTGGTCCAGCGGTTCCCGACCGACCGGCCGCGCCATCCCGAGGGCCTGGTCCTCGACGGTCGCCTGCGGGCCGACCCGGCGGCGGCCACCCTCGAGGAGGCCGATCGTTGGGTGTCCCTCAACGGCCCGGTCAGCTCGGGCCTCCTGTCGGCGGTGGCGGCCAGCGACGCCGACGTGGTCGTCTTCTACCCCTACCTGTACCACCCGACGGTGGCGGGCATCGGCCTGGTGGGCGCCCCGGCCGTCCTGCACCCCGCGGCCCACGACGAGCCGGCCCTGTACCTGCCGGTGTTCGCCCGTACCTTCGCCACCGCCGATGCCCTGGTCTTCCAGACCATGGCCGAGCGCCGCCTGGTCCAACGCGTCCACCCCGTGGCCGGCCGCCCCCAGCTGCTCATGGGACTGGGGGTGGGGAGCCCGCCGCCGTCCGCCCACCGGGGGGGCGAGGTGCTGGGCATCGGGGACCGGCCCTACGTCGTCAGCGTGGGCCGGGTCGACGAGCACAAGGGCTCGGCCATGCTGGCCGCCTTCTTCCGCACCTACAAGGAGCGCC
>DAHUYA010000083.1 GCA_027315445.1 Acidimicrobiaceae bacterium | reverse complement strand
CGTGGTCAACCAGGTGTCGGCGGCCACGAAGGCGCTCGAACAGATCGGCTTCCGCATCGTCGCCGCCGGCCTCACCTACTGCGTCGAGCACCCCGAGGAGGCGGCCGCAGAGGGTTACCCCCTCGAGGCGGTACAGCAGATGTTCATGAAGCTGGCCTGAACACCCGCTTGCGCGCCCTGCCCGCCCGGCTCCTCGGTCCTCAACCCTCCCAGATCCGCCACTGCCCCTTGCCCGCCCGTTTTGCGGCGTACATCGCGGCGTCCGCCCGCGCCAGCACGTCGCGGTCCGAACGTCCCCGCTCGATCGGGGCGATGCCGATGCTCGCCCGCACTGGCACCACCGTGCCCGCCACCACCACCGGCGACTCCATCGCCGCCAGGATCCGCCGGGCCACCGACACCGCCTCGGCGATGTCGGCCCGGTTGACCCGGAGCCCGAACTCGTCACCACCCAGGCGCCCCAGGTAGTCGCCGGGCCGGAGCTGCGACTGGATGCGCTGGGCGGTGATCCGCAGGACCTGGTCGCCCACCGGGTGGCCGAGGGAGTCGTTCACCGTCTTGAAGTCGTCGAGGTCGATCAACATGATCGACGCCGACTCGTCGCCCCGCTCCTTGGACAGGCCCTCGAAGCCCTTGCGGCTGAGCACTCCCGTGACCTCGTCGTGCGCGACCAGGTGGTGCAGGGTCCGGGTGCTGACGCGGCGCCGCAGCACCACGTCGGCCAGGCCCGTGACCCGCTCGAGCGCCCCCAGGTGGACCGGCAGCGGCTGGCGGTACTGGCGCGAGAAGACGACCAGGTGCCCGAGCGTCTGGAGGTCCCCTTCGTCGCGGCCCGCCAGCGTGTAGACGCGCGGCCGCCGCACTGGGACCGGGAAGCACCAGCACGCCTCGAAGCCCCCGGTGAGCATCCGGTGGCGGTCGGCCTCCTGCAGCGGGCCGCCCAGCGCCCCCAGGTCGAAGAAGGCCGGGTCGCCGTCGTCGTCGCCGAGCAGCGTGGCGGGATCGAGCCCGTCGAGCAGCTCGGCCGGCGTCCGGTCGGCCACCAGGGTTCCCTCTCCGTCGGAGATCGCGAAGGCGCAGGCCGTCCCGGGAATGCGCACCTCCAGGTACTCACCCAGCTTCTTCAGGGCGTGCACGCCGTCGTCGTCGTGGGCCAGCGCGGTGAGCGCCGTGTCGAGCGCCCGGCGGGCGACCACGCTGGAGGCGACGACGAGGATGCCCTTGATCGACGGGTCCCCCACGAAGTCGTTGCGCCGCACCTCGAAGGGGAGCCAGCGCCCGTCGGCGTGGCGGAGGCGGTACTCGCCCGGTACGTCTGCATCCTCCCAAGCCAGCCCGCTGCGGTGGCCCGTACCCGACCTCTCGAGCATCGCCCGGGCCATGCCGTGGTCGTCGGGGTGGAGCAGCGACAGGACGGGCGAGCCGGCGAGCACCTCCGGGTCGTACCCGAGGAGCTCGTTCACCGAGGGACTGACGTAGGCGATCGTGCCGTCCGCCTCGACCAGACCGATCAAGTGGGTGGTGCCGACCACCAGGGCCCGGAGCGCACGAGCGAGGCCACCCGAACCCTCCGGCGCCAGCTGTTCGACGATCCGCCCCGTCACCACGCCGCGCCCCTGGGCACCGCCGCCTCCTCGATGCTGCGTTCGACTCGTGACTTGGATGGCACCACCATCGCCAGTCCCGCCCTCGTGGGGTCATGGTATCCACGCGCCACCGTCCCGCCTCGGTGGACGTTCGAGAATTCCTCGCTACGGAACGGCGCGCCGGAATTCCTCGCTCCTGCCATCAGGGCGGGGGCGATTCCGGGCGGCGAGACGGGTGGCGACCGCCTCAGCTGCGGGCGGGCCCGGCACCGAGGGACAGGGTGGGCGGCCCGGGCAGTCCCTCGGCAGGCGGGGACGCGGCCTGCGGGTCCGGCGCGGCACCGGCGGGTGTCGGGGGGCCGGAACCGCTCGGCGCCGGGGCCCAGAGCGAGGTCGGCGTCATGGTCTGCAGGTCGGCGCCCAGCACCGGGGTGAGCCACGAGGCGTAGGCCGCCGAGACGTGGTTGTCGTCGTGGTACACGATGAGGTTGTCGACCACCACGGCGCAGCTGCTCGGACCGCAGAACCAGGGCTCGGTGTCGAGGTAGTGCCCGCCCGCCGCCGCCACCACTTGCTGCTCCTGGGCGATCCCCGGCACGTTGATGTGGGGGGCGGCCCTGGGGATCGTGCACGCCGCCAGGTCGCTCGGGTTGGCCGCCAGGCAGTCGGGCACCAGGCCCGAGGGGTAGGGGTCGTCCCCCATGACGACCACCTCGGCACCGGCCGCCCGCAGCGTCCTGATCATCTGGGAGAGGCCCTGCATCCACGCCGGCCCGTCCACCACCACGTGGTCGTTGGGGATGCCGTACTCGCGGGAGAACCCCAAGACCACCAGCGCCGGGTGGAGCTGCTCGATGCGGGCGACCACCGACGCCTTCCACTGGTCGCAACCGGTGTACCACTCGCCGAGATCGGGACTGAAGATCGGCACGTCGATCGGCGGGCAGGTGGCCTTGGCCTGGGCGATCAGCTGCCACCCGTTCTGCTGGGCCAGGTTCTCGAAGGCCGGGAACCACATCAGGGCGTGGGAGTCACCGAAGAGGACCACGGTCCGGGCGCCGGTCGGGTCGCCGTACTGGCAGGGATGGACGGAGTCGTCGGTGAAGCCGTTGAAGCACCCGTCGTAGAAGGGCTGGGCCATCCCCGAGTCGATCTCCTGGCTGATGCTCGGATCGAGGTTGGCCGGGACCGCCGTCATGGCCAGGGAGCGGAGCACCGCCTGGTGCACCTCGGCCGTCAACGCCTGGGACCGTGCGACCGCCGGGGTGACCCCGACCGACGGCCGGGGGGCGAGGGCCCGGGCCTCGGTCAGCCGGCGGGCCACCGCGGCGTGACCGGTGCCCAGCGAGGGCGGCAGCGCGGCCGCTGTCCCGACCGCGGCCAGCGCCCCGGCCCCGCTCAGGGCGGCGGCGAGCGCAAGGCTCCGGCGAGCCCGCCGGCGCAGCCAGTCCGAGTACTGCAACGGCCGCTCGAGCAGGAAGCTGGTGAGCCCGGCCGGCACCAGGCTGGCCGCGGCCACCACCACGTCCGCCCGGGTCGACAGAGGGTGGCCGACCACATCGGGCGCCAGGACCAGCGCCGGCCAGTGCCTGAGGTAGCAGGTGTACGACAGGCGCCCGATCCACTGGAAGGGGAAGGTGCGCAACAGGGCGACGGGGCCGAGGGACGGCCCGGCGCACCCCCCGGCGATCAGGGCCGCGGCACCGCCGACCGGGGCCAACGCCGCCAGCCCGGGGAAGGCGGTGGCGGAGGTCATCTCGACCACCGCCCAGACGATCACCCCCAGTCCCGCCCACCCGACCAGGGCCGCCAAGGCAGGCGGCAACCGTCGCAGCACGGGGATGCCCAGGGCCAGAAGCCCACCCACCGCCAGCTCCCACGCCCTCGAGGGCAGCGAGAAGAAGGCCCACGGCTCGTCGGCCCGGGTCAACCAAAGCGAGAGCCCGAAGGAGGCCGATCCCAGGGCGGCCAGGGTGCCGAACAGCCACCACCGCCGCCCGGCGGCGCCGGCCCGCCGCCCCACCCACCAGGCGAGGGCCAGCAACGCCGGCCACAGGAGGTAGAACTGCTCCTCCACGCCCAGCGACCAGTAGTGCAGCAGCGGGGAGGCGGGCCCGGAGGCGCTCAGGTAGTTCGTCGCCTCGGCGGCGAACCGGTAGTTGGCCACGTAGAGGGCGCTGGCGACGCCGTCGCGGGTCACCGGCACCGACTCGACCGAGGGCAGCACGACGGCCGCCACTGCCACGGTGGCCAGCACGACCAGCACCGCAGACGGCAGCAGCCGCCGCGCCCGGCGACCGTAGAAGGCCCCGAAGGAGATCCGGCCCTCGTTCCCCAGTTCGCGGACCAGGTGGTCGGTGATCAGGAAGCCCGAGATGACGAAGAAGACGTCGACCCCGACGTAGCCGCCCGGCACCTGGGCCAGGCGGGCGTGGTAGGCGACGACCGCCAGGATGGCGACCGCCCGGAGGCCCTCGATGTCCGGCCGGAAGGTGCCGCCGCGATCGTGCCGGCGGCGTCTGCGGTGGGCGCCGCCCCGCCGGTGTGCCTCCAGCGGCCGGCCCTCCTGGGCGCCCGCCTGCGCGACGGGCCCGGCCCGGAGCGGTGCCGGGTGCGTCGTGGTCGGTGGCGTCTCCGCGGTGTGCGCCCCTCGGGGTCGGTGCACGGCCCTCGCAGAGCGGTGGCGGCCGCGGGGACGGCCGGTCGGCGACGCGGCCACCGGTCCCCCGGTGCCCGAAGCGACCTCGGACGCGTCGGGTATTCGTGGGTGGGGGACCTGACCGCGGCGCCGGCGTCGCACCACCGGCCATGATCGCACCCGGGCCGTCGTGTGACCTCGATCCCCGGTAGTGAAGCCGTGCGATGGGACTCCGCGAGGTGTGAAGCCGTGCGACCTCGGACCCCCCGGGGTATGAAGCGGTGGCCGGGCGGAGGCCGACTAGACAGGGGGCCCATGGCCGCCCACCGAGCACCCAGGGTCGCGGGACGACGACACGCCCGGCGCCGCACCCGCCAAGCCCGCCTCCGACGCACGATCGCAGTGACCGGCCTGGTGGCGGTGGCCGCCATCGTGGGAGTGCTTGCCAGCGGTGGCGGTGGCGGTGGCGGTGGCGCCGGGACGCAATCCGCTCAGGTGACCACACGGGGGTCGCAGGTGGTCTCCTCCCACCGCCGGCCCGGCGCCAACGGCTCGGCCCGGGTTGCCCAGTTCTCGGTGCCCCGAGGGTCGGCCCCGGCGATCGAGTCCGGCGTGGTGTCCTGGCAGCTCCCCTCCGCACTCAGCAGGGCGACGGCGTATGCCGCACCCGGCGGGGCCGGCCAGGTCGTGCTCGTCGGCGGCCTGACGGCCTCCTCGTCGTCCACCGCCGCCGTCACCGACGTGGCCGTGCCCGGCGGTGCCACCTCCCCGGTCGGCAGCCTGGCCACGGCCGGCCACGACGCCGGCGGTGCCGTCCTCGGGGGCCACTTCCTCGTGTTCGGGGGCGGCGACCAGTCGAGCGTCGACACGGTCCAGTCCCTGCCGGTCAACACCAACGGGCAGACGGCCACGGTGGTGGGCCGCCTCCCCCAGCCCCGCTCGGACGCCACCGCCGTCGTGGTGGGGGCCACGGCCTACGTCATCGGAGGCTACGACGGGACCCGCGCCGACCCGCAGGTGCTGGCCACCTCGAACGGCCGCTCGTTCCGGGTGGTCTGCAACCTGCCCGTGCCCGTGCGCTATGCGGCCGCCGCGGTCGCCGGGGGGACGATCTACGTCTTCGGGGGTCAGACCGTGGGCTCCGGGGGTGGTGGGCGGCCCGTCGACGACATCCAGGCCATCGACCCGGCGACCGGGAGCGCCTCGGTGGTCGGTCACCTCTCCCAGCCCGTGACCGGGGCGGCGGCCGTGAACCTGGGCGGGCACGTCTACCTGGCCGGCGGGGACACGTCGCTCACCGGCGGCCCCGGGGGGGCGCCGGTCACCACGACCGCCATCTGGGCGTTCGACCCGAGCCGGCACACGGTCGGCAACGCCGGCAATTTGCAGGTGCCGGTCTCCCACGCCGCGGTGGCGATCACCGGCGGGCGGGCCTGGCTCCTCGGCGGCGAGACCGCCGGGGCGCCGGGCGCCAGCGTGCAGATGCTCGAGCCCAACGCCGGCTTCGGCATCGCCGGCACCCCCGGGGCGGGATCCCCGTACTACGGCGACCGCCTTCTTGTCGCCGACCGGGGCAACGACCGCCTGCTCCTGCTCAACGACACCAGCAAGATCGTCTGGCAGTACCCGAACCCCAAGTCCCCTCCCCCGCCCGGCTTCAACGGCTTCTACTTCCCCGACGACGCCTTCTTCGTGCGCCACGGCACGGCGATCATCTCCAACCAGGAGCAGAACGAGACGATCGTGGAGCTCGCCTTCCCCTCCGGCAAGCTCCTCTGGAGCTACGGTCACCCGGGCCAGACCGGCGCCGCCCCCGGCTACCTGTACGAGCCCGACGACGCCTACCTGCTCAAGAGCGGCCAGGTCTCGGTTGCCGACGCCTACAACTGTCGGGTGCTCATCATCAACCCCAACGACACCATCGCCCACCAGATCGGCACGACCGGGACCTGCCAGCACAACCCGCCCACGTCCATCGGCACGCCGAACGGTGACACGCCCCTCGCCAACGGCAACTTCCTCATCTCCGAGATCAACGGCTCGTGGGTCAGCGAGTACACGCCGACGAGCAAGCTGGTGTGGACCGTTCAGCTCCCCATCTCGTACCCGTCGGACCCCCAGCAGCTCGGGCCCGATCTCTACCTGATCGCCGACTACGCGACCCCCGGCGCCATCGTCGAGTTCAACCAGGCGGGCCAGGTCCTCTACCGCTACCAGCCGACCACGGGCCCCGGCATGCTCAACCAGCCGTCCCTCGTCGAGCGGCTGCCGAGCGGGGTCTTCATGGCCAACGACGACCACAACGACCGCATGGTGGCCATCGACCCCGCCACCCGCGCCGTGGTGTGGCAGTACGGGCACACCGGCCAACCCGGCACGGCCCCGGGCTACCTCTACAAGCCGGACGGGTTCGACATCCTCACGCCCCAGGGCACCACCCCGACCCATCCGTTCACCGGCTGAACCGATGGGCCGCCCGGTCGGCGACGAGGTCGTGGTGGAGGCCGCCGGGCACCCCGTCACCGTCACCCACCCCGACAAGGTCTTCTTTCCCGAGGGCCGCCTCACCAAGCTCGACCTCGTCCGTTACTACCAGTCGGTGGAGGTCCCGCTGCTCGCCGCGGTCGGCGGCCGTCCGGTGATGCTGCAGCGGTTCCCCCACGGCGCCGGCGGCTCCTCGTTCTTCCAGAAGCGGGTGCCGGCCGGGCACCCCGAGTGGCTCGAGACGGCGGTGGTGTCGACCCCCAACGGCACACCGTCCAAGGCGCTGGTCCTGACCGACCTGGCCCACGTGCTGTGGGCCGTCAACCTGGCCTGCATCGGGTTCCACGTCTGGCCGTCGAGGGCCGACGACCTCCAGCACGCCGACCAGCTCCGGATCGACCTCGACCCGACCCCCGGCGTCACCTTCGCCATGGTGGCGGAGGCCGCCGCCGAGGCCCGGCGCCTGCTCGACGAGGTGGGGGTGGCGTCCCGCCCGAAGACCACCGGCAGCCGCGGCCTGCACCTCTTCGCCGCCCTCGAGCCCCGCTGGACCTCCTACGACGTCCGGGCGGCGGCAGTCGCGCTGGCCCGCGAGCTCGAGCGCCGGCGGCCCGACCTGATCACCGCCGCCTGGTGGAAGGAGGAGCGGGGGACCCGGGTCTTCGTCGACTTCAACCAGAACGCGCCCCACAAGACGGTCTTCGGCGCCTGGTCGGTGCGGGCCCGGCCGGCCGGCCAGGTGTCGACGCCCTTCGGGTGGGACGAGCTGGCGACCGTCGATCCCGAGGCCCTGACCCTCACCTCGGTCCCCTCGAGGGTGGCCGAGCGCGGCGACCCGTGGGCGGGCATGGCGGAGGACGCCCAGTCGCTCGAGCCGCTGCTCGAGATGCACCGGCGCGACCTGGCCGCCGGGCTGGGCGACGCCCCCTGGCCGCCCGTCTACCCGAAGATGCCGGGCGAGCCGCCGAGGGTGGCGCCCAGCCGGGCCCGGAAGGCCCGGGGCGCGGCGGACGGGGACTCGCCGTGACCTCGACGGCCCGGTCGACCGAGGTGGACCGGCTGGCCGAAGGCCACCACCCGGTCGCCGGCCGGGGCCAGGAGCAGGCCGTCGCCGACCGAGGGCGTGGGGAAGTGATCGGCGTTCGCGCCGACCGACAGCTGCCGGACGGCGTCCCCGGTCGATGGTGAGAGCCCGTAGAGGGTCCGGCCGCCGATGGTCCACACGAGGCCGTCGGCCACGATGGGCGGCCCCCCGGCGCCCGTCGGAGTGCGCCAACGCAGCGTCATGGTGCCGGCGGGGTCGACCCGCACCGCCAACAGCCCGCTCTGGCAGGGCAGGTAGGCAACGTCGCCGACCACCGCCGTGCCCCCGTCGACGCCGCTGCTGCACACCCCGGACCGCTGGTCGAGCTGCCCGCCGACCCCACCCAGCTTCGCCTGGCGCAACAGGTAGAGGGTGTGGCCCTTGCCCCCCTGGAGGACCGTGCCGTCGGCCAGCAGCGCCGGCGGGGCCGAGCCGAGGTCGGCGTCCTCGGCGCTGAGCCGGTACCAGTCGGACGGGGCGAAGGACTGCAGGAGCTGCATCGACGGCGACAGCTCGAGCACCGAGTCCGAATGGTCGTAGGGGCCTGACGGGGTGGTCACCGAGCCGTTGCCGGTGGCGACCCACACGTCGCCGTTCCCGTCGACCACCGGCGCCGCACCGCCCATCCAGACCGCCCCCTGGGACTCGCCGGGCCCGGCGTCGACCTCGAATTCCCTCATGGGGCCGCCAACCTCGGGAACCGCCACCACCCAGCCGTGGTAGTGGCCGCAGTCCCCGTAGTTGCCCCCGTAGCCGAGCACCACTGCTCCGCGGTCGAGGGTGAGCGAGACCCGCTGCAGCAGGGCGGCGGGCGAGGACCCGGACGGGTCGACCGCCTGACGGAGCTCGACCCGGCCACCGGTCGTGCCCAGGCCGTAGAGGACGTGGGCCGGCCCACCGGCGCCGATCTGGTCGGCCACCACGAAGATCTCGTGGCGAGCCGGGTCGATCACCGGGGTGCCCGTGATGCCGACCGCCGGGGCGATGTCGCCGCACGGCAGGTCGGCGGCGGGGACCGGCCTCGCCAGGTGCCGGCGCCAGAGCACCGACCCGTTCCTCGCCGACAGCGCGTAGACGGTGTCGTCCTCGGTGGCCACGTAGACCCTCGTGCCGAGCACGAGCGGCTCACCGTACAGCTGGCCGTCGAGCGCCGGCGAGGTCCACGCGGCTCGGAGCGAGGCGGGGTCGACCCCGGAGCCGGCGACCCCCGACCCCGACGGGTCGTGGTGGTACACCAGCCAGTCACCGGCCCCGGCCGCCGTCCGCGGGCGCACGCCGGCGGCGCCGGCGGGCCCGAGGCCGGCGACGGCCACCGTGGCGCCGGCCGCAAGGACGACCGCCAGCGCCGTCCCGAGGGCGATCCCGACGCCCGCCCCCGGGGCCGGCGTCCCCGAACACCTCCACCTGGCCACCCACGGCACGGTACCGGGCCGTCGTGAGGGCAGGGAGGCGGCGCGGGCCGGGTGGTACGTGGCGCGGCCGTTCGCGGTGGTGCGACAATGCGCTGGCGTGGGGAGGGCATCGCGGGCGGGGGAGTACGAGGAGGAAGGGCCCGCGGGGGCGCGCCCGGGCATCCTCCACGGCGTGCGGGTGGTCGACTGCACCGAGGGCATCGCCGGCCCGGTGGCGGCCCTGCTCCTGGCGGAGGCGGGCGCCGACGTGGTGAAGGTGGAGCGGCCCGGTGGCGACCCCGCTCGCCGGTCGCTCGGCTTCGCCACCTGGAACCGCAGCAAGCGCAGCATGGCGCTGGACCTCGAAGACGACGGCGACCGCCTCGTCCTCGACCAGCTGCTCGCCCGGTCCGACATCCTGCTCCACCCCTTCGGGCCCGGCCGGGCAGCCGACCTCGGCCTGGGCGACGACCTGCTGGCCTCTCGCCACCCCCACCTGGTCGTCGGGGCGGTCACCGCCTGGCCGGCGGGCCACCCGAGCGCCGAGGGCCCGGCCGACGACCTGCTCGTGACGGCCCGCCTCGGCCTCTGCGACGAACAGGCCGGGCACCGGCCGGGACCGGTCTTCCTCCGCTTCCCCTTCGGCAGCTGGTGCGCCGCCTACCTGGCCGCGGTGGGCGTCCTGGCCCGCCTCCTCCAACGCGACCGGGGGGGCGCCTCCGGGGGCCCGGCGCACACCTCGCTCGCCCAGGGGGCGCTGCTGCCCACCATGATGCACTGGGCCCGGGCGGCGACCCCGGGACCGAGCTTCGCCTTCGGGCTGCCCAAGGACATGGTGCCCACCCTCTTCGAGTGCGCCGACGGACGGTGGGTGCACCTCATGCGCTGCGCCGACACCGACTCGCCGCTGATGGTGGAGGCGTTGGCCCGGCTGGGCCCCGAGGGCATCGACCGCGAGAACGCCCGCTTCGCCAGCTCGACGACCATGGGGTACCCGAACTTCGGCGCCAACCAGGCCGCCTTCCTGACCCGCCCGAGCCACGAGTGGTTGGCCGACTTCTGGGCCAACGACATCCCGGCGCAGCCGGCCGCCGCCTACGGGGAGATCCTGTCCGACGCCCAGGCGGCGGCGAACGGCTACGTGGTCGAGGTCGATGATCCGGTCCTCGGCCGGGTGGTGCAGGCCGGGACGCCGTTCGCCACCACCCCGCGGTCGCAGGTGCGCCGTACGGCTCCGGCCCTCGACCAGGACGGGCCCTCGTTGCGGGCGGCGCTGGCCGCCGAGCCGGCCCGTCCGGCCCCCACCCTCCGACGGCGGGCCGGGGCCCCGCTCGAGGGCGTCCGGGTCCTCGACCTCGGCAACTTCCTGGCCGGTCCCCTCGGGCCGATGCTGCTGGCCGACCTCGGGGCCGACGTGGTGAAGCTGGAGGCCACCACCGGCGACCGCATGCGGCGGGTGGAGCGGCCGTTCGCGGCCTGCCAGCGGGGGAAGCGGGGCGTGGCCCTCGACCTCAAGTCGCCGGCCGCCCGGCCGGCGCTCGAGGCCCTCGTCCGCTGGGCGGACGTGGTGCACCACAACCTCCGGATGCCGGCCGCCCGCTCGCTCGGGGTCGACTACGAGACCCTCCGAGCGGTCAACCCGGAGCTGGTCTACTGCCACACCAGCTCCTACGGCCCCAAGGGGGAGCGGGCCGACTGGCCGGGCTACGACCAGCTCTTCCAGGCGGCCGCCGGGTGGGAGGTGCTGGGCGGGGGCCGGGGCAACGACCCGATGTGGTTCCGCTTCGGCTTCATGGACCACCTCTGCGCCACCGCCTCGCTGGTGGCGACCCTGCTCGCCCTCCACCACCGCGACCGCACCGGCGAGGGGCAGTTCGTCACGAGCTCGCTCCTCGGCGCCGCCGTGCTCACCAACTCGGAGTCCTTCCTGCGCGACGGCACGCTGGTCGGCGCCGTCCCCGAGCTCGACCACGGCCAGACCGGCCTGTCCCCCGGTGAGCGGCTCTACCAGGCGGCCGACGGATGGCTCGCCCTCTGCGCCCGGGAGGACGGCCAGCTGGGGGCGGCGTGCAGGGCGCTCGGGGCGCCCGATCCGGCCACCCTCGAGGAGCGGTTGGCGGCTACCACCGTGGCGGGGGCGCTGGCGGCACTGGCGTCGGCCGGCGTGCCGAGCGAGCCGGTGCTGCTCGACCAGGCCGAAGCCTTTCTCGACGACCCGACCAACCAGTCGCTCGGCCTGGTGGCCGAGTACGTGCAGGCCGACTGGGGGAAGCTGACCCAGATCGGCGCGTTCTGGCAGCTCGGCGAGCTCCAGCCCGCTCTCCGCCTCGCCCCGCCGGGGCTCGGCGAGCACACCGTCGCCGTCCTGCAAGAAGTCGGGCTCGAGGCCCCGGTGGTCGACCGGCTGTTGGCCGAGGGGGTGGCGGTGCAGTGGCCGGGCACCGCCGGGACGGGGGTCGCATGAGCGACGTGGGCCCCCGGCGGATGCTCCCCGAGCTGACCGACCGCACCCGCTTCTACTGGGAGGGCGGGCGCAGCGGGCAGTTGCTGATCCTCTGCTGCCAGCGCTGCGGCTATTACCTCCACCCGCCGGCCCCCCTCTGCCCGGTCGACCACTCCACGGAGCTCGCTCCCGAGCGGGTGAGCGGGCGGGGACGGGTGGCCAGCTTCACCGTCGACCACCACCGGTGGCTGCCGGCGCCCGAGCCGCCCTACGTCATCGCGCTGGTGGAGCTGGCCGAGCAGGAGGCCCTCCGCCTCACCACCAACATCGTCGGGTGCCCGCCCGAGGACGTCCACATCGGGATGGAGGTGGCGGTGACCTTCGAGCACCAAGCCGACTCCGAGGGGCGGGGGGACGTCTGGCTGCCGATGTTCCGCCCGATCGGAGGTGCCGCCGGTGCCTGACGACCACATCGAGCGGCACTGCGTGATCAGCGGGGTCGGCCAGTCCGACGTCGGCCGGCGGCTCGGCCGCGACCCCCGCGAGCTCACCCTCGACGCCTGCCTGGCCGCCGCCGAGGACGCCGGGCTCACGACGGCCCAGATCGACGGGCTCTCGACGTACCCCGGGGCGGCGGTGCCGATCCCGGGGTTCAGCGGCGCCGGCGCCTACGAGGTCATCGACGCCCTCCGGCTGCACGTCGACTGGTACGACAGCGGCCTCGAGACCTCGGGCCAGCTCGGCTCGGTCATGAAGGCCTGCCTGGCCGTGGGCGCCGGAATGGCCACCCACGTCCTCTGCTTCCGCTCGGTGTGGGAGGGCAGCGCCCAGGGCACCGGCGGCCGGGCGAGCCTCGCCGGCGGTGGCGGGGGCCGCGCTGGCCCCCCGCCCCGCGCCAGCGGACCCAACCAGTGGACGCTGCCCTACGGATCCGCATCGGCCGCCAACTGGATCGCCCTCTACGCCCAGGCGCACATGCACCGCTACGGCACCACCCCCGAGCAGCTGGCGCAGATCGCCCTGAACGGCCGCCGCAACGCCGCCCGCAACCCCAAGGCCATCTACCGCCAGCCGATGTCGATGGAGGACTACTTCGCCTCGAGGATCATCAGCACGCCGCTGCGGCTGTTCGACTGCGACGTCCCTTGCGACGGCGCCACGGCGGTGGTGGTCTCGCGGCGCGAACGCGCTGCCGACCTCCGACACCCCCCGGTTCGGGTGGCGGCCATGGGCGCGGCCCTGCACGATCGGCCGAGCTGGGACCAGCTGTCGGACCTCACCCGGCTGGTCGGCGCGGACGCCGCCGCCCAGATGTGGTCGCGCACGGACCTCACGCCGGCCGACGTCGACCTGGCTGAGCTCTACGACGGGTTCAGCATCCTCACCATGCTGTGGCTCGAGGCGCTCGGCCTGTGCCCGGTTGGCGAGAGCGGGCGGTTCGTGGAGGACGGGAGCAGGATCGCCCTCGACGGCGAGCTGCCGCTCAACACCCACGGCGGCCAGCTGTCCGCCGGGCGCCTCCACGGCTACGGGTTCCTGCACGAGGCCGTGGTCCAGCTGCGGGGCGACGGTGGCGAACGCCAGGTGGCCGGCAACCCCTCGGTGGCCGCGGTGGCGGCCGGCGGGGGCAACACCTGCGGCTGCATGCTGCTGACGGCGGGCGACTGACCACCGCCAACCCGGTTCAGCGCTCGGGCGCCCTCGCCAGCAGCTCGCGGGCCGGCGCCGAGCCGTCGATCATTCGGGTCGTGCGCCGGGCGGCCCGCCAACCCTCCTCCGTCCGGACCAGCTCCCACCGGTTCGCCGCCACCCGCCAGGGGGTGAACCCGTCGGCGGTGCGCCGGAACACCCTCGAGTAGCAGGTGGCGGCGGCCCTGTCCCCCTCGAGCTGGATGTGGGGCACCCCGAGCACGTGCGCAACCCCCTCGGCCAGCAGACCATGGTGGCCCTCCCCGGCCACCATGGCGGCGATCGCCCCCCTCCCGTGCCAGACGCCGGCGTCGGTGTCGTAGACCCCGTCCTCGGTCCACAGCGACGCCGCCCGCCACCCGTCACCGCAATCGACCGCCGGCCCGTAGGCGCTCACCAGCCGGACGATCTCGAGCTCGTCCTCCACCCGGCGCAGCCGGTCCTCGACCGACCGGTCGCCGCCGGCCCGGGCGGCGACCCCGTCGGCGGCCAGGTCGCCGCCCATCAGGCGGCCAGGTCCCGAGCGACCAGGGCGATGCCGCGGCCCCACGAGGTGAGCTGGGCGCCCGGCAGGTAGGCGGCGCCGTTCGTCCGGTGGTCGACGGTCGGCCACGCCACGTACCGCTCCCGGCCGCCGGGGCCGATGAAGAAGACGACCGAGGTGTGGATCACGTCGGCGTTGGGCCCCGGTGCGTCCACCGCGATCCCGTAGGCGTGCCACACCGGGCGCAGCGCCGCGTAGGAGCCGGTGACGAAGTGCCAGGTGGGGATCTGGTCGAGGCCGTGGCCGGAGGAGAAGGCGGCGACGTCGGCCACCCCGAGGTGGTAGCGGTTCACGTTGACCGCCAGGAAGACCACCCCCCGGGCACCCGCGCCGAGGTCGTGGGCCGCGTCCACGAACTCCTGCGAGACGATCGGGCAGATGTCGGTGCAGTGCGGGTCCATGAACTCGAGCACCACCGGGTGGCCCCGGAAGGACGACAGGGAGACGGTGTGCCCGTACTGATCGGTCAGGGTGAAGCCGGGCGCCTGGCGGGCCGGGGCGGTCGACAGCTGCATGAGGTTCCCGATCGCCGCCGGCACGTCGGCCGGAGCCCCGCCCGGCCCCGGCGTCGCCCCGGGACCACGACCGTGGAGCTGGAGGGCCACCACCGCGAACGCGCCGGCCAGGACCAGCGCCACGGCGGCGGCCAGGGGTCCCCGGTACCGCCCCGGCCGGCGACCGACCGCCGGATCGGGACCGCCGGCGTCCTGCTGGGGTGCGGCGGGCTCGGTGAGCATGTCGGGTCGCCACCGTACCCAGCCCGATGGCCGGGTGGGGGGCGGCGGGCGACGCCGCCGCTCAGGCCTCCGGCTCGGGGACCGGGGCCGCCGCCCTGCCGGTCGCCAGGCTGTCGGCGACCCGTACCAGGAAGGACCGGATGGTCGACTCGGCGATCCGGTGGAGCAGGACCGAGTCGAGCCCCCGGCCGAGCCGTTCGACCGGCGGCCGATAGGAACCCCGGAGCACCAACCGGCACTGGTCAGGCCCGA
>DAHUYA010000071.1 GCA_027315445.1 Acidimicrobiaceae bacterium | reverse complement strand
CCGCCCGGGGGGGGGGGGGGGGGGGGCGGGGGGGGGCGGGGCGGGGCGGGGCGGGGCGTGGTCGGGGCCCGCCCGCACGCCCGGCGGGCGGTACCCCTCGACGGGCATGGCCAGGGTGTGGTCTGGTAGACAGCACCAGGCGCCGGTCGTCGACGGCTGGCCCGCCAGTGCAGCCGAGCAAGGGGGCAGGAACGCCGATGAACTTCGCCTTCAGCGAGGAGCAGGAGGAGCTTCGAAAGGCGGTCCACCGGTTCCTGGCCGACAAGTCACCCGAGACCGAGGTGCGCCGGCTCATGGAGACGACCGAGGGGTACGACCCGGCGGTGTGGTCCCAGATGGCGGACCAGCTCGGCCTGCAGTCGCTGACCATCCCCGAGGACCTGGGGGGCTCGGGGTTCGGCTACGTCGAGCTGATCGTGGTGCTCGAGGAGATGGGCGCGGCCCTGCTGTGCGCCCCCTACTTCTCGACGGTGGCCCTGGGGGCCAACGCCCTGCTGACCTCGGGCGACGACCAGGCCAAGGCCGAGCTGCTCCCGGGCATCGCCTCGGGGGAGACGATCGCCACCCTCGCCATCACCGAGGACAACGGCCGCTGGGACTTCTCGGGGATCACCCTCGAGGCCACCAAGGCCGGCGGCGGCTGGAAGCTGAGCGGGCACAAGAACTACGTGATCGACGGGCACACCGCCGACCTGGTCCTGGTGGCCGGGCGCACCCCCGAGGGGGTCACCCTGTTCGCGGTGGCCGGGGACGCCGACGGACTCACCCGCACGGCTCTGCCGACCATGGACCAGACCCGCAAGCAGGCGCGCCTCGAGTTCGCCGACACCCCGGCCAGGCTGGTGGGCACCGAGGGCTCCGCCGAGGCCGGCCTCTCCAAGACGCTCGACCTGGCGGCCGTGGCCCTGGCTGCCGAGCAGGTGGGCGGCGCCCAGCGGTGCCTCGACAACGCGGTCGAGTACGCCAAGAACCGGATCCAGTTCGGCCGGCCCATCGGGAGCTTCCAGGCGATCAAGCACAAGTGCGCCGACATGCTCCTCGAGGTGGAGTCGGCCAAGTCGGCCGCCTACTACGCCGGCTGGGCCGCGGCCGAGGACTCCGACGAGCTGCCGGTCGTGGCCAGCCTGGCCAAGTCCTACTGCTCGGAGGCCTACTTCCACGCGGCCGCCGAGAACATCCAGATCCACGGCGGCATCGGCTTCACCTGGGAGCATCACGCCCACCTGTACTTCAAGCGGGCGAAGTCCTCCGAGCTGCTCCTCGGGGACCCGGCCTACCACCGGGAGCTCTTGGCCCAGCGCATCGGCATCTGAGGGGCGCGGGCCGAGCGGCCGGTGGGGGCGCAGCGAAGTGGCCGAGACCGGGGGCACCGGCCCCTGGCGCCTCCTCGACGGCCCGGCCGGGGTCCTGCACGCCTACGCCACCCCGATCGCACCGGGCTCCCCACCCGTCCCGGTCCTCCTCCTGTGCCACGAGCTGCCCCGCGAGCGGGGGGCGGCCCCGGACGTCGGGCGCACCTACCCGGCCCTGGCCGACCGGCTCGCCCAGGAGTCCGGCTTCCGGGTGGCCACCGGCACCCTGCGGGGGGCGGGTGGGTCCGAGGGTGACTTCTCGGCCGCCGGGTGGCTCGAGGACCTGCGCTTCCTGGCCGACCACGAGGCGGGGGCCGACGGGGTGCTGTGGCTGGTCGGCTTCGACCTCGGGGGGGCGCTGGCCCTCCGGCTGGCCGCCGAGGACGACCGCATCCGGGGCGTCGCCTGCCTCGGGGCGCCGGCCGACCCCGCCGCCTGGGCCACCGAGCCGGCCGAGCTGCTCCGCCGCTGCCGTTCGACCGGGGTGATCCGGAGCCCCGGCTACCCTCCCGACCTGGGTCGGTGGGCGGCAGAGCTGGGGGACCTCCGTCCGCGCGAGGCGGCCGGCCACCGCGAGGGCAGACCCCTGCGGGTGGTCCACGGCTCGGAGGACCCCGACGTGCCGTCGGGGGCAGCCCGGGCCCTGGCCGACGCCGCCCGGGGACCGGTCGACTTCCGGCTGGTGCCCGGGGCCGGCCACTGGCTCCGGGCGGACCCGCGGGTGGTGGCGACCCTGATCGGGTGGGTGGAGCGCCAGCGCTAACGGGCCCGGGCGCGCCGCCGCCCCGAGCCGGCCGGCGGCCCTGCGGCCCCGGCCTTGGCGGCCGCCTTCTTCGACTGCTTGTAGGCGCGGACCTCCGCCAGGGTGGCGGCGTCGACGATGTCGGCCACCGACATGCGGGAGCCGAGCGCGCCGAAGGGGCCGGCCGCCTCCCGCCAGCCGGGCGGGCCGACCCCCAGCTGCTTGCCCAGCAGGGCGACGAAGATCCGGGCCTTCTGCTCGCCGAAGCCGGGGAGCGCCTGCACCCGACGCCGCAGCTCCTGGCCGTCGCCGGCGGTCGACCAGACCGAGGCGGCGTCCCCGCCGTACTGCTCGACGAGGGTCTGGCAGAGCGCCTGCACCCGGGTGGCCATCGACCCCGGGTAGCGGTGCAGGGACGGCCGGGAGGCGAACACCTCGGCCAGGGCCTCGGGGTCCATGGCAGCGATGGCGGCGGCGTCGAGGGGCCGGCCGAGCCGCTCGGACAGGTCGAGCGGTCCCCGGAAGGCCTTCTCGAGCGGGATCTGCTGATCGAGCACCATCCCGATCAGGAGGGCGAGCGGGCTCTCGCTGAGCAGGCGGTCCGCCTGGGGATCCTGGGCAAGTTGGAGCTTCGCCATGGTCAGGACGCTATCTCTCGCCCGAGGTGGGAGGCACCGGCGCGCCGGCCCGGGCCCCGCCGGACGGGCAGAATCGTCGGGTGCACATCCCGGCCAAGGTCGAATACGGGTTGCGGGCGCTCCTCACGCTCGCCGCTGCCGGCACTCCCCACACCGCGGAGTCGCTGGCGGCCGAGCAGGGGCTTCCCCCGCGGTTCCTGGGGGCCATCCTGGCCGACCTCCGTCGCGCCGGCGTGGTGGCGAGCCAGCGCGGGGCGGAGGGCGGTTACCGGATGGCCCGGCGCCCCGAGGACGTCACCATCGCCGAGGTGATCCGGGCCCTCGACGGCCCCCTGGCCGAGGTCCGCGGCCACCGCCCCGAGGCGATGCACTACCAGGGGGCGGCCGAGCACCTCCAGAAGGTGTGGGTGGCGGTGCGGGCGAGCCTCCGGCTGGTGCTCGAGCAGGTGACGCTGGCCGACGTGGTCTCGGGCAAGCTCCCCAGGCAGGTGGAGCGGCTCACCGCCGACCCGGACGCCTGGGAGCCCCACTGACGAGGCCTGCCCGGCGGCTCACCGGGGGCTGTCAGGCGGCGAAGGGGTCGACCGCGTCGGGGTCGATGTCGAAGCGCCGGATGGCCGCCGCCACCTCGTCGGGGCTTCCCCGGCCCTGTCGGGCGAGGGAAGCCAGGACCGCCACCACCAGGTGGGCGGTGTCGACCTCGAAGTAGCGGCGGAGGGTCTCGCGGGCGTCGGAACGCCCGAAGCCGTCGGTGCCGAGCGAGGTGAACGGGCGGTCGACCCAACGCGACACCTGGTCGGGGACCGCCCGCATGAAGTCGCTGACCGCGACGATCGGGCCGCCGTCGGCCCCGAGCTTGGCCGTCACGACCGGGACGCGAGGCTCGGCCCCGGGGTGGAGCCGGTTCCACCGCTCCGCCGACATGGCGTCCTGCCGCAACGTCGTCCACGAGGTGGCCGACCAGGCGTCGGCCGCCACCCCCCATTCCTCGGCCAGCAGCTCCCGGGCCTCCATCGCCGCCTGCCAGAGTGGGCCCGAGAAGCACAGGGTGGCCTGCCGGGTGCCGCCGGTGGGCGGCCGGTCGGCGTAGCGGTAGAGGCCCTCGATGACGCCGCGCCGGATCTCGTCGCCGCCCGGCCCTTCGGGCAGCGGTGGCATGGCGTAGTTCTCGTTGTAGAGGGTGATGTACCAGAACCGGTCCTCGGGCGAGGGCCCGAACATCCGGGCGACGGCGTCCTCGACCACCACCGCCACCTCGTAGGCGAAGGCCGGGTCGTAGACCGCGGCCGCCGGGTTGGTCGAGGCGAGCAGGAGCGAGTGGCCGTCGTCGTGCTGGAGCCCCTCGCCGAGCAGGGTCGTGCGCCCGGCCGTGCAACCGGCCAGGATGCCCCGGCCCCGCATGTCACCCAGGGCCCACAGCAGATCGCCCACCCGCTGGAAGCCGAACATCGAATAGAAGAGGTACACCGGCAGCATCGGATGGCCCCAGGTGGCATAGGAGGTGGCCAGGGCGCTGAAGGTGGCCGTGCCTCCGGCCTCGGAGATCCCCTCCTGCAGGAGCTGCCCCGAGATGCTCTCGGCGTACTTGAGCGGCAGGTCGGCGTCGACCGGCACGTAGCGCTGGCCGTCGGGGGCGTAGATCTTGGCCTCGGCGATGATGGGCTCGAGCCCGAAGGTCCGGGCCTCGTCGGAGACGATCGGTGCCACCCGGGGCCCGAACACCGGGTCGCGCACCAGGTTCCGCAGGAGCCGGGCGAAGGCCATCGTGGTGGACACCGCCTGGGGGCCCGAGCCGGCCATCAGGTCGGCGAAGACCTTGGGGTCCGGCAGGGCCACCCGTGCCGGTCGCACCACCCGGTGGGGCAGGGCGCCGGCGAGCGCCTTGCGCCGGGCGGTCAGGTACTCGTGGGCCTCGGAGCCGGCCGGCGGTCGGTAGTAGGGGGGGAGGTCGGCCTCGAGGGCCTCGTCGGGGATCTCGTCGCCCAGGTGCAGGCGGTCACGCAGCGCCAGCAGCTGGGCCTTGTTCATCTTCTTGATCTGGTGGGTGGCGTTGCGGGCCTCGATCTGGGGTCCCAGGGTCCACCCCTTGATGGTCTTGGCCAGGATGGCGGTGGGCGCCCCCGGCTGCTCGGTGGCCAGCTTGTAGGCGGCGTAGAGCTTGCGGTAGTCGTGCCCGCCCCGGGGCAGGGAGCGGAGCTCGTCGTCCGACAGGTGCTCCACCATCTTGCGCAGTCGGGGGTCCGGGCCGAAGAAGTGCTCGCGGATGTAGGTGCCGGGCTCGGTGGCGTACTTCTGGAACTCGCCGTCGACGGTGGTGTTCATCTTGTCCACCAGCACCCCGTCGACGTCCCGGGCCAGGAGCTCGTCCCAGCGCGACCCCCAGATGACCTTGATGACGTTCCACCCCGCGCCCCGGAAGACCGCCTCGAGCTCCTGGATGATCTTGCCGTTCCCCCGGACCGGGCCGTCGAGCCGCTGGAGGTTGCAGTTGACGACGAAGATGAGGTTGTCGAGGTGCTCCCGGCCGGCCACCCCCAGGGCGCCGATCGACTCGGGCTCGTCCATCTCGCCGTCGCCGACGAAGCACCACACACGGCTGGCGCTGGTGTCGACCAAGCGGCGGTTGTGCAGGTAGCGGTTGGCGTGCGCCTGGTAGACGGCGTTGATCGGACCCAGCCCCATCGACACCGTCGGGAACTCCCAGAAGTCGGGCAAGGACCGGGGGTGGGGGTAACTGGGCAGGCCGGACCCGCCGACCTCGTGGCGGAAGTTGTCGAGCTGCGCCTCGGTGAGACGGCCCTCCACGAACGCCCGGGCGTAGATGCCGGGCGAGGCGTGGCCCTGCACGAACAGCTGGTCGCCGGCGCCGCCGTCGTCCTTGCCCCGGAAGAAGTGGTTGAAGCCGACCTCGTAGAGGGAGGCCGAGCTGGCGAAGGTGGACAGGTGGCCGCCGATGCCCTCGGTGCGGGTGTTGGCCCGGACCACCATGGCGGCGGCGTTCCAGCGGATGTAGGCCCGGATGCGGCGCTCGAGGTGCTCGTCGCCGGGGAACCAGGGCTCGTCGCCGGCCGGGATGCTGTTGACGTAGGGCGTCGACACGGTGGCGGGGAACTCGACCTGCTGGGCCCGGGCCCGCTCGAGCAGCTTCATCAGCAGGAAGCGGGCCCGGGTCCGCCCCCGCTGCCCGACCACCGAGTCGAAGGAGTCGAGCCATTCGGCCGTCTCCTGCGGGTCGATGTCGGGCAGTTGGTGGGACATCCCGTCGAAGAGCACGGGAACATGCTCGCGCCACCCGGGGGGTGGTGTGCGACACCCACCCGGGTTGCACTGCCCGGGCGGCCCACCGCCCAAGCGGCCCCTGCCACCTCGGCCCGGCCGCCGCAGTGTCGAGCGGGCCCGCTCCCCGTAGTACAACACTGACCGCATGCCCGAGTCCTCCGAGCCGCCGACCCGCTTCGTCTACACCGACGGCTCCTGCCTGGGGAACCCCGGCCCCGGCGGCTGGGCCTGGGCGGTGCCGGGCGGCCCCTACGCCTCGGGCGCCGAGGCCCGGACCACCAATCAGCGGATGGAGATAAGGGCGGTGCTCGAGGCGCTCACCACCCTGACCGCCAGCTGGCCGGCCCACGAGCCCATCGAGGTGGTCAGCGACTCCACCTACGTCGTGAACTGCTTCCGGGAGCGCTGGTGGGCCGGCTGGCTCCGCCGCCAGTGGCGCAACGCCGCCGGCAAGCCGGTGGCCAACCGCGACCTGTGGGAGCCCCTGTTCGAGCTGGCGCTCGATCCCGGGCGCCGGGTGGCGTTCCGCTGGGTGCGCGGGCACTCGGGGGACCACTGGAACGAGGTGGTCGACGAGCTCGCGACGGCCGCCGCCGCCACCGGAGCGGGAACCTCCGGGTCGGCCGTCGCCCGCTGACGCCACCGGGCCCGCTGACGGTCACCGGGCCCGCTGACGCCACCGGGCCCGCTGGTGGGGCCGCCACCGGCCCCCTACCATCGCCACCATGGATCTCCGAGGGACTTCAGCCGTCGTCACCGGCGCCGCCTCCGGGCTCGGCGCCGCCACCGCCCGGGCCCTGGCCGCCGAGGGCGTCACCGTGACCGTCTTCGACCGCAACGGGGAGGGGGCCAAGGAGGTGGCCGACGAGGTCGGCGGCAACCACGTCGCCGGCGACGTCACCCAGCCCGACGACTGCCAGCGGGCGGTCGACCAGGCGGCCGAGGCGGGCACCCTGCGCCTTGCGGTCAACTGCGCGGGCACCGGCTGGGTCGGTCGGGTGATCAACCGGGACGGGACGCCCCACGACCCCGGGGCGTTCGAGTTCATCCAGCGGCTGAACGTGATCGGGACCTTCAACGTCATGACCCGGGCCGCCGCCGCCATCGCCCGGACCGAGCCGGGGGAGGACGGCGAGCGGGGCCTGATCGTCAACACCGCCTCGGTCGCCGCCTTCGACGGGCAGATCGGCCAGCTGGCCTACTCGGCCTCCAAGGGGGCGGTGGTGGGGATGACACTGCCGGCCGCCCGGGACCTGGCGGTGGTGGGCATCCGGGTGGTGGCCATCGCTCCCGGGCTCTTCGACACCCCGCTGCTCGCGAGCCTGCCCGAGGACCAGCGCCGTGCGCTCGGCGAGTCGGTGCTCTTCCCCAAGCGCCTCGGCGACCCGGAGCGCTAAGGTCAGCTCGTGGTGCACATCGCGCGCAACAGCTACCTGAACGCGGAGGTCATCAGGCTCGATGGCGGCATCCGCATGCCGCCGAAGTAGTGC
>DAHUYA010000057.1 GCA_027315445.1 Acidimicrobiaceae bacterium | reverse complement strand
GGGCCCGGGCCGCGGCGGCCCTCGCCCGCTACGAGCTGCCGGCCGAGATCCGGATCGTCGACGAGCTGCCGCGGACCCCCTCGGGCAAGGTCGACCTGGCGGCGGTGCGGGCGCTCTTCGCCGGCGCCGGGTCCGAGGACGGCCGGTGAGCCAGGGGGGCCGCGGGGCCGGCCGGGCGCCGGGGGACGACCCGGCGGCCGAGGGGTGGCGGTTCGGCGTCGAGCCCCTCGCCCAGGCGCGGGCCCTGGCCCCGCGGTTGCGGGAGGTGGCCGGCCTGGTGCTGGCGCTCGAGGAGGAGGACCCGGCGGTCGACTGGCTGCTCGCTCAGCTCCGCGACGCCGAGCGCCGGTTGGCGGACCGGCTCCCGGCGGACCGTCGCCCGCGGGTCGGGCCCGGGGCCGGGGACGCCCGTCGGGTGTACCTCGACCACTCCCGGGCGATCGGCTCGTACAACCCCTGCTTCCCCGAGTACCGGATCGAGGTCCACGGCCCGCGTGCGTCGGGCACGGTGGCCTTCCCGCTGGCCTTCGAGGGCCCGCCGGGGGTCGTCCACGGGGGCTTCCTCGCCCTCTTCTTCGACTGCGTGATCCAGCACCACAACTGTGATCTCGGGGTGGCCGGGAAGACGACCTCCCTCACCGTCGACTACCACCGGCCGGCGCCGCTGCTCGAGACCCTCCGGTTCGAGGTCGACCGATCCCTCGAGGCGCGCCGCATCACCTCGCGGGCTCGGCTGCTCCTCGGGGACACCGAGCTGTGCACGGCCACCGTGGCCGCGGTGGCCGGCGACCGGTCCGGGTTGCCCGAGGTGTCGCCACGCCGGAGCCCCGGGTGAGCGGGGTGGTCGACGCCGGCGACGGCCTGCCCCTCACCGTGCCGCGCCTGCTGGCGGCCCGAGCCCGGGCCCGCGGGGAGCACCCCTTGGTCATCTGCGACGACCAGGTCCTCACCTACGCCGACGCCGAGGCCCGCTCGGCCGAGCTGGCCAAGGGGCTGGTCGGGTGGGGGGCCGGCCGGCGCACCCATGTGGGGCTGCTCGAGCCCAACGGCCCGGACTTCGTGGTGGCCTGGCTGGCGGCGGCCCGCATCGGCGCGCTCACCCTGCCGCTCAGCACCTTCTGCACCGGGACCGAGCTCGCCGCGCTCCTGCGCGGCGGCGACGTGGAGATCCTGATCGCCACCACCCGGTACCGCACCCGCGACCACCTGCAGACGGTGTGCCAGGCGGTCCCCGGCCTCGACGTCGACCGGCCGCCACCACTGCTCGCACCCTCGGCAGCCGCCCTCCGGCGGGTGGCCTTCGACACGCCGGCGCCGGGCGGCCACCCCGGGTGGTCGTTGCGGGCGCTGGTCGAGGCCGGCGCCGGCACGGGGGACGACGTGCTGGCCGCCCTGGAGGGGTGCGTCACGCCGTCGGACCGCCTGGCGGTCATCCACACCTCCGGGTCGACCGGCGAGGCGAAGGGGGTGATCCACCAGCACGGCCCGCTCATCCGCCACCTGGCGAACCTGAACGAGCTGCGACGCTACGGCGAGGACGAGATCCTGTTCTGCAACTCGCCCTTCTTCTGGGTGGGCGGGCTCGCCTACGGCCTGCTCGGCACGCTGGTGGCCGGGGCCACGCTGGTGTGCTCCAACGCGCCCGACCCCGGTGGCGTCCTCGACCTCCTCGAGCGGACCCGGCCGACGATGTGCAACGGGTTCGCCCAGGCGGTGGCCCACCTGGCCGAGGACCCGAGCTTCGCCGGGCGCGACCTGCGCTCGATCCGCCGGGGCAACCTCTACCCGATCATGGACGACGAGGTCCGGCCGGCCGACCCCGAGCTGCGCCACAACATGCTGGGCATGACCGAGACCGGGAGCGTGTGCCTGGCCAGCGGGGACGAGTCGGACCAGCCGGCGCACCGCCGCGGCTCGTTCGGGCGACCGGTCCCCGGGTTCGACGCCCAGGTGGTCGATCCGGACACCGGTGCGCCGTGCGGCCCCGGCCGGGTGGGGGAGCTCCGGTTCCGCGGCCCCTTCCTCATGGAGGGGTACTACGGGCGCGAGCGGCACCGGACCTTCGAGCCCGACGGCTGGTACCGCACCGGTGACCTGTGCTTCGTGGACGACGACGGGTTCTTCTATTTCGAGGGCCGCCGGGGCGACCTCATCAAGACCGCCGGCGCCAACGTGTCGCCCCGCGAGGTCGAGGCGGCCATCCTCGAGGAGACCGGCCTGGTGGCGCACGTGACCGGCATCGACGACCCGGCGCGGGGCCAGGTGGTGGCGGCCGCGGTGCGGGTCCCGGCCGGGCGGGCCGCCCCCGACCCCGAGGAGCTGACCCGGCGCCTCCGGGCCAGGCTCTCGGCCTACAAGGTGCCGCGGCGGCTCCTGCTGATCCCCGAGGACGAGGTGCCGATGATGTCGAGCGGCAAGCTCGACGCCCGGGCCCTCGAGGAGCGACTGCGTGACGCCTGAGCCCGGGACCCTTGGGGCGCTCCTGGCGCGCAACGCCTCCGAGCACGGGGACAGACGGGCTGTGGTGAGCCCCGACGACGCCGTCACCCACGGCCAGCTCGACCAACGGAGCCGGGCCCTCTCGGCTCGCCTGGTGGCGGCCGGCGTCGGGAAGTCGTCGCGGGTGGGCCTGCTCATGGCCAACGGCGTCGACTGGGTGGTGCTGGCCGCCGCGGTCATGCGCATCGGTGCAGTGCTGGTGCCCCTCAGCACGCTGCTGCGCCCGCCCGAGCTCGCCCTGCAGCTGCAGGCGGCCGGGGTCACCGAGCTCGTCGTGGCCGCCGAGCACCGCGGGCGGCGGTACCCGGCGGAGGTGGACTCGATCGCCCCCGGGGTGGCCGAGCGCACCGCGGCCGGCCGCCGTCACCCGGCCCTCCCGGCCCTCCGGGCGCTCTGGTCCGCCGACGCTCTGGCGGAGGCGTCGGTCGCCCCCGAGATGGTCGAGGCGCTCGAAGGAGCGGTCCGTCCGGCCGACGACCTGGTGGTGCTGTTCACCTCGGGCAGCCGTGGCGCCCCCAAGGGGGTGGTGCACACCCACGGGGGCGCCCTGCGGGCCACCGCCTCGGGGCTGGCGAGCCGGTGCATCGGGAGCGACGACCGCCTGTACATCCCCATGCCCTTCTTCTGGACCGGGGGCTTCGGCGGCGGGCTCCTCACCGTGCTGGTGGCCGGGGCGACCCTGCTCACCGAGGCGGTCCCCGAGCCTGATCGGACCCTGGCGCTCCTCGAGCGTGAGCGGGTGACCGTGTTCCGCGGGTGGCCCGACCAGGCGACCAGGCTGGCGTCGCACCCCCGCTTCGCCTCGGCCGACCTCGGGTGGCTCCGCCCCGGCAGCCTGCCGGGCGTGCTGCCCCCGGACCGGCGCCCGGCGCCGGGCGCCCGGGCGAACCTGTTCGGGATGACCGAGACCTGCGGCCCCTACTGTGGCGAGCGCCTCGACACCGACCTCCCGCCGGCCAAGCACGGCAGCTGCGGGCGCCCGTTCGAGGGGATGGAGGTCCGCATCGTCGACCCGGCCACCGGCATGCCCGCCCCCGCCGGGGTCACCGGGGAGATCCGCCTGCGCGGGCCCAACCTGATGCGGGCGATCTGCGGCCGGCTCCGATCCGAGACCTTCGACGCCGACGGCTTCTACCCCACCGGCGACCTCGGCTCGCTCGACGCGGAGGGGTACCTGTGGTTCTTCGGGCGCCTCGACGACATGTTCAAGGTGGCGGGGGCCACGGTCTACCCCACCGAGGTCGAGGCGGCGCTGTCGGAGGTCGAAGGGGTCCGCCAGGTGCTCGTCACCGACGTGCGCCGTCCCGACGGGAGCGACGCGGTGGGCGCCTTCGCGTGGACGGCGTTGCCGGTGGAGGCGCTGGCCGACGCCGCCCGGGCCGCCCTGAGCGCCTTCAAGGTCCCCACCGTGTGGTACGTGACCAACGAGGCGGACGACCTCCCGCTGCTGGCCAGCGGCAAGGTCGACAAGGGGGGCCTCCGGCAGCTGCTCGAGCGGCAGGGTCGGTTGCTGCCCCGGGGTAAAACATCTTAAGCTTTTCGGCGAACCGGCCGACCCCGTAGCGGGCCGGCGAGCCACCGGCCGGACAGGAGCGAAGCCGGCGAGCCACCGGCCGGACAGGAGCGAAGGAGGCCATGGTGAGCGATCTGCGTCCCGTCGATGCCGACAACCACTACTACGAGCCGGTCGACGCCTGCACCCGCCACCTCGACCCCAAGTTCCGCGAGCGCGGTGTGCAGGTGCTCGAGCAGGGCAGCCACAAGGTCCTGCTGGTCGGCGGGCGCAAGTTCCGTTTCATCCCCAACCCGACGTTCGACCCCATCATCGTCCCCGGTTGCATGGACCTCATGTTCCGGGGCCAGATCCCCGAGGGGACCGATCCCCGGACCCTGATGAAGGTCGAGCCGCTGCGGGCCGAGTACCAGGACCGCGAGGCACGCCTCGCCACCATGGACGAGCAGGGTCTCGAGGCCGTGCTGATGTTCCCCACGCTGGGCTGCGGGGTCGAGCAGGCGCTACGGGACGATATCCCGGCCACCATGGCCACCCTGACGGCGTTCAACCGCTGGCTCGACGAGGATTGGGGCTTCTCCCACCGGGACCGGATCCTCGCCGCGCCCATGCTGTCGCTGGCCGATCCGAAGGCCGCGCTCGACGAGCTCGAGTGGCTCCTCGCCCGGGACGCACGCATCGTGCACATGCGTCCGGCGCCGGTCCCCACGGCCTCCGGCAAGGGCCGCTCGTTCGGCGACCCGGCGCACGACCCGGTGTGGGCACGCCTGGCCGAGGCGTCGGTCCCGGTCGCCTTCCACCTGGGCGACAGCGGGTACGAGATGTTCGCCGGTGCCTGGGGTGCCCGCGACTACTTCGAGCCGTTCCGGTCGGTGGACGTGTTCTCCAAGCTGCTCGTGTCGGACCGGGCCATCCACGACACGATCGGCAGCCTGATCGTGCACGGGGTCTTCGACCGCCATCCGGCGCTGCGGGTGGCGAGCGTGGAGAACGGGTCGGACTGGGCCCACCTGTTGGCGAAGCGGCTCGGGAAGCAGGCGAACCAGACGCCGTGGGCGTTCTCGCAGGACCCGCTCGACACCCTCCGCCAGCACGTGTGGGTGACGCCCTACTACGAGGAGGACCTGCGGAAGCTCACCGACCTGCTGGGGACGGACCGGCTGCTGTTCGGGTCGGACTGGCCCCACGGGGAAGGGCTGGCACAGCCGCTCGACTTCGAGAAGGAGCTCCACGCCTTCACCGACGACGAGAAGGGAAAGGTCATGCGGACCAACGCCCTCGACCTTCTCGGGGTGGCCTCGCTCGGTGGGGTGGCGGCCTGAGCGCACCGCTCCGTACCCGTGCCACGATCGCCGCCCGGCACGTGCGCTCCGGTCGGGAAAGGAGGCATCGAACGTGAGCTACGAGACGATCAGGTACGAGGTCGAGGACCGAATCGCCACCATCACCTTCCACCGGCCGGACCGGCTGAACGCCATCAACCTCCAGATGATGCGCGAGCTCGACGACGCCTACGGTCGGGCCGAGGGGGACGACGACGTGTGGACGCTCGTCGTGACCGGTGCCGGCAGGGCCTTCTGCGCCGGCGCCGACGTGGACGAGGTGCGGACCGACGGGAAGGTGCCCCACGAGGGGCGCTACCTGTCCGGGCACCACGAGTGGGAGGCCCCCCAGGAGGCCACCCCGCCCTTCCGGACCATGGCCAAGCCGATCGTGGTGGCGGTCAACGGGCTGTGCTGCGGCGCCGGGCTCGACCTGGTCACGACGGGCGACATCGCCATCGCCTCGGAGGAGGCGGAGTTCTTCGACCCCCACGTCAGCATCGGACTGGTGTCGGGCCGGGAGATGGTCCGGCTGGCCCGGGCGCTCCCCCTCAACGTGGCCATGCGGATGGCCCTGCTGGGCAGGCACGAGCGGATGAGTGCCCGACGGGCCTTCGACCTCGGCCTGGTCACCGAGGTGGTGGCGGCCGACCGGCTGGCCGCCCGGGCCCGGGAGCTGGCGGAGACGATCAACCGCAACGCCCCCCTCGCCGTGCGGGGCACCCGGCTGGCCATCCGCAAGGGCCTCGGCGTCCCGCTCTACGAGGCCGAGCTGCTGGCCGAGTCCTTCCGGGAGCGCAACCTCCACACCGAGGACTCGAAGGAGGGCCCCCGGGCCTTCGTCGAGCGCAGGGACCCGGTCTGGGAGTGCCGGTGACCGGGCCCGTCGGGGCGCGAAGGGCGCGAGCCGGAGGAGGGACATGGCACGGGCAGATGTGGTGACCGACCTCGAGGGAGAGGTGCGGACGTGGCTCGAGGGGCACTGGGACCCGGACCGCCCGGTCGACGAGTGGTGGCGGATGGTCGCCGAAGCGGGATGGACCGCCCCGCACTTCACGGCCGAGCAGGGAGGCCGGGGGCTCACCCGCTCCTCGGGTGCGCTGGTCCGGTCCGTCTTCGCCGACTTCGGGGCGCTCCGGCCCCCGGGCGGCCTCGGGCTGTTGATGGCCGCCCCGACCGTCCTCACCCACGGCACCCCCGACCAGGTCGGGCGCCTGGTGCCGCCGATCCTCGAGGGCCGGGTCAACTGGTGCCAGCTCTTCAGCGAGCCGGGAGCCGGTTCGGACCTGGCGGGCCTCACCACCCGGGCCGAGCGCGACGGGGACCGCTGGGTCATAAACGGACAGAAGGTGTGGAGCAGCATGGCGAGGACCTCCGACTACGGGATGCTGCTCGCACGGAGCGACTTCTCGGCGCCGAAGCACCGCGGGATCTCGTGGTTCGCCCTGGCGCTCGACCAGCCCGGGGTGACCGTCCGGCCGCTGCGCGAGATGACCGGCCACGCGGTGTTCAACGAGGTGTTCTTCGACGACGCCGTCTGCCCGGCCGACGACCTGATCGGCGGCGAGGGGAACGGCTGGGCGGTCGCCCAGACCACGCTCCACTTCGAGCGGACCGGGATCGGGGCCGGCGGCGGCCACTTTGGTTTCCCCGAGCCCGGTCCCAAGGGGGGCTTGCTGGGGATGCGGGCCGGTGAGGCCGCCCGGGTCGAGGCGCCCAGCGGCAACGTCATCGTCGGCCTGGCCGACCTGATCCGGCTCGCCTCGGCGCAGGGTCGGGACGGCGACCCGCTGACCCGCCAGAAGCTGGCCGCTCTCTACGCCTACGGCAAGGTCGGCCAGTGGAACGCCGCCCGGGCCCGGATCGAGGCGGCCCGGGGCGCCAGCCCGTCCATCGCCCACCTGGCCAAGGTGGCCCAGACCCGGCTCGTGAAGCTGTCGGCGGCACTGGGCGCCGAGCTGGTCGGTGCCGCCGGGATGCTGGCCCCGCCCGGCGGGCCGGAGGGGGGTCGCTACAGCGACGCCCTGGTGTTCTCCCCGGCGTCGGCCATCTACGGCGGCACGGACGAGATCCA
>DAHUYA010000029.1 GCA_027315445.1 Acidimicrobiaceae bacterium | reverse complement strand
GCCGACACGGCCTGTTCTCCTGCTACGAGGCGTTCATCCACATCGTCGACTCGATGTTCAACCAGCACGCCAAGTGGCTGAAAGTGACCCGCAATCTCCCCTGGCGCCGGCCGATCGCCTCGCTCAACTACCTGCTCAGCTCGCATGTCTGGCGCCAGGACCACAACGGGTTCTCGCACCAGGACCCCGGCTTCATCGATCATGTCGTCAACAAGAAGGCCGAGATCATCCGGGTCTACCTGCCGCCGGACACCAACTGCCTGCTGTCGGTGATGGACCACTGCCTGCGCAGCCGCGACTACGTCAACGTGATCGTCGCCGGCAAGCAGCCCTCCCTCGACTTCCTCGACATGGAGGACGCCGTCCTGCACTGCACCCGGGGCCTGGGCATCTGGGAGTGGGCGTCCAACGACGCCGGGGAGCCCGACGTGGTGCTGGCATGCTGCGGCGACGTCCCGACGCTCGAGACGCTGGCCGCCGTCGACCTGCTCCGCCACCGGCTGCCGCAGCTGAAGGTGCGGTTCGTCAACGTGGTCGACCTGATGCGGCTGCAACCGGACAGCGAGCACCCCCACGGGCTCCCTGACCGGGAGTTCGACACCCTCTTCACCACCGGGACCCCCGTGATCTTCGCCTACCACGGCTACCCGTGGCTGATCCACCGTCTCACCTACCGGCGAGCCAACCACGCCAACCTGCACGTGCGCGGCTACAAGGAGGAGGGCACGACCACCACTCCCTTCGACATGGTCATGCTCAACGACCTCGACCGCTACCACCTGGTGATGGACGTCATCGACCGGTTGCCCGGGCTCGGCTCCCGCGCCGCCGACCTCCGTCAGGAGATGTTCGACCGTCGGGTCGAGGCCCGCGCCTACACCCGCGAGCACGGCGACGACCCGGCGGACGTCCGGGACTGGACCTGGCCGCACTGAGCGCCGTGCGGGCACTGGTGGTCAACGTCGGCTCGTCGAGCCTGAAGCTCTCCATCCTCGAGGGCGAGGAGCTCGTGGCCGCCGAGACCCTGCCGGTCCCGGCCGACGGGCTCGACGAGCACCGGTTGGCCGAGGTGGTCGAGCGCCACCGGCCCTTCGACGCCGTGGGCCACCGCGTCGTCCACGGGGGGCCGGAGTTCACCGCACCTGTGGTGGTCGACGACGAGGTCCGCCGCCGGCTCGAGGCCCTCGTCGACCTGGCCCCGCTCCACCTGCCGCGCTCGCTGGCCGGGCTCGACATCGTGCGCCGACTGCTGCCCGACGTGCCGGCGGTGGCCTGCTTTGACACCGCCTTCCACGCCACCCTGCCGGCCGCCGCCTCGACCTACGCCCTGCCGGCGGAGTGGCGGCGGCGCTGGCCGCTGCGGCGGTTCGGCTTCCACGGCCTGTCCCATGCCTGGGCGGCCGGACGGGTGGCCGAGATGCTCGACCGCCCGGTGGCCTCGCTACGGACGGTGACCTGCCACCTGGGCGCCGGCGCCTCCCGGGCGGCGGTGGAGGGGGGGGTCTCGGTCGACACCACCATGGGGTTCACCCCCCTCGAGGGGCTGGTGATGGCGACCCGCTCGGGGAGCACCGACCCCGGGCTCATCCTCTGGCTCGAACAGCACGTGGGCCTGCCCCCGGGCGAGCTCGCCTTCACCCTCGAGCACCGCTCGGGCCTGCTCGGGTTGACCGGGACCGCGGACATGAAGGCGGTCCTGGCGGCGGAGGCCGCGGGCGACCCGGCGGCTGCCCTGGCGACCGGCGTGTACCTCCACCGGCTGCGGGGCGCCATCGCCGCCATGGCGGCCGCCATGGGCGGCTGCGACGCCCTCGCCTTCACCGGGGGCGTCGGCGAGTCGGCACCCACCATCCGGGCCCGGGCGGCCGACGGACTCGGGTTCTTGGGCCTCGCCCTCGACCCGGCGCGCAACGGAGTGGTCCGGACGGATGCCGAGGTCTCGGCGCAGGACGCAGCGGTCAGGGCCTTCGTGGTGACTGCCCGCGAGGACCTGCAGATCGCCCGGGAGCTCCGCCGGCTCCTCGGTGGTGCCGGCCCGGAGCCGGCCGGTTGAGCCCGGGCGGCCTCACACCCCGTCGCGCCGGCGAGCCTCGATCCCGCGGAGCTCGCCGTCCTCGTCCACCAGGCGCCGGGTCGGCCCGAGACCTGCGGAGGTGAGCGTGGGGGCCAGGGCGGTGTCCTGCTCGCCGCCCAGCTCGAGCAGCAACGCCCCACCCGGCCGCAGCAGCGTCCCGGCCGCTTCGACCGCCGGACGCAGCAGGTCGAGCCCGTCGGGACCACCGTCGAGGGCGAGGCGCGGCTCGTGGTCGCGGGCGTCGCGGGGCAGCAGGTCGAGGGCCGCCGTGGGCACGTAGGGCACCACGCCCACCACGACGTCGACCTGCCCGGTGAGCCCTTCGGGCACGGGGTCGGCCAGGTGGCCCGCGTGCACCTCGACCCCGTTGGCGGCGGCACAGCGGCAGGCCGCCGGGTCGAGGTCGGTGCCCAGTACCCGGGCCTGCGGCCTCGCCCGGGCCAGCGCCAGCGCGAGGGCACCCGAACCCGTGCACAGGTCGACGGCCAGCCCGTCGCCCGGCAGGTGCTCGATCGCCCGGGCCACCAGCGCCTCGCTCTGCCACCGCGGCACGTAGACGCCGCGGTGCACCACCACCCGGTGGCCGGCGAAGGTCGTGACGCCGGTCACCCAGGCGAGCGGCTCCCCGGCCACCCGAAGCGCGAGCAGCCGCTCGAGCCGGGCCGGGCCGCCGCCTGCCGCGAGCAGCTCGTCGGCCTCCTCCTCGGCCGCCACGCAGCCCGCAGCGGCGAGCCGGGCGATCGCCGCGGTTCGATCGGTGGATGCTTCGGGCACCGATGCAAGCTACCGGCCACCCGTAGTCTGGAGACAGTGGCAGAAGGGCACGGACAGGTGGAGCAACCGGGCCGCACCCAGGGGGTCGTCGAGGTTCCGCCGCCGGAGACCCGCACCGGTCTCGCCCTGATCGTCATCATGATCGGCGTCCTGATGGCGGCGGTCGACACCACGATCGTGGTGCTCGCCCTGCCCGAGCTCGAGCGGGCCCTCCACGTCCCGCTGTCGGGCGTGGTGTGGGTGATCATCTCCTACCTGCTCGTCATCACCTTGCTGGCCACCCAGGTGGGCCGGCTCGGCGACATGTTCGGCCGGGTGAGGATGTACGAGACCGGCTTCCTCGTGTTCATCGTCGGCTCGGCCCTCTGTGCCCTGGCCTCCAACGAGGCGACCATCATCGGCTTCCGAATCCTGCAGGGGGTCGGCGGCGCCCTGATCACCGCCAACAGCGGCGCAGTCATCGCCGACACCTTCCCGCCCGAGCGGCGCGGCCGGGCCTACGGCTTCAACGCCGTGGGCTTCAACATCGGCGCCATCCTGGGCATCCTCCTCGGGGGGGTGATCATCACCTTCATCTCGTGGCGGTGGATCTTCTGGATCAACGTGCCGGCCGGCGTGATCGCCTACGCCCTCGCCATCCGGGTGCTGCACGACCGCGGCGAGCGCCAGCGCCAGCGGCTCGACCTGGCGGGCATGCTGCTGCTCGGCGCCGGGCTGTTCGGGGTGCTCTGGGCCATGACCCGGCTGGCCACGGAGGCGTTCACCGGCGAGGTCGCCGGCCTCCTGGTGGGCGGGGCGGCGTTGCTGGTGGTCTTCGTGCTGGTGGAGCGGACACGGGCCGCCCCCATGGTCGCCCTCTCGCTCTTCCGGATCCCGACGGTGACCCCGACCCTGTTGGCCTCGCTGTTCCAGTCGATGGCCAACTTCGCCGTGCTGTTCCTGGTCATCATGTACCTCCAGGGGGTGCGCGAGCTCACCCCCCTCCACGCCTCATTGCTGCTCGTCCCGGGCTACCTGGTGGGCGGGGTGGTCGGCCCGTTCAGCGGCCGGCTAGCCGACAAGGTCGGCCCGGTCTGGCCGGCCACCGCCGGCCTGACGGTGGAGATCGTGGCCCTGGCCGTCTACGCCCAACTCGGGATGACCACACCGCTGTGGCTGGTCGTGGCGGCCGCGGTGGTCAACGGCATCGGGGGGGGCGGCTTCTTCCCGGCCAACACCTCGGCGGTCATGAAAGCCGTTCCCGGCCCGCAGTTCGGCGTGGCCTCGGGCATGCTGCGCACCTTCGCCAACGTCGGGATGGTGTTCTCGTTCGCCGTGGCCATCCTGGTCTCGGCCCGCTCCATCCCCCGGGGGCTGGCCTTCGCCATCTTCGTGGGCACCACCCACCTGTCGCACGAGCTGGCCGGCACCTTCACCACGGGCCTGCACGCCGCCTTCTACGCCTCGATGGGCTTCATGGCGCTGGCGGTCATCCTGTCGGCCACCCGGGTGCTGCACCTGCGGCGGTCACGGGTCAGGCCAGGCCCCGGGACTCCTCACGGCGGTACTTGAGCACGATGACCAGGGCCAGCACGACGGCGTAGCCGGCCAGCACGAGCCAGTGCGAGGCCCCCAGCCCGTGGCCGGCCAACAGGGCCACCCCCAGGGTGGCGTGGTGGTAGCTGGGGAGAAGCCGGGCGGTGGTCTGCAGGGCCCCGGGCATCGAGCTGACCGGGGTGAACAGCCCACCGAAGTAGCCGAGCACGAACATCAGCACCGTCACGACCGGGTAGGCGGTCTCGGCGTGCACCAGGAAGCCGACGAACACCCCGAGGACGGCGAAGGGCAGGGCGGTCAGCCAGAGGAGCGCGGTCAGCTCGAACCATTCGGCCGGGCTGAGCGGCACCCCGCCGAAGGTGGTGCCGACCAGCTCGACCAGCAGGACGACCGGCAGCACCACCACCATGCTGACCGCCACCTTGGTCCCGACGTAGGACCAGGGCGGGAGGGGTGTCACCCGCAGCTGGCGGGCCCAGCCGGTCGCCCGTTCGCTGGCCAGGCGAGTGCCCCCGGCGTTGAGGGCGGCCACCAGGGCGCCGAACGAGCACATCGAGACCATCAGGTACTCGCGCCACGGCACGGTGCCGTCGATGACCTTGCGGGCGCTGTGGTCGCTCAGGAAGAGCATGTAGAAGATCACCGGGAACCCGACCGTCACGGCCAGGAAGCGCCAGCTCCGAAGGAGGCGGAACAGCTCGAAGCGGCCGAAGGCGGCCAGCGGGTTCACGGCACCTCCCCGGTCGTTCCGGCGTCGGCCTGGCGGATCAGGGCCAGGAAGGCCTCCTCGAGCCGGGCGCCGGTCACCTCGAGGTCCCGGAACCCGATGCCCGAGCGGACCAGGTCGCAGACGGTGGCGTCGGCGTCGAGGGAGTTGAGGATCACGCCGCCACCGCCGCGCAGCTCGACGTCGGTCACCCCGTCGAGCCGGTCGAACCGGGCCTGGTCGGTGCAGGTGGTGGCGAACCGGAGCCGCCGGATGGCCACCGCCGCCTTCAGGGTGGCCCCGGGACCGTCGGCCACCACCCGCCCGTGGTTGATCACCACCACACGGTCGGCGTGCTCCGCCTCCTCCATGTGGTGGGTGGCGAACACGATGGTGAGCCCCTGGCGGCCGAGCTCGTCGATGACCTCCCAGAAGGCACGCCTCGCGTCGATGTCCATGGCTGCGGTCGGCTCGTCGAGGAAGAGCAGCTCGGGGTTGCCGGCGATGGCCACGGCGAAGCGGACCCGCTGGGCCTGCCCTCCCGACAGCCGCTGGGTCTGGCGGCCGAGCAGGGCTTCGATGCCGGCCCGGCGGACCAGCTGCTCGACCGGCGCCGGATGGCGGTAGAGGCGGCGGACCATCTCGAGGACGGTCCCCACGCGCTCGCCGTGGGGGAGTCCGTTGCCGGTGGCCTGTTGCAGCATCGCCCCGACCACCCCCTGGGCCATGGCGCGGCGGGGGGTGGTGCCCATCACCTCGATCGACCCCTCGTTGGCGTCGAGCAGGCCCAACAGCATGGCGATGCTGGTCGACTTGCCGGCCCCGTTCGGGCCGAGGAGGGCGACCTTCTCGCCCCGCTCGACCTGCAGGCTGAGTCGGTCCACGGCCACCGTGGCGCCGTAGCGGTGGACCGCCCGGTCGAAGCGGAAGGCCGGGCCGGCGGCCGGCGGCCGGGTCGGCGGCCGGACCCCCGGAGGCGCCGGGTCGTCGGACCGGCCCACGGGCTGCAGCATCGAGCCGCTCACCAAGGTGCGGTCACCCCGAGGTGCCGGCAGGTTCGGTTCCTTACGGTCATTGGACTGCTCATCTCGGGCCAGACGGTACGGCGGTCGTGCTCGGCGCGGCAGGGCCGAACGCCCCGAATTCGGACAACCCGGCGATCGTAGGGGGGCCGGAGGCGTCGGAGGCCGCGGCACGACGCCCGGGGTGACGCGGACAGGGGGCGGAGGGTGCCCGAAGACCGGGCCCGGCGGGCCCCGGAGGCATCGGCCCCGGTGTGGCCTATAGTGGCTCTTCGCCCTCCGACGCCGGCAACCGCCCGGTCCGGGGGACGGCGAAGGCGTGAGCCGCAGGGACCTGTGGTGCAGTTCGGAGTGCACGCCGGCCTGTCAAGCCGGAGGTCGCGGGTTCAAATCCCGTCAGGTCCGCCACCAGGCTTCCCCGGCGGACGGGGATAGCCTGGCCGCTCACGGTCGGGTAGCTCAGTTGGTAGAGCGCGCGCCTGAAAAGCGCGAGGTCACCGGATCGACGCCGGTCCCGACCACCGAGTTCTTCCTGGTAGGAGCGTTGCGAGTCCGTCGGTCGGCACTCCGGGCTCGGGTTCGTGCCATATACGTGCCACATCGGGCGATCCCGCTGAGACGTGCCCCAGCGGAGTCGACCCGACGGGACAGGCCCTCGTTCGTTCTTCCCCCGGCTCACTCCTCGTCCCGCCAGACCTCGAGCCGGTCGACCTCCTCACCGTGGACCCACCGCTGGACGCCGACACCGGGGCCGAACCCCATCAGGCGATCGACCGGCGCTGCGAACAGCAGCACCGAGGTCGGGGCCTCCCCCGGTCGACCCGGGACCTCGACGTGCAGCTCGGCGACGTCCCTCCGCACCTCGGCGACCACCCTCGCCCGGTCGTTGTCGTCGATCACGACCAGTCGCCGGGTACGCACCTCCATCCGGAGGTACCGGTCGGCGTCCTCCAGGTCCTCGACCCTCGATACCAGGGCCTGCAGTTGCGCTCGGACGACTCGCTTCCAACTCTTCATGTCGCACCTCACCGTCGGCTCTCCTCGGTTGGGCGACCCGAGGTCGCCGATCACCGGCGTGGCCGGCGTCGAGAACGGAGTGGCTGCAGGTGGCCCGCATCGTCTTGCGAAGCGCTGGTCGCAGCGATGGTGCTCCGTCGCTGCGACATGGATG
>DAHUYA010000024.1 GCA_027315445.1 Acidimicrobiaceae bacterium | reverse complement strand
CTGCTGGCGATCGGCGGCGCCATGGTGGTGCACCACGAGCTGTCGCTCGGCGTGCTCGTCGCCTACTTCCTGTACCTCGGCCGGTTCTTCCAGCCGATCCAGCTGCTCGTGCAGACCTACAACACCTACCAGCAGGGGGTGTCGTCGCTCGTCAAGCTGAACGACCTGCTCGCCACCGACCCGGGCGTCGCCGAGGCGGCCGATGCCGAGCCGCTGCCGACGGTGGTCGGGGCGGTCCGCTTCGACCACGTCAGCTTCGGCTACGACCCGGCTCATCCGGTCCTGCACGACGTCGACCTCGACCTCCGTCCCGGCGAGACGGTCGCCTTCGTCGGGCGCACCGGGGCGGGGAAGTCGACGATCGCCAAGCTGGTCGCCCGCTTCTACGACCCGACCGAGGGGCGTGTCCTCGTCGACGGCCACGACATCAGCAAGGTCCAGCTGTCGAGCCTGCGCCGGCAGCTCGGCGTGGTGCCCCAGGAGCCGTTCCTGTTCGTCGGGACGCTGCGGGACAACATCGCCTTCGCCGACCCGGACGCCTCCGACGCCGACGTCCTCGCCGCCGTCGAGGCGGTCGGCCTCGGCGACCTCGTCGAGCGGCTGCCCGAGGGGCTCGCCACGGCGGTCCACGAGCGCGGCCAGTCGCTGTCCTCCGGGGAGCGCCAGCTGATCGCCCTGGCTCGGGCCTTCCTCGCCCGCCCCCGGGTCCTGGTGCTCGACGAGGCCACCTCCAACCTCGACCTGCAGTCAGAGACCCGGGTCGAGGCGGCCCTCGACGTCCTCCTCGAGGCACGCACCGCCGTGCTCATCGCCCACCGCCTGTCGACCGCCATGCGGGCCGACCGGATCGTGGTGATCGACGGCGGCCGGGTCGTCGAGCAGGGCACACACCACGAGCTGGTGCGCCTGGGGGGTCGCTACGCCGCCATGTACGCCACCTGGGTCCGGCAGGCCGAGGGTCACCCGGCGGACACGGTACAAGTCGGAGAATCGACGTTCTAGGTCTCGATACGTCGGATCATCCCCCCAGGTCAACGGAAAACCGACGTTGTAGGCCCCCTTCCAGATAGGGTTGCCCGCACGGAGAGGGATCGCCCACACGGCGGAGTTCTCCCCGAAATGCCCGCCGGCGGCGAGATGCAGGGCTCGGTGGCGTGCGAGAGGCGGGAGGAAAGTGGACCTGGCGGGGGCGGGAGAGATCGCGCGACACCACACGTGCGGGTCGTCACCGGAGAACGGCAGACTTCCCCGCCCTGCGTGCCGGGCAATTCCCGCCGGGACCAGCGAGCGACGATGAGCAGGGAATCGAGACCGAACGTCCCGATGCTGGTGGTCGACGACGACCGACCGACGGCCGATCTGCTGCGTGCCATCCTCGAACAGAGCGGCGCCCGGGTGGTGGTGGCGGAGGACGGCCGACAGGGCATGCGGCTGCTCCACGAGCTGCGGCCGGCGCTCGTCGTCCTCGACCTCGACATCACCGGCACCCTCAGCGGCTGGGAGGTGCTCTCCCGGTTGCGGGAGGTGAGCGACACGCCGGTGCTCGCCGTGTCGACCTCGACGGAGGAGACCTCGAAGGTCCGGGCCTTCGAGGGGGGGTCCGACGACTACGTCACCAAGCCGTTCGGTGCGGGCGAGCTGTGGGCGAGGGCCCAGGCGCTGCTCCGCCGGGCGCCGGCGGAGGGCACCCAGGCCGACGTCTACGACGACGGGCGCATCGAGATCCGCTTCGCCACCAGGGAGGTCTACGCCGGGGGCCGACCGGTGCCCCTGACCCCGCTCGAATTCCGGGTGCTGTGCGCTCTCGTTCGCCACCGCGGCCAGGTGCTGTCACCCACGGCCCTCCTCGAGGCGGCGTGGGACCACCCGGGCACGGTGGGCCCGGACCGGGTCAAGTTCGCCATCCTCCGGCTCCGTCGCAAGGTCGGGACGATCGTGGAGGGCAACCTCGGCATCGAGGCGGTGCGCGGCTTCGGCTACCGCTACGTACCCCCGAGCTCCTGACGGCCGAGGCGGACGTCCCACCTCGGACCGCCACCGGGGCTGCCAGGCGCCCGCCGAGGTGCCGGTCGGTGGCCCCGGTACGATTGGCCGGTGACGAACGGCAGCTCGGGCGCCGACGACCGGGTGGAGCCAGGGGAGCACAGGCCGCCCGAGGCCCGGCTCCGGCTGGCCGGCACGGGTGCCGGCCCCCGGGGGGACGTCTGGGTCTCCGCCCCCTTCGGGGCGCGCATCGAGCCGCCCCCGCCGTGGCTCCCCAGCGACTCCCGGCCGCTCTCGGCCGACGACCCGCCGTCGCGACCCGATCCCCCACGCTCACCGGCCGAGCGCTGGGGGGCTGCCCCTTCGCCGGAGAGCGGGGCCGGTCGGCCGGTCGGCCCGGTCCCCGCCTTCGCCCCGGTCCCCCCGCCCCGACCTTTCCGCCAGCCCTCGGGGCCTCGCCCGGGGCATCCTGCCGGACCGGCCCGGGAACGACCGGTCGCTGCCGCTCCCCCGGCCGCACCAGCTGGCGCTCCCCCCGCAACTGCCCCTGCCGCCCCTCACCCGGCCGCACCGGCGGCCCCGCTCGGCGACGCCTCCGTACGGGCGAACGGCGGACGATCCACCGAGCCGGGTGGGTCGACCAGCGTCAACCTCGAGCTCACCCCCGCACAGCTCGACCGCCTCCTCGCCCTCCTCGAAGGCCCGGTGGCGGTTCCCGGCCCCCTGACCGCATCGCCGTCGCAACGGTTGCCGGGTGCCCCGGACCCGTCCCCGGACCCACCCGCGCCGGCCCGACCTGCTCCCCCGCCGGGGGCGGCAGGCAGCTCGGCGGGCGCCGACGAATGGAGGGAGGCGTTGCGGCGGGCCCGGCAGGAGGCCCAAGAGGCCAGGGCGGTGGCGGTCGAGATGCACCGACGCCTGGTGAACTCCACCGTGGAGCAGGAGCGCGAGCGCTACCGGCTGGACGGCGTGCCGCCCGAGCTGCTCGACCTGGCCGAGCCCCTGCTGCGGGCCGAGGCGGGCGACCGGCTCGACGCCGGCACCCTCGTCCGGCACATGCTCGATTTCGTCCGCGACCGCTACGGCGTCACGGCCGGTCACCGGGGTCCTGACATCGACCTCCTGGTGGCTCGGTGGGAGCGGGAGCACGGGCCACACGAGGGGTGAGGGCGGCGGGGCCACCGTGTGCCGCCGGAGCGCCGACCCGGTGACCACACGCACCCCGAGTACCCTGACTCGACCGACGGACTGACGGAGGGGTCGATGGCGTTCGACGTGGCGCAGGCATTGCGTGACCGTCATGGGGAGAACTTCGAGTTGCACGGCCAGCTGATGAACCCGCAGCTGGCGCGGGTGCTCAAGACCCTCGGCTTCGACCGCTTCTACGTCCGCGGGGAGGGTGCCTACCTCTACGACGACCGCGGCGACCGGTACCTCGACTTCCTCTCCGGCTTCGGCGTCTACGCCCTGGGTCGCAGCCACCCCGCCCTGAAGCAGGCGCTGCACCAGGCGATCGACCTCGACCTCCCGAACATGGTGCAGATGGACTGCGCCCTCCTGCCCGGCCTGCTCGCCGAGCAGCTGGTCGCCCGGGCGCACCCCGGCATCGGACGGGCCTTCTTCTGCAACTCCGGGGCCGAGGCGGTCGAAACTGCGATCAAGTTCGCCCGCCACGCCACCGGTCGAGCCCGCATCGTCTACTGCGACCACGCTTTCCACGGGCTCAGCACCGGCGCGCTGGCCCTCAACGGCGGCAAGGAGTTCCGACAAGGGTTCGGGCCGTTGATCGAGACCACCGAGGTGCCCTTCGGCGACGTCGACGCGCTGGCGCGGGCTCTGGCGCCGGGCGACGTCGCCGCCTTCGTCACCGAGCCGGTGCAGGGCAAGGGGGTGAACCTGGCGCCGGACGCCTTCTGGCCGGCCGCCCAGGAGCTCTGCCGCCGGCACAAGACGCTGCTCGTGATGGACGAGGTGCAGGCGGGCATGGGCCGGACCGGGGCCTTCTTCGCCCACGAGCACTGGGGCCTCCAACCCGACATCATCACCATGTCGAAGGCGCTCTCGGGCGGCTACATCCCGGTGGGCGCCGTGCTGGCCACCGACAGCGTGTTCATGAGCGTCTACAGCTCCATCGAGCGGGCGATGGTCCACTCGAGCACGTTCGGGCGGAACCAGCTGGCGATGGTCGCCGGGCTGGCCACCCTGGCCGCCTTCGACGACGAGGACATCGTCGACCGGGCCCGCCGCACCGGGGTGGCCTTCGAGAAGGCGCTGCAGCCGCTCGTCGAGCGCTACGAGATGCTCCACCAGGTGCGCGGCAAGGGGTTGATGATCGGGCTCGAGTTCGGCAAGCCCACCTCGCGGTCGCTGCGAATGCGCTGGAGCGCCCTCGAGGCGATGCGCACCGCCCTCTTCTCCCAGATGATGGTGGTCCCGCTGTTCCACCGGCACCGCATCCTGACCCAGGTGGCGGCGGACAACATGAACGTGGTGAAGCTGCTCCCGCCGCTCATCATCGGCGAAGAGGAGGTCGAGTACTTCGTGGACGCCCTCGACGACATCCTGCGCGACGCCCACCAGGGCCCGGGACTGCTGTTCGAGTTCGGCAGGACGGTGGCCAAGAGCAGCCTGCGGCGCCGTCCCCGGCCGGTGTCGGCCCGATGACCGGGTCGGACGGTGCCACCGGGGAGGTGGCCGTCCCGCTCCGGCCCGGGGACGTCGTCGGGGTGACGGGGGCCGCGGGCTTCATCGGCTCGGCGATCACCCGGCAACTCGTCGATCGCGGCGTCGAGGTGGTGGCACTGTTGGAGCCGGGGGCCGACGAGGCGAACCTCGAGGATCTGGCCGTGGAGCGACGCCCGGCCGACGTCCGGGACCCGGTCGCCCTCCGGTCCGCGGTGGAAGGCTGCCGTTTCCTGTTCCACACCGCGGCCCTCTACGGGTTCTGGGCCGCCGACCCGCACCGCTTCTACGACGTCAACGTGGGCGGGACCCGCAACGTGCTGGCTGCGGCGGCCGACGCCGGCTGCGAGCGGGTCGTCTACACCAGCACGGTGGGCACGATCGGGGTGCGCGGCACCGCACGGGGCCTGGCGGCCGACGAGGACTGCCACGCCGAGGTCCACCACCTCTTCGGCCCCTACAAGCGGTCCAAGTACGTGGCTGAGCACGAGGTGCTCCGGGCGGCCGCCCAGGGGGTGCCGGTGTCCCTGGCGCTCCCCACCTTCCCCCTCGGCCCCCGGGATCGACGGCCCACCCCGACCGGCAAGCTGGTCCTCGACTTCCTCAACGGGAGGATGCCGGGGTTCGTCGACACCGCCATGAACGTGGCCCACGTCGACGACCTGGCGGCCGGCCATCTGCAGGTGCTCGAGCGCGGCCGGACGGGCCGCAGCTACATCCTGGGTGGAGAGAACCTGTCGATGCGCGAGATCCTTGCCTCCCTGGCCGGAGTCACCGGGCTGCCGCTGCGCGCCATCCGGTTCCCCCGGGCGGTGGCCATCGGTGCCGGCATGGCCTCCGAGTGGGTGGAGGGGCGCCTGCTCCGCCGCGAGCCGTCGGTGCCCCTGGAGGCGGCCCGCATGTCGAGCACCCACATGATCTTCGACGACCGCCGTGCCCGTACCGAGCTCGGCTACCGGTCACGGCCGCCGGCAGCGGCGATCGAGGACTCGGCACGGTGGTTCTTCGACCACGGCTACGTCACCGAGCGGCGTCGGCGGATGATCCGCTGGCGACCGGTCGCCCCCGCCGGGGGGGCGGACGGGCCCGGGGGTGGCGAGAGCGGGACGGCCGGGAACGGCCGGGCGCCGACGCTGGCCGACGCGCCGGCCCGACCGAGGTCCCCGGCCTTGCCCGGTTGAGGATCCTCGCCGCCTCGTGCACCGGCGACCTCGTGCTCGCGGCAGCGCAAGGACGGGTGGTCCCCCGTGACGTGCGTCCCATGTGACGTCTGGCCCTACCGGTGCCAACGCGGATCGGCGGCTCCCACCCGCGGTCTCCCGTGGCCCACGGGGCGTGCGGCTCGACGAGGCCGGCATGCTCGTCCACGACGCCGGCGCACCACGTTGCCGGGCGTCACCGCATGGGGCGGGCCTTCAGGGACCGGAGGCGGGGATCACGGGACGCCGCACCCGCTGCAGGTCGGGGCGCTCGGGCTGAGGTTGGTGGCCGAGGACACCAGGCCCCATGACGGCGTGCCGGGGGTGAGGTAGAAGGGTGGCGTCACGTACATCAGCCGGCTGTCCCAGTCGTAGTCCTTGACGTAGCCGCTGGCGATCCCGGAATAGCCGAACGTGCCGACGGCACCCCGCCAGTTCTGGTCGATGGCCCCGTAGACCGTGAGGGTCTGCTCCGCCGGGCCGTAGGGCCAGTTGTTCACCAGGAACGAGTGCTGCAGGGCCAGGAGGGCGGCGTCGATGGTCACGTTGGGGCCGGGGTCGCACAGGGCGGCACCCGGTGTGCCGAGCTGGCTGCTCGTGCACTCCGAGAGGAGCGTGTTGCTCGGGCCCGAGCAGCTCGTCGTTCCGTGCACCGTGGAGCACTGCGGCGCGACGGGGTGGTTCACCTCGACGAAGTTGTTGGCGACGAGGCCCAGGGCGTCGTTGGTGCCGCTCACGTTGTACTGGCACGGTCCGTTGACCGTGCTGTTGAAGCTCGAGCCGCAGTGGGTGTACTGGAGGTTCCCCGTGATCATGACGTCGTTGTCGGCCGCGATGGTCACCTGGCCGGAGATGCCGGAGCCGGCGGCGGTGGCGTCGCTCACGAACGCGTCACCCTCGCAGTCCGGCACGGTCGAAGAGGAGTGGCCGGCGTAGTTGTAGTACGTGCCGTCGTATCCCCACTGGGCGCTCGGGCCGTTGCTGTGGCTGGACGTCTGGTAGTTGTCGTACGGGTTGGCCCCGGCGTCCACCTGCCCGGCCCCGGTCTGGCACTGGCTGGCCGGGACCGAGGCCACGTAGATGACCCCGTTGCCGTTGCCCCCGTTGGGCACGCTGACGGTGGCGCCCTGCGAGGGGAGGCACTTCGCGGAGGTGGGGGTGTCCTGGCTCCACACCGTCATCTGGTCGTTGGGATCGAAGGTGATGGTGGTGGGCCCGTCGTAGACGCAACCCTTCAGGGACGCCAGGGCCTCGAGCGAGCTGTCGGTCGGGGGCAGGGGCTCCTTCGGCTGGCCGTACTTGCTGGCCGCCGCGTCGGCGCTCGTCTGGGTCACGACCCCGCTCCCCGACGTGTAACAGCCCCCGGACTGCGTGGTGTCCCCCGGCGGCGCCGGGTAGTCGACGAACAGGCAGTTGGGGTCGGCCGTCTGCACGGGACCGAGCGTCGGGTCGTTGCCGACGTAGATCGAGTCGTTGGAGAAGAGGGGACCGTAGATCTGGTCGCCGTTGGCGAAGTAGACGGGGTTACAGGCACCGGACCCGCCGATGCTCGGTCCGCCGTAGGCGTTGTTCCAGTCCCAGGTGCAGGCGCTGGGGCTGTACCCGTTGAGCGCAGGATCGGTCGCCTCGTAGTTGCTCCACCAGATCCGGGTCAGGAACCCGTTCTCGGGGGAGAGGATCTGGGTGGAGCTCTGGTACTGGATGTGCCCGGGGAACCCTGCGGCGCCGTAGATCGCCACCTTTATGTACTGCAGTGTCTGGGTGGTCGTCCCCCCCGCGGGCGGGGTGCAGGCGTTGTTGAAGCAGAAGGTGGGGTTCTCCCACAGGTACCACTCGGGCACGATGCCTTGGCCGGTGGTGCCCTTCACCTGCTTCCAGGTGTCGTAGTCGGTCGGGTCGCACTGGCCACCCGAGGGCGACGACGAGGTGCAGTTGATCAGGTTCGGGTTGGCGTTCACGTTGCTGAGGAAGGCGTTGGAGCCGGCCTCGAGCGCCCGGTAGGCGAAGTGCGCCACCACGTCGTTCTGGACGAGCGGGTCGTGCTGGATGGCGTCGTTGGCCAGGAGGGCGCCGCCGGTGGTGAGGATGAGGGTGAGCCCGAGCACCAGGGCGAGGGCGGCCTGGCCGCGTTCCCTGCCATTCATCCGATCGGCCTGGGCGACCCGCCGCCGGTGCTGCAGACGCGCACGGCGCCCCTGGCGTGGACGAGGCGTGGCGGTCATCTCATCCGACCTCCGGCTGGTACTGCTGCGAAAGGGCCGAGAGCTGATAGACGACCGTCTCCTCCTGGGCCTGCCCGCTCCGGTTCGGGTTGACGTTCACCTGCAGGTCCACCTTCACGCTCTCGATGTCCGCCGCCGGGCAGGACGTGGCCGAGCAGGTGGCGAACTCGGTGGCGTCGTTGGACGGGGCGATCGTCGTGCCACCCACCGAATAGGTGAAGAGCGCCGCCGAACCGACGCCGACCACGTTGTCCACCGTGATCAGAGGATGGGCCGTTCCCCAGGTGCAGGCGGTGGCGCCGGTGTTGAGGCCGGGGCAGGTGCCGGCAGTCGCCCGGGCGACCGTGACCGTGAACGTCGAGCCGGAGATGCTGGCGACCACCTCGGCCGGGCCGTTGGGGTCCCCGATGTTGGTGAAGAAGGTCATCGAGGTTGCGCTCAGGCTGGTGGTCACCGCCCCGCTCGAGCTGTAGATGCCGTAGGCCGGCACCGGCTGCCCCGACGAAAGGTTCGGTGCGGGCTCGACCACCGACCGGATCAGGTTCTGGAAGGTGGTGGAGATGGGCAGCAGCTGGTTCTCGTTCTGGTACGAGTTGGTGACGTAGGCCGTGCTGCTGAAGAGAGTCGACACGATGGGAGCCGTCATGGCCATGAGCACGCCGAAGAGCGTCAGGGCGACGGCCAGCTCGGTGAGCGTGTACCCACCCTCCCCACGCTCTCGGGCGTCCGCATTGCGGGCGCGGGCGCGGCGCCACGCCGCCCCGGCCATGCCACCGGCCGTGCAGCCGGCCGTGCAGATGCGGAGGTCTCGTCGCCGCCCCGTCATGCCTGGATCACCACCGGCTGGGGCAGCGGATAGGCCGCGTCCACGGTGACCGTGACGGTGCCCGAGACGGTGGTCACGGTCTCCACCAACGAGGCGTAGGGGGTGACCTGCACGGTGACGGTCGTAGTGGTCGACCCGGCGGTCACGGTGACGGTGTAGGTCTCGTACATGGCGCCCAGCGCCGACAGCCCGTCCGGGCCGGTGGTGGGCAACTGGTAGACCGTTCCGTCGTTGCACGGGGTGTTCTGGGGTGTGCCGGGGTCGGCCACGGTGGCTGTCACCGTGGCCCCGGCCAGCGGGGCGCCGCTGCTGTTGGTCACCTCGATCGGCAGCAGCCCCAGCGGGAGGGTCACGTCGGTCGCCTGGCTCCCGCTCGCCCCCGGTTTGGTCTCCGCCAGCGCCGAACCGTTCGCCACCTCGGCCGCGCAGTCACCGGCGCCCACCGAGTAGCCGTCGGCGAACGGGAAGAGGGGGCCGATCGAGGTGCCGCAGGTCCCGGCCGTGCATGCGACGAAGGACGAGCTGAGGTCGGTGCTGTTCACCGAGATCGGCAGGTTGGCCAGGGTCATCCCGGTCGGGCCGGTCACGGGGGTCGACGTCCAGTTGTCCGAGCCGCTGGTGACGCTGCCGTCGGTGAGGACGACCGCTCCGCCGGCGTTGGCGGCCGCCGCCTCACAGGTCGCCGTCGACCCGCCGGTGAAGCAGGCGACACCGGTGACGAAATCGACCGGGGGCAGGGAGTCCGTGGCGAAGGTCTGCGTCGTGGCGCTCACCGGACCGGCCAGGATGGTCGGGCCGGTGCTCGTGCTCCCGGTGACCAGGCAGGCCGTGGTGCCGGTGCAGGTGATCTCCGACAGCGAGGTGACCCCCGACGGGAGAGTGTCGCCGACGAAGGACTGGGTGGTGGCGCTGTCGGTGCCGGCCACCACCACCGGGCCCGACGAGCCGCCCCCGATGGCCAGGCAGGCGGCACCGCCGGCGCAGGCGATCTGCGACAGCGAGGTGACCCCCGACGGGAGAGTGTCGCCGACGAAGGTCTGGGTGGTGGCGCTGTCGGT
>DAHUYA010000075.1 GCA_027315445.1 Acidimicrobiaceae bacterium | reverse complement strand
ACCGCCCCCGCCCGCTCCGCCGTCTCGCCGGCCGGCACGGTGGTGCCGCCCGCCAGGAACTCCTCCCACGGCCGGGAACCGGCGGGTGCCGGCCCGTCGAGCGCCACGCGCTCGGCCAGCCCCGGAAGCGGACCGGCCCCGGCCAGCAGCTCGGCGTAGTCGTTCCCGAGGAGTCGGTCGACCATGAAGAGCAGCCGAACCCCGCCCGTTCGCAGGATGTGACCTGCCTCTCTGCCCTTCAAACGGGTGTTGAGGGTGACGAGGACGGCGCCGGCGCGATAGGTGCCCAGGGCGGCCACCACCCAGCGGGCCGAGTTGGGCGCCCAGATGCCCACCCGGTCGCCGGGGGCGATCCCTCGGGCCACCAGGGCGCGGGCCACGCCGTCGGCCACCTCGGCGAGCTCGGCGAAGCGCAGGCGGAGGGAGCCCTCGACCAGTGCCTCGCGGTCGGCGAAGCGTTCGGCCGCCCGGTCGAGGACCGCCGGGATGGTGTCGCTGGCGAGGCCGGGCACGGCCCGCAATCTAGGGCGACGGAGGGGTTCCCCGCCGGTTGCCGATTCCTGGCACGCCGGTGGCGAGGAACACCTTTTTGGCCTCTAGGCTGCGCTAACGTAGCAGCCTGTGACGGGATCGCCCGTGACCGAGCTCGCCGTCCCGATGACGGACCACGGGGCCGCCGGCGTGCGATCGCCGAGCGGGGGGCTCGACCTGGCGACGGTGAGAACCCGGTAGCGGCATGGGTGCCACCGCCCAACGACGAGCCCGGCTCGCGCTGTCCGCCGGCCCGGACAGCGCCCGGCAGGGCCGCCGCTTCGTGCAGCAGCAGCTGACCGCTTGGGGGCTCGACGGGCTGGTCGACGACGTCTCGTTGGTGACCACCGAGCTGGTGACCAACGCCGTCCTTCACGCCCGGAGCGAGCTCGAGGTCGTGATAGAGATGGGCGAGCGGGTCCGCCTCGAGGTCCACGATCGCAGCGTCGAGATCCCCGCCGTCCGGTCGGCCGCCGGGCTGATGGCGACCGGCCGCGGGCTGCGGCTCGTCGAGTTGTTGGCCAGCACCTGGGGGGCGCAGCCGACCACCGGCGGCAAGCTGATCTGGTGTGAGTTCGCCGACCCGACGTTGGTGCGCGGCACCTCTGGAGCCCGGGCCGTCGACGGGACGCCCGGTGGCGGGGCCGACCAGGCTGCCGGCGCCAGGACCTTCGGCCGGCGGCTGCTCTCGCGCCGTCCGCTCCTGCGCCGGCTGGTCGGGCGCGAGGTGGCCTGAGAGGGGGGAGCCTGGCGGTTCACGCCGCCCGCGCCATCCCCCGATTCAGGTTGCAACCTGGTTAGCCTTGCTCTCGATCGAGATGGTGACCTGTTGAAATGCTCCGGCTCAGCTACGTGGGTCCCCCGTCCCGGGTCGGGACGCTGGCGGCCATGCTGCGCTCCGCCGGCCTCGACGTCCGCTACGTCCCGCCCCGCCAGTCACCTCGCGCGTTCAAGATCATGACGGCGGTCGCCCTCTTCGTGCAGGGCGGCCCGTCCGTTCCCCCCGACGAGCCGGCGGTGGCCACGGTGGTGGGCCAGTTCCGGGACCGGTTCCCCGACATCGCGGTGGTCGCCTCCCCCCGGCGCCACGGCACGGGGGGCTGAGGGGAGGGGAGCCAGGCCGAGCCAGTCGAGCACCGCCGAGCGGAAGCGGGCCGGGGTGAAGGGGGCGGCGGCAGCCCGGAGATCGGTCGGGGACCACGGGCGGTCGAGGGCGGAGGTCACCGCCCGGATCCAGTCCTCGACGTCGTCCCCCGGCACCAGTACGCCGTCCACCCCGTCGGCCACCGTCTCGAGCGGGCCCCCGGCCGCCACGGCGGCTACCGGCCGCCCGAACCAGTGCGCCTCCACCGGTCCGTAGCCGAAGTCCTCCACCCCGGGGACCAGCACCAGGCTGGCTGCGGCGAAGAGCCCGGGGAGGTCCTCGTCGGGCACCCGGCCGAGCAGCCGGACCGTCGGCCCGGCGATCGCGGCCAGCCGTGCACGCTCGGGCCCGTCCCCGGCCACCACCAGGGGCAGGCCGGTGGCGTTGGCCACGGCGATCGCCAGGTCCACCCTCTTGTAAGGGAGGAGCCGGGCCACCATCAGAAGGCTCGGGCGGGCCGGAAGGGGGTGGGGCGGGGAGGCGTGGCGGGCCACGGCCAGCGGAGGGTGGATCACCCTGCTGTCGATGCCGTAGGCCTGCGAGACCCGGAGCCGGGTCAGCAACGAGTTGGCCGCGTAGGAGGCCTTGGCGCGGGCGCCCGCCCGGTCGGCCAGCCGCAGCGGCCACGTGCCGGCTCCGACCAGGCGGGTCTGCCAGTTCACTCCGCCGTAGGAGGCGGGCTGGTACAGGAACCTCGGGGGGGTGTGGCAGTAGACGTGGCAATTGGGGTGGCGCACCCGGTGGCCGAAGGCCGAGCTCGAGGCGATGACCAGGTCGAAGTCGCTGAGGTCGAAGCTCGCCATGGCGCGCGGGTAGAGCGGGGCGTAGCGCCGGAAGCGGTCGGGGTGGACCACGTTCTGCAGGAACGACGGGACGACGTGGCGGGTGGAGAACTCCTCGAAGGTCCGCTCGGGGCGGTAGATGGAGGTGAAGATCGGTGCGTCGGGGAAGAGCCGGCTGAGCTCGAGCGCCACCCGCTCGGCACCGCCGCACTGTGAAAGGAAGTCGTGGACCAGGGCGATCCGCGGCTCAGACGCCGACACCGACACCACCCGGCCGCTCACCGCCCCACCGCCGTCTGCTCCCGGGGTGCGGGCCCGAGAAGTCGGTCCGCCAGGTGGCGGGTGAGCGTCTCGGTGACCGCCCGGCGCTGCTCGAAGGGCATCAGCGCGTGGTCGAGCCCGGGCACGACGTCGACCCGCAGCCGGCCGGTGCCCGCCAGCCGGTCGATGGCGCGGCGCCGGCCCTCGAGGATCTGCCGCCCTTCGTGCTCCCCGCAGATGCACAGCACGTCCACGCCATCGGCCACCAGCTCGCCCAGCCACATGGCAGGGACCCGTCGGCCACCGAGGTGGTTGGCCAGCCACCATCCGATCGCCCGCACGAGGCGGTGCAGGGTAACCGGTCCACCCCGGCGAACCGCCCGCCCGAAGGTGCCCACCGGGATGTGGATCCGGCGCCGCGGGTCCACGGGGCCCGTCGCGGCCTCCGGCGGGGTGAACCGCAGCACCGGGTTGACCGAGAGCACCGCCCTCGGCCGCAGGCGGAGGGCGCTCTCGAAGGCCTGGTACCCACCCGAACAGAGCCCGAGCATCACCACGTTGCCCGGGTCCCCGGGCTCGGCCGCCATCGCCGCCGCCGCCACGTCGTCGAAGGCCTCGGGAGCCCGCACCACGCGCTCCTTCTGTCCGGGTCCCACCGGGCTGTCGCCGATCCCCGAGGCGTCGAAGCGCAGGCTCCGCACGCCGAAGCCGGCCCACCGGCGGGCCAACACGACCCAGAGCCGGTTGGGTCCGGCGTGCCAGTCGTTACCGGCGGTCAGCATCAGCACGGTCGGTCCCCGCCGATCGGTCTCCGCCGGCTCGGTCTCGATGCCGAAGAGCCCGAGTGGCCCCAGGGTCACCGCCCGTTCGACCACCCGCGTGCCGTCGTCACCGGCCATCACCGCCTCTCGCCTCGTCGGCACCGTCACCGGGTGGGGCGCCGGGGGCAGCGCGTCGCGCAACCAGCCGGCGATCCGCTCGACGGTGCCGGTCGGCAGCCGCTGGTGGAGGGGCTCGACTTCGAGCAGCTCCTCCTGGCCGTCGACCTCCTCCCAGTCGACCCGGGACGGGGGAACCCCGCTCGCCAGGCCGGACGCCGGCTGCCTGCCGCGGCGGGTGAGCACCAGCAGCCGTTCCGGCGCCGGCGCGTCCGGGGACGCGGCCGCCAGTTCGACGAGCTGCCGAGCGGTCTCGGCCGTGTAACGGTAGCCGGGGAGGTCGACGGGGCCGGACGGGTCGACGGGGCCGGACGGGCCGGCACGGTCGACCGTCTCGGCCACCCCGTACTGCACCAGGTACATCGAACGTTGCTCCTTCAGGAAGCGGCGCCCGGACGGGCAGGGGTCCCACAGCACGGCGGCGGCCACGGGAGTGGACGTGGCGGCGTGGAGCGCGAGCAGGGCGCCCATCCGCATTCCGACCAACGCCACCCTCTCGGCCCCGGTCCGCCGGGCGAGGGCCACGGCCTCACCCACACTGCGCAGCCAGGCGCCCACCCGGTCGGGGTCGTCGTCGCGGCCCGACGAGTCGCCGGTCCCCACGTAGTCGAAGCGTACGGCGGTCAGGCCCGACCGGGCGACGGTCCTCGCCAGGACCCGGTAGGTGAAGTGGGCGCTGGTCAGCTCGCGGGCCAGCGGCGGGCAGAGCACGACGGCCCCGTCGGACCGGCCGTCCGCAGGGGCGTGCACCCAGCCGAAGAGCGGCCGCTCGGCGGGCCCGAACCAGACCGGCGTGCCCTCGATCATCGGTCCGAGTGGAGGTCGGTCGTCGCCATGTCACGCCCCGTGACGCCGCCCGAGGCGGGCCGTGGCCTCCTCGGGCGACTCGGCCGGTCGGCCGCGCGGTTCGAGTCGGGGGAGACCCGGCTCTCGTCGTGCCGCGGATGCGGACGGTAGGTCGCGGGGTCGAGCGGCAGGATCGCCGCCGTGCCGCCTCTCACGGCCAGAGGCGCGCCCTGACCCCGGCGGGCCAGCGCGCCGGGGTCAGGCCGTGGGCGTGCAGCAGGGCGAGTGCGATGCGGTCCACCCCGAAGGCCACGCACGAGCTGTGGGCCACCGAACCGTCCGCCGTCTCGATCGAGAAGGGCAGGCCGAAGTGGTCCCGGTGGCAGTTGGCCGACATGACGGCCGTGGGGCGCTCGACCGAGCAGATGGGGGTCACCCCCTCGAGCTTCAGCGCCTCCTCGATCTGGCCTTCGGCCATGATCGTGCCGAGCCGGCCGAAGAAAGGGTCGTTGGCCGCCACCGACGCCATCTCGAGGCCCAGGTCGCCCAGCATCGCCAGGCCGCGTTCGAGCCCCTGGTCGCGGTGGCGCTCGGCGCTCTCGGGGGTCCCGACGTGCACCACCTCGTGCATGTGGAACGCCTGCTGGCGGGCTGGGTCGACGCTCGGCTCGTGCCGGAAGCACCAGCCGTGGATCTCGAACAGGCGCCCACCCTCGGGGAGGCGCCCGGTGCAGAGGGGGTAGACGGGGTGGCAGGAGGCCGACGCCAGCACCACCTCGGCCGGCTCGAGCAGCGACTGCCAGTCTGCGCCCGACGCCACCCGGCGCAGGAGCTCGGAGTGGGCGCGGTCGTCGCCCCGGAAGACGTGGACCGAGCCCATGAGGTCCGGGAACGACTGCAGGTAGTTCGTGTCGTCGAAGGTGGCGCGCGACACCACCGGCGGGAAGTGGACGGCGGTGGCACCCAGCTCCGCGGCCCAGCGGCCGACCATGGCGTCGAGCGCCTCCACGATCTGCTGGTAGGCGGCGGAGTGGCCGTAGAGTCCCTCGACGCCGGTCTCGAGCAGCACACCGGCGTCGACCAGCCCGGCCCGGAAGACCGCTTCGGCGGCGTCGTCCGGCGCGTGCCCCAGCCGGGTGCTCACGGCTGCTCGCGGTGGACGAGGAGCATCTGGGCGTTGTCGCCGAGGATGCGGTCGTTGTTCACCATCAGGGCGGCCCCGTGGGCGTCGCGCAGGTGGCGGCCCAGGCTGTAGGGGGACCCTTCGCGGTAGCCGGCCATGCCACAGATGGCGAGGGTCCGCGAGACGATGTCGATGAGGAGGGTGGAGGCCCCGACCTTCAGGGAGTTCAGCGCGATCGCCTCACCCATCGGCACCGGCTCTCCGGCCGGCCGTTGGTCGAAGCGCTGCGCCGCCCCCTGGACCAGCGACTCCATCTGGTGGTACAGGGTCATCGCCTCGGCCAGGCGCAGAGCCCCCGGCGGTGCCACGCCCGGCTGCTTGCGGGCCTCCCCCTGCACGTAGCTGCGCGCCTTGGCCAGCGCCGAGGCGGCGAGGGCGAGCCAGACGTGCCCCCACAGGATGTGCGACACCGGCAGCATGGTCTGGGTGGCGATGTCGGCGAAGGGGTCGCTCAGCACCTGGTCCGCCGGGCCCTTGGCCTCGAGCATGAACCCGGGGCTGCAGGTCCCGCGGAAGCCGAGGGTGTCCCAGTCGCTCATCTGCTCGAGCACCAGGCCGGGCGGGCGGCACAGCAACAGCACCTGGTCGCCCGGCGGGCTGTCCGTGGTGCGCCGGGCGGTGACCAGGACGGCGTCGGCCTGGGCGCCGTAGGAGATCACCGGGGCCTGCTTGGTCAGGAACACGAGGTCCCCGTCGCGCTCGACGGCGCACAAGCTGGTCCGCAGCTTGCCCCCCACGCCCGCCTCCGTGGTGGCCGAGGCGACCAGCAGCTGACGCTCGACCAGGTCTCGCTGGAAGTCCCGCAGCAGGTGGTTGCGGCCGTGACGGGCCAGGCAGGCCACCTGGAGGTGGTGCAGGGCCAGGATCATGGCGCTCGAGGCGCAGTGCAGGCCGATGCCGAAGACCGTGTCGCCGGCCTCGGCCAGCGAGGTGCCCCAGCCGCCGAGCTCGGGTGGGACCAGCGCCCCGAGGATGCCCTCCGCCCTCAGTGCCTCGATGGTCTCGACGGGGAAGCGCGCCCGGCGGTCGACCTCGTCGGCGGCCGGCCCGGCGATCTCCTCGCCGATGCGCCGGGCCCGTTGCGCCAGGTCGCTGGGTGCCACGCCGAGCGCGGTCACGACGGCACCCCGGCGGCGGTCAGGGTGGTGAGGGCGTGCCGGATGGCGCCGATCGACTCGAAGGTGCTCTTGCGCAGCATCGGCTCGGGGAACTCGACGTCGAACGCCTCCTCGAGCGCCAGCATCACGTTGACGCTGGCGTGCGACGTGAGCCCCGCCTCGAAGAGGTCGGCGTCCTCGTCGAGGGTCTCCACCTGGCAGGGCAGTTTGCCGTGTTCGCGCAGCACGCGGCGGATCTCGTCGTCCATGTGCTCATTCTCCTTGCTTCGTCGATCCGTCGGTGGGATGGAGCAGCCCCCGGCCGCACGTGACCATCACCACCGCCGCCGCCATCCCCGCCTCGTGTGTGAGGCTGACCGCCAGCTGCCGGATGCCGGCCTCCGCCGCCAGGCGGGCCGCTCGCCCGGTCAGCGCCAGGTCGCATGCGCCGTTGGGGTGGCGGACCACCTCGATGGACCGCCACCCCGGGCGAGGGCCGACCGGTCGCAGCACCTTGAGCGCCGCCTCTTTGGCGGCGAACCGCGCCGCCAGTCCCGAGGCAACCGTGGTCGGGTCGCCGGTGCAGCAGGCCCGCTCGTGGTCGGTGTACACCCGTGCGAGGTACCGCTCGCCGAAGCGCTCGACCGACGCCGCCACGTCCTCGACCACCACCAGGTCGACCCCGACCCGGCAGGTCTCGTCGATCACGGTCGTGCTCATTCTTCACCTCGCCGCAGGGAGGAGCGGACCAGGCCCGCCAGCTGGGCCGCCTCGCCCCGGGCCGACGGGAAGGTGGCCACCACCGCCATCGGGAGGAAGAGCAGGGGGGCGGCGGCCAGCGGGACCAGGGGCATGAGCACCGGGGGACAGAGCGCCAGGGCGAAGGGGATCATCGAGCGGTAGCTGAACCGGGCCAGCCGCCGAACCATGTGATTGGTGTAGGCCAGGCTCACCAGCGCCACCAGGCTGGCCACGCCGAAGCCGTCGATCCCGAGCACCGGTACCAGCACCAGCGCCGCCGCCGCCATGAGCGCCGTCTGGACGGCCGCTCCGCCGGCGACGGTGACGTTCTGGCCCCTCGAGAGGAGGAGCGTGTTCTGGATCAGGCAGCTGGCGTTCATCACGGCACACAGCGCCAGCAGGCTGTAGACGGGGAGGGCACGGGTCCACTCGGTGCCGAACAGCACCGGGACGACCCAGTGGGCGGCGATGCCGAAGGCCACGAGGGGCACCGCCAGCGCGATCAGCTGCAGGAGCGATCCGCGTTCGAGCCCGTAGCGCAAGCGGTCCTGCTCGTCGTTGCGGACCTTCGACATGGCGACCAGCCCGAGGCGGTAAGCCCCGCGCTGGGCGAAGCCGACCGTCTCGACCAGCCGTTGCGCGAACGACACGAAGCCCACGCCTGCCGCTCCGGCCACCGTGCCGACCACGAGCGGGTTCACCAGACCGCCCAGCCGCAAGACCCAGTTGGCCGACGAGTAGGTGAGGCCGTGGCGCAACAGATCGCGCGCGGTGGCGGTGGACCAGTTCCACCGGGGCCGGAGACCCGACATGAGCAGGCTCCCGAGCAGCAACCAGGCCTGCCAGGTCGCGTAGCCGGCGACCAGCGACCAGGGACCGAAGCCGAGGATCGCCATCGGGATGGCGGTGCCGTAGAGGACGACGTCGCCGATCACTTCGAGCAGCCCCATCTGCCGGTAGCCGAAACGGCGCTCGATGCAGGCCTGCGCCGGCGCCCACAGGATGTTGATCGGGGTGACGAGCAGCAGGATGCGCAGCGGGAGGAGCACGCCGTGCGGGCGCAGGTACGGGCCCAGCACGAACGTGGCGGCCAGTGACACCACGGTCACCACCACCGAGGTGCAGAGCAGGAGGGTGAACACCTGGTCGTAGCGTTCCTTGTCGACCGTCCCGGGCTGGCGCATCAAGTAGATCTCGGCGCCGAGTTGGGCGAGGGTGGCGACGAACATGACGTAGGCGGCGGCCGCGCTGAAGATGCCGTAGTTGGCCGGGCCGATCTCGCGGACGGTCACCACCACCCCGCCGAGGCGGACGCACATGCCGATGGCCTCCCGGCCGACGAGGTAGGCGCCACCGCGCACCGCCAGGTTGCCGAGCGAGCCGCCGGGTCCCGGCGCGCCGGGGGTCGGCGCGCCGGGAGCGGTCGTGCCCGGCGCCGCCTTCTCCGGCGAGGTCGTGTCCGGCGCCGGCTGCGGGGCGGGCGGCGGCTGGGGGGAAGACAGGGGGACGACCGGCGCCCGTTCGTCGGCTGCCGGGCCGTCGGGCCCGGTCGGGACCCGACGGTGGGACAGGGGCGTGGTGCCGACGACGAACCCCGGGGCCACCGGCGGTGGTCCGGCGTAGCGCCGGGCGCCACGATCGCCCACGATCGCGGGTTGCTCAGTCGGCGAGGAGACCGGCGGCACGGCGGAGGACGTCCTCGGGGTCCGACGATTCGTCCGCCACCGCCAAGGCGGAACGGATCGCCGGTGCGAGGGGGAGGGAGGACATGGCCGCGCTGAGCGTGTCGACGATCCTCTGGCGCACGGCCATGGGCTCGGCCGACCCGCGCAGTTCGACCGCCACCGCGAACGTCCGATCGCCCACCCTGGTCACCAGGTCGTCGCCGCGCACCTGGGCGCGCAGTGCGGCGGCCACGGTGGTGAAGACGGCATCGGGCACGGCGTCGGTGGCGTCGGCCGGCACCAGCTCGACCACCAGCACCCCGGTGGCCCGGGCCGTGCGTGGGTCGGCCAGCATCCGACCGAGGTGGGCGAGCAGGGAGGGGAGGCCCAGCAGGCCGGTCAGGGAGTCGGGGGACAAGGCGGCGGCGATGGCCGACGCCGCCTCCGTGCCGCCGAGCGCCCCCGCCGGTTCCGGGTGGCCGCCGGCGTGGCCGCCGGCGTGACCGTTGGTGTGGCCGTTGGTCACCGGGTGGCCGTTGCCGAGCGCATGGTCGGCGAGTCCCGGCGGGGGTTCGGCCGGCGCCGCCGGAGCCGGCGCCGCCCGTGCCGGCGCCGCCGGGGTGATCGGCTCGTCGGTCAGGGTGACGCTGGGGGCGGTGTCGTCCTCGGCGTCGAAGAGCTCCTGGCGGGCTCGCAGGTAGGAGGTCAGGCGGAGCGCCAGGGCGCTGAGCGCTTCGAGCGCGTCGTGCTCGAAGTATCCCTTCATCGGCTCGGCGACGCAGAGCAGGCCCCAGGGGGTCTCCGGCGTCGCCGGGTCGGCCAGGGGGACCGCCGCCAGCTTGGCCTGCTGCTCTCCTTCCGGCCAGGTGGGGGCGAGCAGGCGGGTGGTGCGGACGAGCACCGGGCCACCGAGCAGGGAGGGGTCCTCCCACGTGTGGTGGGCCAGCTCCTCGATCGACTCGATGCTCCACGGACCCTCGTCCCCGAGCGGGGGGAAGGCGGCGATGGCGAACCGGCCGTCGACGTTGCGCAGGGCGGCGAAGGCCAGCGACGCCCCGCAGCGGGTCCGGGCCATCCTGAGGAGCGTCATGACGCCCCCATGCGTGGTGTTCTCCATGGTCACGATCTCCGCTGTCGAGGCGTCCATGCCACCTGCTCCCTCGTCCGTCGCCGTCCGGCTGCTGGCTGACCGGTGGTCGATGGCAGGGTACGACGGGCGCGTCCCACCGCCGTCGTCCCGGCGTCCCGGTACGCCAGCCCAGCTCAAGGTGGGTTTCTGGGTGTCACGCCCTCACGTCCCGGCAGCATGTCCGCCGGACTGCTCGAGCGTGGCGAAGGCGGCGTCGGCGGCCGGGAAGCCACCGCCGGTCAGCCCCCAGGCTCCGTCGTCCCAGAGCACGGCCGCCACCACCCGGTGTCGGGCGCACCAGGTGAGGAACTGGCTCACGAAGGCGATGTCGTCCCCCCCGCCACCGTCGGCCTTGGGCACGAGGCCCCACTTGGCGATCATCAGCTCCTTGCCGTGCCGTGCCGCGAAGCTGGCCAGCCAGTCCGGGCCGTCGGGGGCCGCGGCTTGGGCGCCCCAGCCGCCGCCGCCCCCGGGCGCCGGGATGTCGAAGGCGTCGGTCGCCACGATGTCGACGTAGGGGTCGCCCGGATAGAGGGCCGCCGGTGGCACGGTCGCCCGCCCGCCGGCCACGTCCCACTCGAACCGGAAGCCGGAACCCGGCACCGAGCGCAGGGCAGTCACGATCTGGCGCCAGTACTCGACGTACTGCTTGGCCTGCTGCGCCGTGGTGACCGCCCAGGGGTTGGCGGTCGCGGTGGGGTCGTAGCCGATCATGAGGACGGCGTCGGCCTGCCCGGCGGCCACCAGCTGTTGGCCGAGGGCGTAGTAGACGGGGTTGTAGTCGCCGGCGGCCCCACTGGCGAGCGTGCCCCCGGTGTTCGGAAGCATGGGGACACCCCAGATCATCGAGAAGCGGGTGCCCTGCCAGCGTGCGAGCGTCCAGGCGGGGTCGGCGATGGTCTGCCAGCTGTCGCCCGGCAGGTAGTCGAGTGCGTAGGGGAAGGGGAGCCCGGCGGCCAGCTGCTCGGCCTCGGCAACGTTGCCGCCGCCGGTGTAGACGCCCAGCGCCGGGCGACCCGGACCGGCGACCAGCGTGACCGCCGGTGCGGTGGTGGTCGTGGTGGCGTGCGACGGGATGTCGGCGCTGTCGGCGCGGGTGCTCGACGTGCCTGCATGGGCGTGTGCGCCGCTGCCCGAAGACCGAGGGTCCTGCTCACGGTGCGAGGCGCCCGAGGACGCCGCAGCCCGGACCGGAGCCCCGGCGCCGCCCCCGTTCGCCACTCGATCGGCGATGGCCGCCGCCACCAGGACCAGGGCCATGACGACGGTCATCACCGCCGCCACGACCCGTGACCGCGCCCGTCGCACCTCCGTCCGCCGGGTGCTCACGAGCCGGTCCCCCCGACGACCAGGGCCGGTCGTGGCGGCGCGGACACGGAGACCGCTTCGGCCGGTCCGCCGTGGGTGGTCGCCCGGCGCGGGGTGGCGATGGCGAAGAGCGCCCAGAGGACCTGGGGCAGTCCGGCGTTGCTCAGGTAGGGCCAGATGAGGTCCATGGCGACCACCGCCGCCACTGTCAGGAACAGGGCCCTCCCGAGCGCCGCCTGGAAGGGGTCGCGCGAGCGGGACCAGCGGCGCGTCTGGTCGAGCATGCCCCACATCAGCCCGCAGAAGACCACCAGGAGCGGGACGCCCCCGTCGATCAGGCAGGCGATGTACTGCGACTCGGGGTAGGGCCATGCCACCGACGACGGCAGGATCACGCCGTATCCGGTCAGCGGCGCTCCCTCGATCGCCGGGATGTACTGGCCCTTCCAGATGTGCATCCGGAACTGGAGGGTCTGGGGCACCCCGGCGCTCCTCGACGAGCCGGCGCTCCGGCTCAGCTCCTCGTTGAGCCGGGTGGCCAGGAACGGGCCCACCACCACCGCGCCGACCAGGAGGCCGATGCCCAGGATGCGCAGGATCCGGCGGCCCTGCCCGTACATGGCGCCCAGCAGCGGGATGCAGATGAGCAGGCACGAGATGGCCGAGAGCTCGGCCGTGAGCGCAAGGCCGATCGACGCCAGGGCGACCACGGCCAACACCCGCGTCCGGCGGCCCCAGGTGAGGCCGCCCAGCCACAGGGCGCCCATGACCAGCAGCAGGGGGAACAGGTAGCCGGCCAGCGACGCCCAGTTGACGAACAGGCTGCCCGCCCGCAGCAGCGACACGGTCGCATCGGCGGTGGCGGTCGTCCCGGTGAGCTTGTTCAGCATCGAGGTGATGCCCGGGGCGTGCAGCTGCTGGAGGATCGCCAGCACGGCGACGGGCGCGCTGGCCCCCAGGACCACCCGGAGGGCGATCCGGCGCTCGGCCTCGCTGCGGAGGCCCAGCCGGATCCCTCGGTAGACGAGGAAGAACTGCAGCTGCCCGAAGACGGTCCCCCAGTCGGACAGCGTCATGTGCTCGTGGAGGGCGAGGGCGTCGAAGGTCCCGAAGAACGCCCAGGCGGCCCCGTAGGCGAGCAGCAGCCAGTCGAGGGTCCCCCAGGGGGCGGCGTCCTGACGCCGGGCCGAGACCAACAGGGTGATCCCCACCGCGCCGATCAGCGCCTCGGACAGGCGGAAGTAGGGGACCGGGAGGCCCGGCGCGAACCCCGAGACGATGGGCACCAGGCCGGCCAGCACCAACGCGCCGACGAAGGGCCGGAGCAGCACGACGAGCACCAGTGCCAGCCCCGCCACCACGGCGATTCCCATCTTGAGGTTCATCACCCCGATCACCCCGGCCAGCAGGGCGAGCGCGATCCCGAGCGCGCCCAGGAGCCCGGTGCGCGGCTTGGCTGTCAGCCAGCTGCCCTGGGTCGGGCTCGGAGCGGGATCCCGGGTCGGGTTGGGAGCGGGGCCCGGGGTGGGGTCCGGGGCACCTTCGACGAGCCCGCCGGGCGCGGGGGCCAGGTCGAGGAGGGTCGTGCCTCCCTCAGACCGCATGGGTCGGGAGCTCCGGCCTGCCGGTCGTGGACCCCGCCAGCGCCGCCCACAGCGGTTCCCGTCCCATCAGGCGAAGCCGCTCGACCGCCGCCTGCACCCGCCGTCTGGGCACGCCGAAGCCGGTGACCAGCACCGTCGGGCCGAGCCCGTTCGCCAGCTCGTCGGCCCGGGTCTCGAAGGGCGGGCCGACCTCGAAGACCGGTTCGCCCGGGGCGCGGTCCGCCGCCAGGCCGTGGCCCAACGAGCGGGCTGCTCCCGCGTCCACGGTGTCCATGGGCACGACGGTGACCGGGTTGTCCGGTCCGACGACCCGCGAGATGGCACGGACGATCTCGGCGGCGGACACCCCCTCGGGCACCGAGGCCGGGCACCCGCACACCGTCGCCAACTCGTCGGCCGTGTCGACCCGGGGGTCGGCGCGCTCGACGGCGATGACGAGGATGGCACCCACCGCGAGGCCCAGCACGATGCCGAGTGGGAGCCCGGCCTTGTGCAGCGAGCCGGCGATCGAGGCGGTGTTCGGCAGCTGCACCACCGCCACGGAGCCGGCCGGGATGGCCGCGCTCGAGGGTCCGTCGCCGGCGGCCGCCCGGGCGATCGTCTGTGCGCCCCGAACCGCCGAGGTCCCCGTCGGAGCCGCGTACTTGAGCAGCATGACTGCGGTCCCGGTCTCCACCGACACCGACAGGTGGTGCGAAAGGGCCGAGGGCGAGATCCCGAGGGACCGCGCGGCCGAGTCCACGATGGTGGCGTCGGTGGGGATCAGTGCCGAGTAGGTGACGGCCAGGGCGTCGGCGTTGTTGGCGCTTCCCGGGCCGGTCCTGCCGGATCCGGACTGCACGACCAGCGTGGCCTGGGCGCTGTAGGAGACACCCTTGTGGTTACCTGCCCATTGACCGCCGAACCCCCCGGCCAGTGCGGCGACGACCAACAGCCAGGCCCGCCTTCGGAACCAGGATGCTCGCTTCGTGCCCCGGCGCCGGCGGACGCCGATGCCGGGAATCCCGAGGCGAGAGCGGATCGCCCCGCGGATGGTGGAGGTCCACTGGGTCGAACGGAGTGAGATGACGACCGGCTCGGTGGTCGCCCCGGCGACCGGTGAGGCTCCGTGGAATCCCACGGGTTCGACGCCCGCTGACGGCGCCGGCGCCACCACCGGATCGAGGTGGTCCGGATCGAGGTGGTCCGGATCGAGGTGGTCCGCCACGAGGTGGTCCGCCACGAGGTGGTCCGCCACGAGGTGGTCCGCCACGAGGTGGTTCGGCCCGGCAACCGGGACGGGCACGGGGTGTGGCTCTTCGCGGGGCGCCGCCGAAGTCCCCGCGGTCGGTCCGGCCGGGGCCTTGGGTGCCGCCGCGACGGTCTCATCCGGCACGGTCGGCACCGGTAGTCCGACCGGGGAAGCGGGGGCAGGCGCGGCCGGCCCGTGGTCGTGTCCTGGGCCGTGCCCGTTGCCGTTGCCGTTGCCGTTGATGTTGCCGTTGCCGTTGCCGTTGCCGTGCCCGTTGCCGTTGCCGGCGGGCCCGTCGGCCTCCCACAGCAGCATGTACAGGCAGGCGTCGGCCCCCCTCTTCATGCAGGTGGTCTCGACCACCGTGCCGGGGCGCCCGGTCGCACCCGGGATCGACTCGAGAACCGCCTTGGTCAGGTCGCACGCCGAGGCACCCGGGACCGATGAGGCCCGGCAGCGCAGCACGGCACCACCGGGGCGCAGCTTCAACAGGTCGAGGTGGACGCCGAGGGGTGACAGGAGGAGCTGGGTGGCCGACACCCACTCGCCGTCGGGACCGCCGCCGAGGCTGTCGGTCAGCAGGGGGTGCCGGGCCAGCCGGCGACCGGCTGCGGCAGCCGCCGGTCCGGCCTCGGGAAGTCCGAGGTCGGGCAGACCGGCGAACTCCCGGACTTCCGAGGGGGACACCAGCGATCCGAAGCTGTCTCCGGACGTCGGCTGCTCGGTCCGAACGGCGCACATCGGCTCAGGCCCCGCTCCGTGTGCCGGCCCCGTGGCCCAGTGCCAGGTCGACCCGGGCCATGAGGTCGCTCGGCTCCTCGTGGCGGGGGTCGACCGACACCCATCCGATCCGGGCGGTCACCGTCACCATGTGCCCCCCCACCTGGAACGGTGCGGAGAGGGACTCGCGGATCCTCGAGACCACCAGGTCGACGTCGGTGTCGTCGGGGGTGGCGTGGGCGATCACGAACTCGTCGGCGCCCAGCCGGGCGACGATGTCGTTCAGCCGCAGCCCGGCCTGCAGGCGGCGACCCACGGCCACCAGCAGCTCGTCGCCGGCGTCGTGCCCGTGCTCCTCGTTGATGGCGCCGAAGTCGTCGAGGTCGAGGTAGATGACGGCCATCGGGCCCCCACGGGTGCGGAAGCGCACGATGGTGCGGCGCAGGTAGTCGATCAGCAGGTGCCGGTTCGCCAGGCCGGTCAACGGGTCGTGGAGCGCGGTGTGCATGAGCCACGCCTCGTCCTCGAGCTGTACCGTCATGTCGCGCAGGAGCATCAGTGCGCCCTGGCGACCCGCCACTTCGATCGGCTTGGACGAGGTGACCAGGAGGTGCCGCCGCCCGTCCTCGCCGTCCACCTGCAGCTGCTCGGACCTCACCACCATGCCCTGCAGGGCGCGGTGGAGCGGGTGGTGGGTGCGGGGCAGCGGCGATCCGGTGGCGCTGCGCAGGGCGGTGGTCGTCGGGAAGCGCTGGCCCACCAACGAGGCCGAGGACGCCAGACCCTGCAGCATCCGGGCCGCCCGGTTGTCGAGCACCACCGTGCCGTCGGCGTCGCAGGCCATGACACCTTCGTCGAGGGCGTCGAGGAACGAGGTCGCATCCCCGGCCGCTGGCGCCTCCTCCACGCCAGGGAGGCCGGGGTGCGTGGTTGCGCGCAGCAGTGCCACGTAGCAGTCCCCTGCCACGCTGCTGGCGAACCGGTTCCCGCGAACGTCGGCGTCGACCTGCTGCCCGCTGGTCGACCGCACCCGAACCCGGCCGGGGGCATCGACCCCGAGCAGGGAGGCCGTTTCGCCGGGCCGGGAGGCGCCGAAGGAGAGGGGCTGGTCGTCGGCGGCCAGGAGCGCCGAGACCTCGCCGCCGAGGATCTCGTCCTGTGCCCAGCCGCTGATGTCGGCCAGCATCCCGTTGGCGAAGATGATCGTGCCGTCCTCCCGGGCCACCACCAGGCCGTCGGGAAGGTTGTCGGCCACCTCGCCGAGGAAGCTGTCCGGGGCGACCAGCGGACCGACCGGCGCGTCGGCCGACGCTGCGTGCGAGTGGAGCTGGCCCGCCGCCGGCGGTGACTGAGGGGTGCCCTGTTCCCCGGGGCCGGGCGGCGGAGGTTCCGCCGTCCCACCGCCGCCGGCGGCCTCGGGGAACAGGGTCTCGAGGGCTGCGGCCTCCTGCCCCTCCGTCGCGGCAGGAGGGACCGAGCCCCGAGTGTCGGCCTGGACGGGCGCCATCTGCGCCTCCAGGCCGTGAGCGATGTCGAGCAGGCCGACCCGCTGCTCGTGGTCGAGCTCGGGCAGCCAGGTGTCGACGACCCCGAGCAGGCCGAGCCACTGGCCACCGGTGTGCAGGGGGACGGCCACGCAGGCGAGGGTGTCGTAACCCGACTCGCTGCTCGGCAGCACCTCGGCGTTCCAGAACGGCTCCACGCCGCGGGCGTCGGGATGCGAGAGGCACGCCTGGGCGAGTGCCTCGATGCGGCCGGTGATGTCGGGCGTGGTGGCGACCGGGGATTGGACCGACCCCACCTCGCCCGAGGGGGTGACGGCGAAGGCCCCGATGCCGATGCACAGGTCCCGGGCCAGCTGCAGTGTCTCGAGGAGCTGCTCGTCGTCGATGCTCATGGGCGGCATGGTACGGAGGGGGAGTCCCACGACCGTCCATCGAGTGTCCCGACTTTCCACCGGCCGATCGCCCACCCAGAGGGACGGTGGTTGGACGCGGCCTTCGTACCTTCTCTTCCATGGTCATCTCCTACGTCCTGCGGGTGCGGCCCGAGAGCCTCGGCCAGGGCCGCGTCGTCGGCGAGGTCGAGGCGGCGGCCAGCGGGCAGCGGTCCGGGGTGCGCTCGATCGAGCAGGTCCTGTCCTTCCTGGCCGCGACGGCGGGGGACGAGGCCCTCCGCACCCGGGCGGCCCGGCCCGCCCGGGAGGGCGAGCTGTGACGGCGCCGACGGTGGCGGGTGCGGGACGGCCGGTCACCGAGCCGTTCGCCTGGTCCGCCCGCGGTGCGAGATCGGACGAAGGGCGCCCGGTGTGGCGCTCGGTGGCGACGGCCGACGCCGTCACCTCGTTGGTGGTGTTGGCAGCCGTCGGCTTCGGCTCCCCGTGGGTGCGCCAATCTCCCGACGGCGCGCTCCGCTCCGGGGTGCTGTACCTGGCCGTCACGTGGTTCACGCTGCAGCTCACCTTCCGCCTCCGTGGCGTCTACGCCCGGGCACGCCGGCGGATGGCGCCGTCGGCGTTCGACGACCTCGGCACCCTCGAGCTCGGCGTGACGGCCGCCACGCTGGTGCTGCTGGCCGTCGAGGCGGTGGCCGGTCGCGTCGTGGGTCCGTCTCTCTCCCCACCCGCGGTGCTCGCGGGCTACGGCGCCCTGGCGGTGGCCCTGCCCCTCGGGCGGGCGGCGGCCCTGTCCGGCCTCGGGCCGGCGGTGCAACGCCCGGCGCGGGTGGTGGTGGTCGGAACCGGCACGGTGGCGGCCGACGTCGTCCGCCGGCTGACCCGCAACCGCCACGTGGAGGTCATCGGCTACGTCGACGACGACCCGGTGGCCGGGCAGCCGGTCGTCGGGGGGCTGGCCGACCTGCCGGCGATCTGCGAGCGCGAGTCGGTCGACCGGGTGGTGGTGGTCTTCTCGCGGGCCCACCCGGCCCGGGTCGGTGCCGTCCTGGGCTCGCTGGGCGGCAGGGTGGCGATCGACGTGGTGCCGCGCTACTTCGAGCTGACCGGGGGGGCGGCGGAGCTCGACGACCTCGACGGGATCGCCCTGGTGGCGATGGACAAGGGTGAGCCCGCCCCCGAGGCGCTCCGGGTCAAGCGCCTGCTCGACGTGGTCGGGTCACTGGTCGGCATCGTGCTCTCGTCGGTGGTCCTCCTGCCGGCCGTCCTGGCGGTACGGCTCAGTTCGCCCGGGCCCGCGCTGTTCCGCCAGACGCGCCTCGGCCAGGACCGCGCCCCCTTCGAGATCCTCAAGCTCCGGACCATGCGCCCGCCCGACCCCGACGCGCCCCCACGCACCGGCACACCACGCACCCCCCTGTCGGGTGCCCTCGACCAGCACCGGGTCACCCCGGTGGGGCGGGTGCTGCGACGGACCGGCATCGACGAGCTGCCCCAGCTCGTCAACGTCTTGCGCGGCCAGATGTCCCTGGTCGGGCCTCGACCCTTCATCCCCGAGGAGTGCGCCATCTTCGGGGGCGTCGCCGACCGGCGGTTCACCGCCCGGCCCGGCATGACCGGCCTGTGGCAGGTGTCGGGCCAGCACGACCTCCGGCTCGACGAGCTCTGCCGGCTCGACGTCCACTACGTGACCGCCTGGTCGCTCGGGGCGGATCTGCGGATCCACGCCCGGTCGCCGGCGCGTCTGGTCCGCGGCGGAGGCGGCGCGGTGTGCCGGCAACCGGTTGCACCGTGTCCGTCCGCCGGCGGTGGCCAGCGGT
>DAHUYA010000016.1 GCA_027315445.1 Acidimicrobiaceae bacterium | reverse complement strand
GGGCCCTGAGCGGCGCCGGGACCGGCGGCCCGGCCGGTGGCGGGCCTGGCCGGGCCGCCCACCCGCCCGAGCGGCCACGACCAACGCCCGCCGCTCGGCGTGCTGGCGCCGGCTCAGCACCACCAGGGGGACGGTGGCGATGGCCACCGCGAGGATCAGGAGGGGGATGGCGGCAATCAGGAGGGCCATCGTTCGCTCGGCAGGGGTCTCTATGCTGCCGCACCTTTCCTTTCTCGGGACGGTCCGTCTCCCCGGTGGGGACGGCCCTGCGACACCCACATCTTGCGGCCCGCCGTTGGCAGCCCGCCGGTGGACGGGCTGGGTGCCCGATGTGAACCGAGCACCGACCGCGGGGCGCTGACGCCGTCGAGCCATTGGCGGGCCGCAGGGTGGTGGGCCGCACGGGTGGGTCGGCATCGCCCGCCCCGCCACCGGGTCGGCGGCAGGGCGGCGGCAGGGCGACGGGGACGGCTACTCGGCCGGCGGCGCGGGGCGGCGACGGGTGGCCCGCCAGGCGCTGGCGGCCAACAGGGCGGCCACCGCCACGGGGACCAGCACGTCGTCCGCCGCACCCACGTGGCGCAAGGCGAAGGTGATGGCCAGCACCACCAAGACGCCGACGGTGACCTCGGGGGTGTCCCCGACCAGGAAGTCCCACCAGAATCGTCCGAAGGCCACCAGCCAGTTCCGCACCCTGCTCATCACCCCTCCGCGCTCGGCCAGGACTCGACGGTCCCTGGGACGGGCGACGCCGACCGGCCGGTCGGGACGGCGGCCGGCGGGGGCGCCTCCTCGACCCGGCGCCGCAGGCCGGCCACGAGCACCAGGGTGAGAAGGAGGAACATGCCGACCAGGGCGAGGATCCAGAGGTCCGAGCCCGGCCAGTGCACCCCGATCCCCTCCCCGGTCCAGAACACGCCGAAGGAGGTGAGCATGATGCCGACGAAGGTCTTGATGGTGTTCTCGGGCACCTCAGAGAGCTGGCGGGCGACCGTCAGGCCGACCGCCGTCACCAGCACCACCGCCGCGCCGGCTGCCGCCGCCGCCACGCCCAGCCGCCGCGCCGAGGCGCCCAGGGTGAGCACGATCAGCACGACTTCCATGCCCTCGAGGAAGACCCCCTTGAAGGCGACGGTGAAGCCCATGGCGTCCCGCCCGCTGGACCGTCCACCCGACAGCTCCCTCACCGTCTCGGCGTAGATGGCGTCCTCGTCGTGCAGGGCCTTGTGGCCGCTGGCCCGCAGGACCGCTTTGCGCAGCCACTGCAGGCCGAGCACCAGCAGCAGGGCGCCGACCACGGTCCGCAGGGCGGCGATGGGCACGTAGTGGACCAGCGGCACGCCGACCGCTCCCACCAGGGCGGCCAGGACGACGAGGGCGACGACGGTGCCCTCGATGGCCGAGCGCCAGCCCCGGGTCACCCCCGCCGCCAGCACGATGGTGAGCGCCTCCACCGCTTCCACCGTGCACGCGCCGAAAACCGCGAGGGCCAGCAGCCAGGTCGACGAGCTCATCGGTGTCCGCTCATCGGCATCGCCCGGTCGGTGCCCTCCTCACTTGGTGAGCGCCAGGGCACCGAGGGTAGTCGCCTCCCCGGTGACCTCCGCCCCCGAGGGGCCGTCGTCTTCCCCGTCCACGGTCTGGGCGGTCCCGCGCCCGACGGGTTCCTCCATCGGGAAGGCGATGCACCCGGCGTGATCGATCGCCACCCCGACCCGCTCGCCCCGGGCGAACCGCCGGCCGTGGAAGATGCCGGTCAACCGGGTTCCGCCGTCGAGTTCCACCGCATGCTCGTACCCCCTTCCCCGAAAGGCCACGTCGGCCACGGAACCGGCCAGGTGGCACTCGTCGTCGTCCTGCGGGCACAGCCGGACCGAGGTGGGCCGGATCATCAGGCTGACCTCCGGGCCTCGGCACTCGGCCACCCCGAGTCGTGCCCTGAGCGGCCGGACGCCGGACCGGGACTCCACCGTAGCCTCCACCCATTCCCCCTCGGACCTCTCCGGGTTCCCGGCGTCGCCGCCCGTCGAGCCGATGATGCGCCCGGGAAGCTCGCCCGACAGCCCGGTGAAGCGGGCCACGAAGGCGGTGGCCGGCGAGCGGTAGACGTCCTCGGGCGCGCCCACCTGCACCAGGCGCCCCCGGTCGAGCACCCCCACCCGGTCGGCCAGGGCGAAGGCCTCGGCCTGGTCGTGGGTGATGTAGAGGGCGGAGGCGCCGGCCGCCCGCACCAGTGAGGAGATCTCGATGCGCATGCGCTCGCGCAGGTCGGCGTCGAGGTTGGACAGCGGCTCGTCGAACAGCACCAGGCCGGTGCCGGCCACCAGCGCCCGGGCGAGGGCGACCCGCTGCTGCTCGCCGCCCGACAGCTGGTTGGGGTAGCGGCCGCCGTGACCCGGGAGTCCCACCCGGGCCAGCATCTCGTCCGCCCGGGCCTGCGCCGTCACCCGCTTGCAGCGGGTGCGCCGGAGGGCGAAGGCGACGTTCTCGCGGGCCGTCATGTGCGGCCACAGGGCGTAGTCCTGAAAGACCATGGCGAGCCCCCGGCGCTCCGGAGGGAGGTGCGTCCCCCCGCCGGCCACCACCGTGCCGCCGATGGTGATCGTCCCGCCGTCCACCGGTTCGATCCCGGCCACGCAGCGCAGCAGGGTCGACTTGCCCGAACCCGAGGGCCCGAGCAGCACAGTGAAGGCATCCGGCTCCACCCTCATGCCGACCTGGCGCAGCGCGGTCGTCGTGCCGTAGCGCTTGTCCACCGAGTCGATGGTGATCGTTTCACCCATGGGCACCTCCGATCCGCTGCCACCCCCGGGGGGCGAGCAGCCGGTAGCCGCCGAGGACCACGCCCACCACCGCCAGCGCCAGCAGGACGGCGATGACGCTCTGGGCCATCCCCAGGCCGAAGTGGTAGTTGGACAGGTTGTCGTTGATGGCGACCGACACCGGGGGCTGTCCCGGCGGGTAGAGGATCTGGGAGATCGGCAGCTCGAGGAAGATGCCGCAGAAGGTGAGCAGCCACGCCATCACCAAAGGGCGCGAGAGCACCGGGAGGACGCCGCGCAGCCAGGCCCGCAGCAGGCCGGCGCCGTGGATCCGCCCGGCGTGGACCATCGACTCCTGCACCTGGGCCACCGTCCCCACCAGCACCCGGGCGTGGGTGGGGAGGCTGCCGGCGATGTAGGCGATGATCAGCAGGGTGGTGGTCCCGTAGAGGGCCAGGCCGATCTTGGTGAGGAACGGCAGGTTGTAGGCGAAGATGTAGCCGGCGGCGAACACCGTCCCTGGCAGGGCGACCGCCGCGAGCAGCAGGAAGTCGAACAGCCTGGCCGAGCGCCTGGCCCCGCTGTGTACGAGCATTCGGGCGGCCACCAGCCCGGCCACCACGGTCACCGTGGCGGTGACGAGGGCGAAGAACAGGGATCGCAGCAGTGGGCTGGCCAGCCCCGAGCTCGAGAACACCGCCCGGTAGTTGGCCAGCGTCAGCTCCTTCAGTCCGACGGTGCCGCCGAAGTCGCGCAGGAGCGACGCCGAGATCGTGCCGACCGCGGGCACGCCCAGCGCCAGGGCGTAGAAGAGCCCCACCCCGGCCAGGCCGAGCAGTCGGCCCCGCCTCGAGAGGGCCGTGCGCCCGGCGGGCCGGAGGCGGCCCGAAAGGACGGCGTAGGACCGGCCGCGCAGGGCGCGCGCCTGCAGGGCCAGGGGCAGCACCACCGCCGCCACCAGCAGCCAGCCGATGGCCGAGGCGAGCGGGAAGTCCGAGGGGTAGTTGTTCACGGCGGAGAACAGCCCGTAGGTGGCCATCGGGAAGTGGGCGTTGAAGGCGAGGGTGGAGGCCACCCCGACGTCGCTGACCGACTCGGCGAACACGATGGCCAGCGCCGACCAGATGGCCGGCGCCAGGATCGGCACCACGACCCGCAGGGTGGCCAACCGCCCGGCGCCGTGCACCCGGGCGGCGTCCTCGAACTCCCGCCCGAGGCCGCCGAGCGCCGCGGTGAAGGCGAGGAAGGCGAAGGGCACCCCGCGCAGCGCCAGCACCAGCACCACCCCGCCCGGCCCGAAGACCACGTCCTGCAGCCAGCGGTCGCCCGCACCCAGCTGCACGAGCACCCCGCCCGGGGCGGCCAGCCGCTCCCACCCGAGGGCCGGCAGCCACGAGGGGAGGAGGAGCACGAGCCAGATGCCGATGGTCCACAAGCCGCGGCCGGGCAGGTCGGTGCGGGCCAGCAGGTAGGCCAACGGGAATCCGATCCCCACGGCGAGGGCCGCGGTCGCCACCCCGACCCAGACGGTGTCGAGCAGCCCCTGCAGGTTGGGCCCCGAGAGGGCCTGCGAGAGGTCGCTCAACGTGAACCACTGCGGGCCCTGGTCGAACAGCCGGGGAGAGATGGCGATGGCCAAGAAGCAGACCACCGGGGCCAGGAGCAGCAGGCCGATCAGGATCCAGGTCGCCGGCAGGGCGAACGACTGCAGGGTGGCCGTGGCGCGCCCGAGCCCGGGGCGCGCCGGTCGAAGCAACGGACGCGGCCCGGGCTCGGCGGGGGCGACGGGGGGAGCGAGGGCGGTCACCTCCCGTCCGCCCCGGTCCGGGCGGACGGGGTCACTGGACGATGTTGTTCGTGAACCACTGATTGACGGCGTTCTCCCGGGCGCCCCAGGTGTACGGGTTGATCGTCTGGGCGTCGATCGAGGTGATCGACGGCAGCCCGGCCTTGGGGGCGACCCCCTTGATCACCGGCCAGTAGAGGGAGTCACCGGTCGGGTCCCCGGACTGCTGGACCCTCTGGCCCTCCTTGGTCAGGACGAACTTCACGAATTGCTCGGCCTCGGCCCGCACCGTCTTGGAGGCCCCCTTGTCGATGCCGATCGCCCCGGGGAGCACCGTGGTCTTGGGGAGGAACGCCACCTTGATGCCCGGGGTCTTCAACATCGCCCCGATGCCGGCCGAGCTCTGGATCAGGGCCAGCTTGATGGTGCCGGCTTCGAGGGCGTTGAGCGTCACGTCGTTGGTCTGGAAGACGTGCAGGCCGTTGGACTTCAGCTGCTCGAAGTACTTCTCTCCGGCGCTCACCCCGCCCAACTGGTTCATCAGGCCGGCCACGAACGGGTAGGTCGGCCCGGAGACCGCCGGGTCGTTCATGCCCACCGCGCCCTTCCAGGTCGGGCTGAGCAGGTCCTGGTAGGAGGTGGGCAGCTGGCTGGCGCTCAGGACCTTGGAGTTGTAGACGATCGCCGGCATGAGGGTGATGCCGGTCGGGATGTAGCTCTTGTCCCTGGGCACCGCCGCCTTGCCGAGGGTCGTCCAGCCGACGTTCGGCTCGAAGCCGCGGTAGAGGAGGCCCTGCTGGTCGAGGAGGGCGAAGGCGGTGGCGCCGTCCACCCACAGCAGACCCCATTGCGGGTTGTTCTTCTCGGCCACCACCTTGGCCAGCAGGGGGCCGGTCGAGTCGTCGTCGAGACGGGTCGGGATGCCGGTCGCCTTCTGGAAGGCGGCGGTCATCGCCGAGTCGTAGCCCTCGGCGGCGTAGACCACGAGGGGCACCTTGCCGGACGCCCCGGCGGTGCCGATCGCCCCGGGGAGCACCGTCGAGCCCAGCACCCCCAGAGCGGCGGCCAGCCCGGTGACGGCGACCCCGAAGGGCAGCCGGCGAGCTCGGCGGCGGAGGGACGGGGGGCGGGAGACCACCTTTGAGCTGGGCATGTGCGCACCTTCTCTGCGAGGGAGGACTAACGGCGATTCCGCACCCTAGGAATCGACCGTTACCCGCCCGCGATCGACCCGCGACCGGCAGATGAACTTCCGGCAACCATCGGGTGTCGAACTCGTCAAGGTCCGGTTTCCACCAGATGTCGGGCGGCCATGGCTCGGACGGGGACGGGGCGTCGGGACGCCCCCACGGACCGACCCTGGTGGCCGTGGCCACGGCTCACCGGGGCGCGATCCGAGGACCGTGCGACAATCGGATCGGTGACCGGGCTTCCACGTCGGCTTGACGGCCTCGGACCTCGACCGCTCGGTGGCCTTCTCCTGCCGGGTGGCCGGGATGGAGGTGCGCAGCGTCGACGAGGTGGAGGGCGAGGCGTTCGGCCGGCTGATCGGCAACCCCGGTGCCCGCCGCCGGAAGCTCCTCGGGGAGCCCGGGGTTCGGGTGACCTCCGAGCTGGCTTCGGTGGTCCCCGGCATCCGCAGCTTCTACGTGGCCGATCCGACGGCGTGCCGGTCGAGCTCATCGAGCGAGGACGTGCCGGGAACAGCGAGGACGTGACGGGGACATGGACAGTTTCAAGGACAAGCTGGCGGTGGTGACCGGCGGTGGCTCCGGCATGGGCCGCGAGCTCACCGTCCAACTGGCTCGGGAGGGTTGTGCCGTCGCCGCCTGCGACCTGAACGAGGACAACGTCGAGGAGACCGCCAGGTTGGCCCGGGCGGCGGCACCGGCTGGCGTCGAGGTGTCCGCCCACGTCTGCGACGTCGCCGACGAAGCCCAGGTGGTGAGGTTCCGGGACGAGGTGCTCGGCCGCCACGCCGCCGACCACGTCGACGTCCTCTTCAACAACGCGGGCATCGGCGGCGGCGGGAGCTTCGTCAACGACCGGCGAGAGACCTGGGAGCGCACCTTCGCCGTCGACTGGTGGGGCGTCTACCACTGCACCAGGGTCTTCCTACCCCTCATCCTCGAGAGCACGGAAGGCCTGCTCGTGAACACGAGCAGCGTCAACGGATTCTGGGCGTCGCTCGGTCCGGGGATGCCCAACACTGCCTACAGCACGGCCAAGTTCGCGGTGAAGGGCTTCTCGGAGGCCTTGATCGAAGACTTCCGGGTCAACGCCCCGCACGTGAAGGTCGCCGTGGTGATGCCCGGCCACATCGGCACCGACATCGTCATGAACTCGCGGCGGGCCTTGGGCGAGCCGGATCCCGAGGCCATGAGCGACGAGGAGCTCGAGGCGTGGCGACCCGCGCTGGCGCGCGTCGGGGCCACCGTCGACGCATCGACCGACGACCTCCGTCACCTGCTGACCAAGGTGGGGGAGGACTTCAGGAACAACGCGCCCCTCGGTGCCGCCGAGGCGGCGGGGATCATCCTCGACGCCCTCCGGGCCGGAGAGTGGCGGATCCTCGTGGGCGAGGATGCCGAGGCGATCGACCGGTGGGTCCGGCGAGATCCCGGGCGTGCGTACGACCTGCCCGGGGCGACGCGCCGGGCCGGGGACGGCTGACGTCGAGCCGGCGCTCGACCAGCGACCGCCGGTCGGGGCGTGGACGGGTCCCCCGGGCGAGACCGGTCCGGGCGGCTGTCTCAGGCGGCGAGGAACCCGCCCGATTGGTGCTGCCACAGGCGCCGGTAGAGGCCGTTGCCGGTGGCCGCGAGCAGCTCGTCGTGGGTGCCCTCCTCCACCACCCGGCCCTCTTCCATCACCACGATCCGGTCGAGCCGGGCGATGGTGGCCAGGCGGCGGTCGACCACGACGGCGGTCGACCACGACGGCGGTCGACCCCTCCATCAGCCGCCACAGCGCCTCCTGCACCAGGGTCTCGGACTCCGAGTCGAGGGCCGAGGTGGCCTCGTCGAGGATCAGCAGTGGCGCCGCCTTGGCCATCGCCTGGGCGATCGCCACCCGCTGGCGCTGCCCGCCCGACAGCTTCAGCCCCCGCTCACCGACCACGGTCCGGTAGCCGTCGGGGAGCTGGTGGACGAATTCGTCCACGTGGGCCGCCCGGCCGACCTCGGCCACGAGCTCCATGTCGGGCTGCTCGAGGCCCGGGACCCCGTAGCAGATGTTCTCGGCAATGGTCCGATGCAGGAGCAGCGGGTCCTGGGGCACGTAGGAGATCTGCCGGCGCAGCGACTGCTGGGTCACCCGGGCCACGTCCTGCCCGTCGATGAGGATCGCCCCGCCGTCGATGTCCATGAACCGGAGCACCAGCTTGGTCAGCGTCGTCTTGCCCGAGCCCGACGGCCCGACGAGGCCGACGTGCTCACCCGAAGCGATCCCGAGGTCGAGGCCCTCGAAGAGCGGGGCATCCTGCCGGTAGCGGAAGTCCACCGCGCGGAACTCGACCCGCCCGCTCGTCACGACCAGGAGCCGGGCGTCCTCGGCGTCGCGGATGTCGGGCTCGGTCTCGGCGATGGCCACGAACTTGGCACACCGGCCGGCGGCCCTCGAGATCGAGCGGACGAACTCGAAGGACTCCTCGAGCGCGCCGCCCACGAAGGTGGCGTAGAAGAGGATGCGGTAGACGGCGGCAGCTGCCACCACGTGGGCGATCGGTGTGCCAACGGTGGCTCAGGGAGATCAGGTGGTCGTAGCCGTTGGTGATGGCCCGGGCGAAGGCGCGCAGGGTGGCGCCCCAGTTCACCCAGCCGGCGATCCGCCACAGGACGGTCGCGCAAGCGAGCACGAGGGCGTAGGCGACCACCAGCGGCCCGAAGCTCGACCAGAGACCGGCACCGGGGTGGAGGTCGGCGATGCGGCCGAGCAGGGTGGCGAAGATCAGCGGCCCGGTCACGGCGTTGGCCGGGGTCCCGAGCACGACCGACGTCCAGGCCGCCGCGAAGGCGAGGCGGTCGGGGCGCATCTGACGCCAGCAGTGGGTGGCGGTTGCCCTGGTGGATGCGGCGGGGAAGAGGTGCTGGTGGTTCACGGGAGTGCTCCGGAGAGGAGGATGAGCGAGCAGGAACGAACCGCGGGGACGGCCACAGGGGCCCCGAGGACGCCAAGGCGAGCATCCGCCAGACCCTCGCGAACATCTCCCCGGGATCCCGCTCCAAGGAGATCACCGCCCTGTGCGCCCAGCTCGAGCGCCTGGCGCTCTCAAAGGCCCCCGCCCCCGTCAGGCCCCGGGTCAACCAGGCCTTCAACCACCGTGACCATCCGGAGGATCTTGGTGAGGCAATGAATCCGCGTTCCCGGAGGATTTGACGTGAGGCAACAGGGAGGGTGGTGGCGATGGACCACCACCGGCGGTCCGAGAGGCAGTTGCCGCCGGGGTGGCGAGCAGGTTGGGACCGCAGTACCGCGAGTGTGTTACACCTAACGGAGCGAGTCGGCGCCGCCGGGGAGGGGGCAGGGTTGAGGGATTCCTGGCGTCGGGTGATCGGTCGGGGCACCCCTGCCGCGGCGCGGGACCACGGCAGCTCGGAGCGGAGGCCGTTCCACTCGGTGCTGACCGGCTTCGTGGCTCTGGTGGCGGTGGTGGCGATCGTGCTGCCGCTCGCGCTGACCGGCGGGAGCGGGCCCCACCACTCCCCACTGCCCGCCGCCGGCAGCTCCCCCCGTTGGGCGGTGCCGCCGTCGGCGGTCCGGTGGGCCTCGGTCGAGTACCCGATCACCGGGGGGTGCGGGAGCGATCCGGTGCAGGTCCAGCAGGCGTCGGTGCTGCACCCGCCGGGGGGACCGCAGCTGGCAATCGTGCTCGTGCGGTGCCGGAACGCCGCCGAGCTCCCGGCGAGCTCCCTCTTCGCCTACGACGGCGCAGCTTCGCCGACCCGCCCGCTCCTGCGGGCCACGTTGCTGCAGGCGTCCCAGGACGAGATCGTGGCCGGGGTCCTCCTGGCCCGGGGATCGACGGTGACGCTGCCGGTGGCCGGCTACTCGACGCCCGACGTGCCGCAGTGCTGCCCCGACGTGCACGCCACCTTCGCGTGGGCGTGGGCCGGCGGGCACTTCGAACGCGTTCGCTGAGGAAGGGTGCGCCGCGGCCCGCTCGATCAGGCGACCCGGGCGCCGGCCTGAACCATCTCGGCGGTCGCCCTCGCTCCGTCCTCGGGCGTCACGTTGACCGCTCGCGTGGCGTCCAGCACGACCGTGGTCGGGTAGCCGAGGTGGAGCGCGTCGAGCACCGTCTCCTTCACACAGACGTCGAGTGCCAGACCGACCACCACCAGCCGCTCCACCTGGTGCTCCTCGAGCAGGGCCCGCAGCTCGGTCGGTGCGGTGGCCCCGGTGCGCAGATCGCGGGCGGTGAAGCCCGAGTAGCCGTCCGAGTCGCCGGTGCCGGTGCGGACGACCGGCCCCTCCACGCGGAGGTCGGGGTGGAGGGCGGCCCCCCAGCTCCCGACCACGCAGTGCACGGGCCACAACCCCCCGTCCTGGGCGAAGTGGGGCGTGTGTGCCGGATGCCAGTCCTGGGTGTAGACGACGAGGGAGCCGGCCGACAGGGCGTCGGCGACCAGCCGGTTGACCACCGGCACCACCTCCTCGCCGCCGGCGACGTAGAGACCGCCCGACCGGTCGGCGAAGTCGTTCTGGACGTCGATCACGACCAGGGCGGTGTGCGGGCCGAAGGTCGGTGCCCTCGGGGTCGTCGTCATGGAGCCATGGTGCCACCGGATGACCCGCACGTCCTGGCCCGGGCCCGTCGCGCCCGTCGGGGGCCCGGTCGGGCGCCACGGAAGTCCCGACAGCGGCATGCTCTAACGTCGGAGTGCTCGCTGGACGGGCACCGGTGCCGGGCGCCGGCCTCTCCGACGGGTGGCCGGACCGTCTCGGAAGGAGCGAAGTGAAGCAGATCAGTCACTGGATCGGCGGTCGCAGGGTGCAGGGCGCGCCCGGTGGCCGGGGCGAGGTGTTCGACCCGGCGACCGGGGCGGTCACCGGGTCGGTCGACTTCGCAGACGGTCCGCTCGTCGACCAGGCGGTGCTCGCCGCCGCCGAGGCCTTCACGAGCTGGAGCACGGTCCCGCTCATCCGCCGGGCCACCATCCTGTTCGCCTACCGCCAACTGGTGGTCGAGCACCTCGACGAGCTGGCGGCACTGGTGGCGGCGGAGCACGGCAAGCTCGTGGCCGACGCCAAGGGGGAGGTCCAGCGCGGGCTCGAGGTGGTGGAGTTCGCCTGCGGTATCCCCCACCTGCTGAAGGGCGAGCACTCGGTGCAAGTCTCGACCGGCATCGACAGCCACTCCCTCCGCCAGCCCCTCGGGGTGGTGGCCGGCATCACCCCGTTCAACTTCCCGGCGATGGTGCCCATGTGGATGTTCCCCCTCGCCGTCGCGTGCGGTAACACGTTCGTGCTCAAGCCGTCGGAGAAGGACCCCTCGGCCTCGGTCCGCCTGGCCGAGCTGTTCAGCGAGGCCGGATTGCCCGACGGGGTCTTCAACGTGGTGCACGGCGACGCGACCACGGTGCATGCACTGCTCACCCACCCGAGGGTGGCGGCGGTCAGCTTCGTAGGCTCCACCCCGGTGGCCAAGTCGGTGCACGAGGCAGCCGGCCGGGCCGGCAAGCGGGTACAGGCCCTGGGGGGCGCCAAGAACCACATGGTGGTCATGCCGGATGCCGATCTCGAGGTGGCGGCCGACGCTGCGGTGAGCGCCGCCTACGGCTCGGCCGGTGAGCGGTGCATGGCCGTCTCGGCGCTGGTGGCAGTGGGCGGGGTGGCCGACGACCTGGTGGCCGCCATCGCCAAACGGGCCCAGTCGCTCCGGGTGGGGCCGGCCGACGACCCCGACGCCGAGATGGGGCCGCTGGTGACCGCCGAGCACCGCCGGCGGGTCGCCTCCTACCTCGACGTGGCGGCCGAGGAGGGGGCCGAGGTGGTGGTCGACGGTCGGGGGGTGCAGGTGGCCGACGGCCCCGACGGCTTCTGGCTCGGGCCGTGCCTCGTCGACCGGGTGACCCCCTCCATGAGGGTCTACCGGGACGAGATCTTCGGCCCCGTGCTGTCGGTGGTGCGGGTCGAGAACCTGAGCGACGCCCTCGAGCTGCTGGCTCGGAACCCCTACGGGAACGGGGCGGCCATCTTCACCGGCAGCGGGGCGGCCGCCCGCCGGTTCGAGCTCGAGGCCACTGCCGGCATGATCGGGGTGAACGTGGCCATCCCGGTGCCGGTCGCCTTCTACTCCTTCGGCGGGTGGAAGGACTCGCTGTTCGGCGACGTCCATGTGCACGGCCTCGAAGGGGTGCGCTTCTACACCCGGGCCAAGGCGGTCACCACCCGCTGGCCGTCCGGTCCCGAGCCGGCGCCCAGCCTGTCGTTCCCCTCGACCGACTGACGAGGTGTTGCCGGGCACACCATCCGCCATAGTGCGGTGCAGGGCCATCATCCTCCCGGTTTGGGTGGCCTTCACGCCGTGTTGCGGCGGATGCTGCGGGTCACGACCGTGGTCGGGTGCTGCGAGCTGACCGGCCGTCGTGGTCTGCTTCGACGAACTGCAGCCTGAGCTGATGGAGCTCGTCGACGAGCTCTCGGATCGGAGCTGGCGCGAGCTATCGAGCCAGGAACTCCTGTTGCGCGTCCTCGGTCAGCACCTCCTCTCGACCGCCTACCCGAGCCAGAAGGACCGTCGCCACGGCTGACGTCGGCCGTGACCCTCCGCCCGGGGGCCTCGTCGAGACCTCCACCACCCCGGCCGGGGGGACCACCAAGTACGGCTACGACGCCGCCGGCGACGTGACCTCCGAGCAGTTCACGGCCGCCGCCTCCCCGGACCTCGCCAATCGGACGGTCGCGTACAGCTACTACCCGACCCAGGCACTGCAGACCGTCGTCTACCCCTCCTACGGGTCGACCACCGATCCGACCGCCACCTACACCTACGACGGCTTCGGCCAGATGGCCTCAGTGCAGGACTGGCTGAACAACACCACCACCTTCGCCTACGACGCCGACGGGAATCTGACCAGCACCGTTCTTCCCAACGGCGACCAGAACTCGGTGACCGTGAACGCCGGCGACGCCATCACCGGGATCACCCTCGAGACCCAGGGCAGCTCGCATGCGGTCCTCGACAGCTTCGCCTACACCCGCGACGCCAACGAGCAGGTGCTGACCGAGATCGACAGCGGCGGCATGGACGGGACGCAGACCTACACCTACGACGCCGCCAACCGCCTGGCCTCGGTGAACGGCGCCGCAGCGAGAAGATCATCGCGCGCCACGGCAACGCCCAGCGGCTTCTCGAGCCCCTCCCGCTCGTGATCCCCGACGCCGACGACATCGCCTTCCCCGACCACGTCACCCGGCACCGGCGCGACCACCAGAAGCTCCTCAGCCTCATCTGCGCCTCGGCGCTGCTGCACCAGCACCAGCGGACCGTGGGCAGCATCGAAGTCGAAGGTCGCAGCGTCCGCTACGTCGAGGCCTCCCCCGACGACGTCGCCCTCGGCGTGCGCCTGGCCGAGCGGGTGCTCACCCGAGGCGGCGACGACCTGGCCCCCCAGACCCGACGCCTCCTCGCCGCGGCAGAGGGATACGCGGCCGAGCGCGCCGAGGCCGAGGACGTTGCTCCCGAGACGGTTGCCTTCACTCGCCGTGAGCTGCGCGAGCTGCTCAGCTGGTCCGAGCACCAGGTGCGCATCGGCCTGGCCCGCCTGGTCGCCCTGGAGTACCTCGTCGCCGTCCCCGGCGGCACGGGCCGCCAGCACCGCTACCAGATGGCCGATGCGCCGGCGAGTGCACCCCGCGACGCCCTGCGACCGGTGCGCGAGGGTGGCCCGCGGGGTGGAAACGGCACCCACGCTGGTGAAACGTCCGATCCCGCGGACCGAACCCGCGCGTCTGGCGACGGGCGCGGATTCGTTGGCGTAGGCATAGATCCGGGGTCCCCCGCGAGCGGGGAACGGCGAGCATGAACTCGCTTGCGCTGGCGGCCGAGGAGTACCTGGGCTGGCTGCGCAGCCACGGCTACGCCAAGACGACCGTGGCGGGCCGGGCCCACCACCTCTACACCAGCGCGTCTCGATCGCCAAGCTCCGGGCCGTCCACGCTGCCACCCATCCCGCCGGCAACGACGTCGCCGACGCCGACGTGCGGCTCCTGCAGCCGGTGGCCCGCGCCAAGCAGTCCAGCTGAACCGCTCCATCACCTTTCCATCAGGGCTGATGGACGGCCGTTCACCCCGCCCCCAGGTACCATCGGTGCCATGACCGAGCTGCGGGTGGTGGTCCCCGACGAGATCGCCGAACGCCTGGCCTCCGAGGCCGCCGAGCGGGGCACCTCCGCCGAGGACGTGGCCGCCGAGGTGCTCACGCTGCACGTGCCCGGGACGCCGGTGCCGCGGCGCAGGCCCCGCTTCGTGGGCAAGGGCCACAGTGGGCGCCACGACCTCTCCGAGCGGGTCGAGGAGATCCTGAGCGCCGACCTGGGTTCGTGATCGTGGTCGACAGCGGCGTCCTCATCGCCACCGCCGATGTCGACGACCGCCACTACCCATCGTGCACGCAGCTCCTCGACGAACGCGGCGATGAGTTCGTCGTTCCGGCACCGGTGATCGTCGAGGTGTGTTGGATGCTCGGGCGCCACGTCTCCATCGATCTCGAAGCTGAATTCCTCGCGTCCCTCGCCGGTGGTGAACTGCGCGTGGAGCCACTTCAGGCCGACGACTACCGGCGGATGGCGGAGCTGGTCGAGACGTACGACAACCTGCCGCTGGGCGCTGTCGACGCGGCCGTAGTCGCCGTCTCGGAGCGCCTGGGCGTCACCACCGTCGCCACCATCGACCGTCGGGACTTCTCAGTCGTTCGGCCCCGCCACATCGACCACTTCGAGCTCGTGCCCGAGCTCATGCCCAACACCTGACGATGGCCAACCCGAACCGGCCACAAGAGGTGACCCACGTCGCTCTTGTCTCGTATTGCCGCAAACACGCGTCCGCGCCATTTTCGTCACCCGTAACCGCGGAAGCAGCGGGCTGCGAACGTTTCTGCATGCGACCGACCCGACAAGCGGAACTCTGTGACGCCCCCGAAAGACCGTCAAGAGGCTGCGACGGTGGCGGTGATCAGATCTGGATATGAACAACAGAAATTGAATGACTGCACCGCTTACACAGTCCGGGCAGATGGTTCGCTGGAAGCCAGTCGTTCTGACGGTTCGACGGAATTCTTCGCCGTCGAGGATTGGATCGACGTACGGATGGAGCCTGGAGGGTGACGGTCACTCGTCTGGGGCACAGCGCCAGAGGACGGGCACGCTGTCGGAATCACGCGTACCCGCCTCGCGCTCCTGAACCTTCTTCTTCAGCCGCTGCATCTGCCGTCTTCAGACGGGTCGGAAGGAAGCTTGGGAGTCGGTCAGGCCCCGGGAAGCACCAGGATCTTGCCGAGCGCCCGCCGCTCGGCCAGCTCGGTCATGGCCGCCGCGGTCTGCGACAGCGGGTAGCGACCGCCCACGTGGGGGACCACGCGACCCGACGCGAGCAGCTCGGCCAGCTCGGCCCGGTCCCTTGCCACGTCGTCGGGTTGGTTGCGGGTGAGCCCCTCGAAGGTGAAGCCGGTCACCATCACCCCCTTCAGCAGCACCAGGTTGAGGGGGATCCTCGGGATCTCGCCCGAGGCGAAGCCGACCGACACGAACCGGCCGCCCCATCGGGTCGCCCGGATGGCGGCCTCGGCGGCAGGGCCGCCGGCCGGGTCGATCACCACGTCCGCCCCGTCCCCGGTGGCCTCCTTCAGCCGATCCTTCAGGTCGGGGGCGGTCGAGTCGACCTCGGCCACCGCGCCCTTCTCGTGGCACAGTGCCCGCTTCTCCTCGGTGGAGGCGGCGGCCACCACCGACCCGCCCAGCAAGGTCGCAAGCTCGACCGCTGCCAGCCCGACCCCGCCGGCCGCCCCGAGCACCACCACGCGGTCGCCCGGCTGCATCCGGGCGACGCTGCGCAGGGCGTGGTAGGCGGTCTTGTGGGCCACGCCGGCGGCGGCGGCCGTCTCGAGGGAGACCCCGCCGGGGACGTGCTCGAGTGCGAACGCCGGGGTCACCACCTGCTCGGCGAACCCGCCGACCAACACCGCCCCCATCACCCGGTCGCCGACCGCCACCCCCTCGACCTCGGGGCCGACGGCGCGGACGGTCCCGGCGTACTCGCTGCCCGGGGTGAAGGGAACCTCGACGTGGACCTGGTAGCGGTCGGCGACCAGCAGCACATCGGGGAAGTTGACGGCAGCGGCGGCCACGTCGACCACCACCTGTCCGGGCCCGGCCACCGGGTCCGGCACCTCCCCGACCTTCACATCCTCGAGCGGGCCGTAGTGGGTGCAGAGTGCGGCGCGCACGGGCTCAGGCGTTGCCCACGGTGTGCTCGATCCACTCGGCCACCTTCTGGCGCGCCTCTTCGCGCTTGGCCGGGAGGTGGGCCGTCGGCCACAGGCCGGGGGAGGGGTGGTAGCCCTTCAGCACCTCGCGGGCGACCGTCACCTTGTGCACCTCGGTGGGCCCGTCGACCACGCTCATCACCGGGGCCGTCATCCACATGCCGGCCAGCGGCATCTCGTTGGAGACGCCGAGCGCGCCGTGGGCGTGCATCGACCGCCAGACGGCATCGTGCACCACCTTGGGGGTCAGCATCTTGATGGCGGCGATGTTCTTGCGGGTCCGCTTGTAGTCCTTGTACTGGTCGATCTCCCATGCGGTGTAGAGCACCAGCAGCCGGAATTGCTGGAGCTCGGCGTAGGAGTCGGCGATGTCGCCCTGGATGAACTGCTTCTTGGCCAGCACGCTGCCCTGCGTCTCCCGGCTGAGCACCCGTTCGCACAGCAGGTCGAGGGCCCGCTGGCAGGTGGCCACCGAGCGCATGGCGTGGTGCACCCGTCCACCGCCCAATCTGGTCTGGGCGATGGTGAACGCCTGCCCTTCGCCCCCGAGCAGGCTGTCGGCCGGGACCCGGACGTTGTCGTAGTGGATCAGGGCGTGCATGCCCTCGTCCTCCCGCTCGCCGGCCAGGCCGACATGGCGCACCATGTCCACCCCCGGGGTGTCGGTCGGCACCAGGAACATCGAGGCGCCCTGGTAGACGCTGACGTCGGGGTTGGTGACGGCCATCACGATCAGGAATGCCGCGGTGCGGGCGTTGGAGGAGAAGAACTTCCACCCGTTGATGACCCATTCGTCGCCGTCCCGCTCGGCCCGTGTCGTGAACTGCTGGGGGTCGGAGCCGGCCTGTGGCTCGGTCATCGAGTAGCAGGAGAACACCTCGCCGTCGAGCAGCGGCCGGAGGTAGCGCTGCTTCTGCTCCTCCGTGCCGTAGTGGGCGATGATCTCGGCGTTCCCGGTGTCGGGCGCCTGGGTGCCGAAGACGATCGGCGCCCACATCGAGACGCCGAGGATCTCGTTGAGCAGCGCCAGCTTCAGCTGGCCGTAGCCCTTCCCCCCGAGCTCGGGGCCGAGATGGGCGGCCCACAGGCCCATGTCCCGAACCTTCTGCTTCATCGGGTCGACGATCGGGCGCAGCTCGTCGTCGAGCGGGTGGAATTGCCGGTGGGGGTAGAGGAGGTCGAGCGGCTCCACCCGGTCGCGCACGAAGTCGCGCGCCCAGTCGAGCTTCTCCTGGAACTCGGGCTCGGTCGAGAAGTCCCATGCCATGTCGGTGCCGCCCCTTTCGGTCGCTGCTGTTGCTCGGTCGTTGATGCTGGCCGCTCGTGTGGCCGGTCGTCAGTCGGGTCGCTGCCCGGTCGTCCGCCCGGTCGGGCCGGGCCGGTCAGGCTGCGGTGGCGCCGGGCGCCGCAACAGCCCCGACAGGAGCTGCTCGGTGCACCGGGACACCTCGTCGCGGGCGGTCGCCGGTTCCTCGGCGTGGGCGACGTACGTGACGCCGCCGGTGCCGAGGGCCGACAGGAGGTGGGCCAGCGTCTCGGTGGGCAGCGGCTCGACCACCCCCGCCGCCACGGCGTCGCGCAGGTACTCGGCGATCTTCTCGGTCGGCCCCTGCTGCAGGGCCCGCCAGGCCTCCGGCCCGAGCACCGCCGGGCCGTCCACGAGCACCACCTGGCGGTAGGAGTGGTTGCGGGAGGCGGCCTCGAGGTAGATCTCGCTGTTGGCCCGGAAGATCTCCCATGCATCGACGCCGGCGTCGTCCTCCGAGCGGCGGTGGAGGGAGCGGGCCACCTCGTCGGCCAGCTCTTCGTAGACCGCCCGGAAGAGGTCCTCCTTGCCCCCGAAGTGGTGGTAGAGGGCGCCGCGGGTGAGCCCGGCCCGCCGCACGATCTCCTCGGTACGGGTCCCGCGGAACCCGCGCTCGCCGAAGAGCTGGCGTGCCGAGTCGAGCAGCGCCCGACGGGTGTCGGCGACGTGCGCCGCCCGCCGGCCGGCCGGCCGGGAGGAGGCTTCGAGCCGGGCGCGGTCGAGCCGGGCGCGGTCGGAGGAGGCGCCGTCGGTCGACCCGGCCGGGGTCTCGACCGCAGGGAGGTCGCCCGCCGCCTCCGGCTCCTCGCTCCGGAGCACCCAGCTCACCGCTCCCCCTCTCGTTGCGCCGTCCTCGTGTGGTACAGAATGTATCTGACATACCGTCTGTCCGCCGCCCGGCCCACCTGCCGTCCGGCCAGCGCCGGGCGGTGCCGGCGACCGGGGAGGGCAGACCACGATGGAGGACCTGGCGGGGAAGGTGGCCCTGGTGACCGGGGCGAGCCGCGGGGTTGGGGCGGCCACCGCCGTGGCGTTGGCAGAGGCCGGCTGCGACGTGGCCTGCGCAGCCCGTTCGACCCGTTCTGCGCCCCAGCGGACCGCCGGGACCCTCGACGAGACGGTGGAGCGGGTGACGGCGACCGGCGCACGGGCGCTGGCGGTGCCGACCAACCTGGCGGTCGACGAAGAGGTCGAGGCAATGGTCGAGCGGACGGTCGAGCACTTCGGCCGCGTCGACTTGCTGGTGAACAACGCCGCCATCACCTTCGTCGGCGACCTCGACATCCCGCTGTCCCGCTACGACCTGGTGATGCAGGTCAACCTCCGGGCGCCGTTGCTCGCCATCCGCAAGGCGGCCCCCCTGATGCGTCGGCAGGGCGGGGGCGCCATCGTCAACGTGTCGTCGGTCGCCGCCCTCTTCCCGTACCCCTCGCTGATGGCCTACGGGGTCTCGAAGATCGGCCTCGAGCGGCTGACCCTCGACGCCGCCGCGCACCTCGCCAAGGACCGCATCACCTGCAACTGCTTCCGGATCGACATCCCGGTGGCCTCCGAAGGGTTCCTGGCCAACACCCCGGGCACCGACCACAGCAACTGGGAGCCGCCCTCGGTGGCGGCCGAGGGCATCGTGTGGATGCTGCGGCAGCCGGTGACCTATTCCGGACGGCGTGAGAGCATGTTCGCCCTCCGCCGACGCGAGGGGATCATGGCCTCGCAAGTGGCGTCGCCGGTGACCGAGGCCCCGCCCGTGCAGTTGTTCGAAGGATTGGCCGATACCAGCGGCTCAGCGTTCGAGGAGCCCTATCCAGACGAGGAGGATGCATGAGCACGGAGGTGGAGACGACGGAACGCACGACGGGGTTGGTCGATCCGGACCGTCTGGGACGCTGGATGGACGAGCAGGGGCTGCCGGGCGCCGGTGAGGTGGTCGAGGCCCGCTTCATCAGCGGGGGTGCCACCAACGAGATCTTCCAGATCACCCGCGGCGACTTCACCGCCGTGCTGCGCAGGCCGCCGCGCATCGTGCCGCCGGGGCGCAACGACACCATGCTGCGCGAGTACCGGGTGCTCGAGGCCCTCAACGGCACCGACGTCCCGCACCCGGAGGCCTACGCGGTGTGCCGGGACGAGGAGGTCCTCGGTGCATGCTTCTACCTGATGGGCCTGGTCGATGGATGGTCGCCGATGAACACCGATGGATGGCCACCGCCCTTCGACGCCGACCCCGAGGAGCGGTCCGGCCTCGCCCTGCAGTTGATCGAGGGGATCGCCCGCCTGTCCCGGGTGGACTGGGAGGAGCGCGGCCTCCAGGGGTTCGGCAAGCCGGAGGGCTTCCACGACCGTCAGGTGGACCGCTGGCTCTCCCACCTCCAGCAGGTGCAGATCCGCGAGCTGCCCGGGCTCGACGTGACCGCCGACTGGCTGCGGTCCCACCGTCCCCGCTGGTGGGCTCCGGGCATCATCCACGGCGACTACCAGTTCGCCAACGTCATGTTCCGCCACCGTGCGCCGGCCCAGCTGGCAGCCATCGTCGACTGGGAGATGTCGACCGTGGGCGACCCCCTGCTCGACCTGGGCTGGGTGATGATGTCCTGGACCGACCCCGGTGAGGACCGGACTCTCGGGTACGCCGACCAGACCGGGATGCCGGGCCGGGACGAGATGCTCGAGCACTATGCCAAGGTCAGCAACCGACCGGTGGACGACATCGATTACTACGTGATCCTCGCCCGCTTCAAGCTGGCCATCGTCCTAGAGGGTGGCTACGCCCGGGTCGTGTCCGGCCAGGCCGACAACCCGGCCATGTTGCACTACGAGCACATCGTGCCCGAGCTGATGCAGGCCGCCGCCGACCTCGCCAGGACCACTCCCCTCGGGACGGCCTCGTGAAGATCGGGATCTCCCTGGGCATGGTGCGGCCGTCGCTGTGGGTCGAGCTGACCAGGGAGGCCGACCGCTGCGGCTACGAGTCCGTCTGGATCCCCGAGCATCTCGTCCTCCCGGTGCACGCCACCGGCAGCCCCCACCGCGGGGCCGACCACCCGCCGATCCCCCCCGACATCCCGGTGTTCGACGTGTTCGGCTACCTCTGCTATCTGGCCGGGCAGACCGAGCAGATCCATTTCGGCACCCAGGTCTACAACATCGGCCTGCGCCACCCGTTCGTGGTGGCCCGGGCCGCCGCCACCCTCGACGTCGTGTCGGGGGGCCGGACGGAGTTCGGCATCGGCGCCAGCTGGCTGCGCCAGGAGTGGGAGGCGGTCGGGCTCGACTTCGACACCCGCGGTCGGCGAGTCGACGAGGCCATCGGGGTCTGCCGGCGCCTCTGGACCGAGGAGGTGGTCGAGCACCACGGTGAGTTCTTCGACTTCGGCCCGGTGATGTTCGAGCCCAAGCCGGTGCAGGGCCCGCTGCCCCTCCACATCGGGGGCGACGGCCCGGCCGCCCTGCGTCGGGCCGCCACCGTGGGGGACGGCTGGATCCCCATGAACCACGCCCTCGAGCAGATCCCCGAGCGGGTGGCCCAGCTGGCCCGGTTGCGCCAGGACGCGGGCCGCCCCGGGACGGTCGAGATCACGCTCGGCGCGGGGGCGACCGACGCCGACGGCCTGCGGCGCCAGGCCGACATGGGGGTGGGCCGGGCGCTGGTGAAGCCGTGGAGCAGCTCCAAGGAGGCGATCGACGGCATCCGCCGCTTCGCCGACGAGGTTCTTCCCCAGGTGCGCGACCACCCGGTGGGGACCGGATAGGCGGTCTGCTCAGGGGATCCGAACGTCGCGGTGCTGCTCGGCGAACTGCCGCTCGTCGTCGGTGAGCGACGCCGGCTTCACCGGCGTGATCAGCGTCCAGTGCCTGCCCACGGGGCAGCGCTGCAGACGGGCCACCCCGAGGTCGACCGCCTTCAACGTGATCTCCGGGATCCAGATGGTGGTGAACAGGTGGCCCTGGCGGCACCGCACCACCGTGTGCATCCCGTGGTTGTAGCCGAGCAACCTCCCGAGGAGCGTCCCGCCGCCGGTGATCGCCACCATCAGGACGGCCGCCCGCTTCCACCCCGTGCATCCCTGCGCGCTCGCTTTCGGCACGGACCCAGTATCGGGCGGCCACCCAGTGGGCCGCCAGGGTCTTTGGGCCTGCCGATCCCGCCGGGGCCCGGCTGGCCGCCGGCTCGGGCGACGCAGCGGTCCTGATCGCCACCTACGATGGCCCCCGTCGGAAGCCGGTGGATCTCTCGTCCGGCGTCCGGCGTCCGGGGCCCGATGCCCCCGGGGGACGGGAGCCCGGGTGCCCCCCGTGATCGACCGGACCTCGCCGACCGGGCGACCTGCCGGGGCGACCCGCCGACATCGACACACGAGAGGAACGCTGCAGATGGAGCTGACGAACGACTTCCGGGTGCCGATCGACCCTTCGGAGGCCTGGCGGGTCCTGACGGACCTCGAACGGATCGCGCCGCTGCTGCCCGGGGCCGAGCTGCGCGAGGTGGACGGCGACGAGTACCACGGGGTGGTGAAGGTGAAGGTGGGCCCGATCACGGCCACCTACAAGGGCACGGCCCGGATCGTGAGCCTCGACGAGTCGACCGGGGAGGTGGTCATCTCGGCCGCCGGCCGGGACACCCGGGGGCAGGGCAACGCCAGCGCCACCATCACGGCCACGATGGCCCCCGAGGGCGCCGCCACCCTGGTGAACCTGGTGACCGACCTCGCCATCACCGGGAAGGTCGCCCAGTTCGGCCGGGGGGTGCTGAGCGACGTGAGCACCAGGCTGCTCGGTCAGTTCGTCGAGGCCCTCGAGGCCGACCTGGCCGCCTCCGTGACGGCCCACCCCGCTCCAGGCGAGCCGTCGGCCGACGACGCAGGCCCGACCGAGTCCGCCACCCCGGGTCCGACCGGGTCCGGCTCCCCGGGCCGGGCCGAGAGCGCCTCTCCGGGGCCTCGCCGCATCGAGGGTCCCGAGGCGGCTCCGGTGGACCTGGTGGCGCTGGCCGGCGGCTCCACCCTGAAGCGGCTGGCGGCGCCGGCCGGGCTGGTCGTCCGGTTGGTCCTGCTGTTCCTGGGGAGGCGCGCCCGGCGGCGCCGCGGATGACGAGCCTCGAGGCCACCGCCGCCCGCTACGTGGGGGCGAGGGTCCCCCGGGTCGAGGACCCGAGGCTGCTCACCGGGCACGGGACGTTCGTCGACGACGTCACCCGGCCCGGGATGCTCCATGCCTGCTTCGTGCGGAGCCCCTTCGCACGGGCGCGCCTCGGGCGGATCGACGCCACCGTCGCACTGGACCTCCCGGGCGTGCGGGCGGTCTTCGCGGCGGCCGACCTCAATCCCGGCGTGCACGAGCAGTGGTACACGCTGATCGGCAAGGACGTCCCCGACACCCCGCGCCCGCCCCTGGCCGAGGGCGAGGCCCGTTTCGTCGGCGACCCGGTGGCCCTGGTGGTGGCGACCGACCGCTACGTGGCCGAGGACGCGGCCGATCTCGTGGACGTCGACTACGAGCCGTTGCCGCCGGTGGTCGACTACACCACCGCCCTGGCTGCGACGGAGCTGGTGCACGAGGCGTATCCCGGCAACCTGGCCGGTGCGCTCGGCGCTCCGATGTCCGAGGACCTGGCGGCCGTCTTCGGCGGCGCCGCCCACGTCACCTCGGCGACCATCCACCAGCAGGCCTATGCACCGGTCCCGATGGAGACCCGGGGCATGGTGGCCGAGTGGTCGGGGGACGAGCTGACCGTCTGGTCCGCCACCCAGGCGCCCCACGAGGTCCGGATGTTCCTCGCCCGCCTCCTCGGGATCGCCGAGCACCAGGTGCGGGTGATCATGCGGGACACCGGTGGTGCGTTCGGGCAGAAGGTCCTCCCGTTGCGCGAGGACATGTGCATCGCCCTGGCGGCGATGCGGCTGCCGGCCGCGTTGAAGTGGATCGAGGACCGGCGCGAGAACCTGCTGGCGGCCGGCATGTCGCGCCACGAGCACGGTGAGGCGCAGATGGCGTTCGACGGGGACGGCCGGATCCTCGCCGCCCACCTCGACCACGTGCAGGACGTCGGTGCCTACCCCACGCCCTGGCCAGTGGGCACCGCGATGGCGGTCGGCTTGCTCTTCCCGGGCCCCTACCGCGTCCCCGCGGCCGGGTACCGGACGACGTCGCTCTTCTCCAACACGTCGGGCCGCACCGCCTACCGGGGGCCGTGGCAGTTCGAGTCGGTGGCCCGGGAGGTGCTGCTCGACATCGCGGCGCGCCGGATGGGCATCGACCCGGTCGACCTCCGGCGGCGCAACCTGCTCCGTCACGACGAGCTGCCCCACACCAACCCCAACGGCATGCCCTACAGCGACATGACCCCGATCGAGACCTTCGAGCAGGCGCTGGGCATGCTCGACCACGAGGCCTTCCGCCGGGAGCAGGCGGATGCCCGGGCCACCGGCCGGTACCTCGGCATGGGGACCTGCTCCTATGCCGAGCCGACGACCAGCGCCATGGCCTTTCAGGGCACCGAGGGTGCGACCGTCCGCATCGAACCCTCCGGAAAGGTCAACGTCTACGTCGCCGGCGGGTCGACCGGCAACAGCCTCGAGACGGCGGTGGTGCAGCTCACGGCCGACGCCCTCGGCGTGGACATCGCCGACGTGCGGACCGTCCAGGGCGACACGGCGGTGACGCCGTTCGGCGCCGGCACGGGGGGGAGCCGGAGCGGTTCGATGCTGGCCGGCGCGGTGGAGGAGAGCACCACCGTCCTGAGGGAGCGCATCGTCACCATCGCCGCCCACCAGCTCGAGGCGGCGCCCGAGGACATCGAGCTCGCCGACAGCAGCGCGCGCGTCCGCGGCACGCCGGCCGTCTCGGTGCCCCTGGCGGAGATCGCCGACATCGCCTACTTCCAACCGCACCGGTTGCCCGAAGGCGTCCCCCCCGGTCTCGAGGTGAGCGCCCGCTACCGGGCACGGAGCCCGCTGATCTGGGCCAACGCCACCCACCTGTGCACCTGTGAAGTCGACCCGGTCACCGGAGCGGTCACCGTGCTGCGATACATCGTCAGCGAGGACTGCGGGCCGATGATCAACCCGAACGTGGTCGAGGGCCAGATCGCCGGCGGCTCCGTGCAGGGCATCGGCGGCGTCCTCTACGAGCACCTCGCCTACGACGAGGATGGGAACCCGTTGACCACGACCTTCATGGACTACCTGCTGCCCACCGCGACCGAGGTCCCGGTGATCGAGTACGGGCACATCGAGACCCCGTCACCGGGCCCGGGCGGCTACAAGGGTGTGGGCGAGGGGGGCGCCATCGGGGCGCCCCCGGCGGTGATCAACGCGGTGGCCGACGCCCTCTCTCCCCTCGGCGTCGAGATCACCCGCCTCCCGCTGACCCCGGCCGCGGTCGTGGCACTGATCGAGGGTGCCCGATGAAGCCGGCACCTTTCGACTATCTCGCGCCGACGACGGCCGAGGAGGTGGTGTCGGCGCTGGTCGAGCTGGGCGACACGGCGAAGGTGCTCGCCGGCGGGCAGAGCCTGGTGCCGATGCTCGCTCTGCGGCTCGCCGCCTTCGACCACCTGGTGGACATCGGCCGGGTGGCCGAGCTGCGGGGCGTCGAGCGGCGCGACGGCGCCCTCTGGGTCGGGGCGGGGACGGCCCAGGCGACGATCGAACGATCGGCCGAGGTCGCGTCGGCGGTTCCCCTGCTGGCCCGGGCCACGCCGTTGATCGGGCACTTCCAGATCCGCAACCGCGGGACGATCGGCGGTTCGCTCGTCCATGCCGACCCGGCCGCCGAGTACCCGGCGGTGGCGCTCGCCCTCGACGCCGGGCTCGAGGTGCTCGGGCCCGACGGTCGCCGGACCGTGCCGGCCACCGAGTTCTTCATCGGGCTGTGGTCCACGGCAGTCGGGGAGCAGGAGCTGCTCACCGGGGTCACCTTCCCCCTCTGGGACGGCCGGTGCGGCTTCGCGGTGCGAGAGTTCGCCCGGCGTCACGGTGACTTCGCCGTGGCCGGCGCGGCGGTGGCGCTCGAGCTCGACGGCGACGACCGCGTGCGCCGGTGCCGGATCGCCCTCTTCGGCCTGGGCTCGACGCCCGAGCGCGCCACGGCGGCGGAAGCCGCGGTGACCGGTGCCGTGGTGGGCGAGGTCGATCTCGAGGAGGTCGGCCGGCTCGCCATGTCGTCGCTCGACTCGGTGCCCTCCGACCTCCACGGGTCGTCGGCGTACCGGCGTCGGGTCGGGGGGTCGATGGTGGCGCGCGCCCTACGGGCGGCCGGCGAGGAGGCTCGTGGTCGGTGACCGTGGTGCGTGAGATCGACGTCGAGGTGCGGGTCAACGGCGCGGCCTACCGGTGCGGCGTCCCGCCGCGGCTGACCTTGGCCGACTTCCTGCGCGAGCGCTGCGGGTTGACCGGGACACACCTCGGGTGCGAGCACGGGGTGTGCGGCGCCTGCACCGTCCTCCTCGACGGCGAGGCGGTGCGGTCGTGCCTCGTCTTCGCCGTGCAGGCCGACGGCGCCGAGGTCACCACCGTCGAGGGCATGGCCGGGCCCGGCGATGAGCTCTCGCCGGTGCAGGCGGCGTTCCGGGACCATCACGGGCTGCAGTGCGGCTTCTGCACCCCGGGGTTCGTGGTGTCGGTCACCGCCTTCCTCCGTGACCACCCGGATCCGACCGACGAGGAGATCCGTCAGGGACTGTCCGGCAACCTGTGCCGTTGCACGGGCTACCAGGGGATCATCGCCGCCGTGCGGGCCGCCGCCGGCCAACACGCCCGACGCGGTCGGGAGGAGCCGACCGCCGCTCACCCCTGACCGGTCGCCGCCGGGTGCCCGGGGCCTGGGATGCTGGCGGCATGCGACCGGTCGGCCGCCTCGCCGGCGCCGTCCTGCTGGCAGCCCTCTGCACGGCGGCGGGCTGCGGCGGTGGACCGCCCCGGCCGGCGGGCGCCGAGCGCACCTTGACCTACTGCCGCGTCGACGGGCTGGCCGAGACCATGGAGGTCTGGGAACCCTCGGGGGGTGTCGCCCGGCCGGTCCCGGCGGTGGTGGACATCCACGGGGGCGGCTGGGTCCTGGGCGACGCCTCCCTGCAGTCCGGGACGGTCGACTGGGCGGTCGAGCACGACATCGTCGGGCGGGGGTGGATCTTCGTCTCCATCAACTACCCGTTGGCGCCGGCCCACCGCTGGCCGGTCCAGCTGCAGGCCGCCACCTGCGCGGTGCGGTTCCTTCGGGCCGAGGCTGCCACCCTCCACGTCGACGGGGCGCACGTCGGGGTGATCGGGGCGAGCGCCGGCGGCCACCTGGCGGCCATGGTCGGCCTGGCCGGCGACCGCCCGCCGTTCGACCGTGGGGAGCACCCCGGGGAGCCGAGTACCGTGCAGGCGGTGGTCGACCAGTACGGCCCGAGCGACCTCACCTCGCCGGTGTGGGCCCAGTCGCCCGCCCTGGTCCGCCTGTCGGCCGAGGAGTTCGGCGTGCCGGCCGGGCAGCCCTCGCCGGTGCTGGCCGCGGCCAGCCCGGTGACCTACGTCCATGCCGGGGCGCCGCCGTTCCTGGTGGTGCAGGGGGCGGAGGACCAGATCGTGCCGCCCTCCCAGTCGGTGGAGCTGGTCCACGACCTGGTGGCCGCCGGAGGACGCGCCACCCTCTTGATGGTGCGCCACGCCGGACACGGCCTGGCGCCCTCCGGCGGGACCCCCTCGCTCAGCGCCGACCAGGTGGGGGCGATCGCCGCCCGCTTCCTGGCGCGAGCTCTCGGCGGCTGAGCCCCCGGCTCCGACGCCACCCGCCGGGTAGCGTGCGCCGGTGGCTGCCGACGGGCGGGTTCCCCGGACCGACCTGACCGGTGCCCGGCGGCTCTGGGAGGGGTCGGTGGCCGTGGTCACCGGGGCCGGCAGTGGCCTGGGCGCCGGGTTCGCCGAGGTGGCCGCCTCC
>DAHUYA010000218.1 GCA_027315445.1 Acidimicrobiaceae bacterium | reverse complement strand
TCCGTGGACAGAGCGCGCCGAAAGCACGCTCTGAACGGTCAGTCAGCCGGGCGGGCAGCGGGGCGCTCATAAAGACGCCTGACGGCGGATCAAGGCGGCCACCCTGTGAGCGCCGAACCGGCGTTCGGATCGGAGCCACAGCGACTCGTAGCCGCGCATCGCAGCGCCGACGCGTTACGAAACACCACGTCAAACCCGGCGTTGGCGGCTGGTACCGGAAGTATGCGGCGCACAGGCTGACCGCCACCCACCGGGGGCACGGACCTGGGGGATGACCCCGACGGCCGTGGACCGGGGAAGATCGCTCGTCTCCCACCCAGCGGCCAGTGCATTCGGGGCGTTCGGCGATCCGAGAGCCTGCGCAGCGCCGCACACTTCTCGGCCCGAACGGCCCCACTGACCGTTGTTGCCCGCCCGTTCGCGCCCGTTCGCGCACGGCGGCCCAATTTCCCGACTCGTTCGCACCCGGCGAAAGAGAAGAAACCACAGCTCACCAGCGGTTTCTTCGGAGAGCGGGCGACGGGAATCGAACCCGCGTTCTCAGCTTGGGAAGCTGATGTTCTGCCTCTGAACTACGCCCGCGAGCGTCCGTCACACTATCGTCTTGGCCGCCATGGTTCTGTCCGACCACACCATCCGCGAGGAGCTGAAAGCCGGTCGGATCGTGATCGAGCCTCTGGAGGAGGACTGTATCCAGCCCTCCTCGGTGGACCTCCACGTGGACCGCTATTTCCGGCTGTTCCGGAACCACACCCAGCGGGTGATCGACGTCCGCGAGGACCAGGAGGACCTGACCGAGCTGGTCGACGTGGGAACCGAGAACCCCCTGGTGCTGCACCCCGGTGAGTTCGTGCTCGGCTCGACCGTGGAGCGGGTGCGGCTGCCCGACGACCTGGTGGCCCGGCTCGAGGGCAAGTCCTCCCTCGGCCGCCTCGGGCTGCTCATCCATTCCACCGCCGGTTTCGTCGACGCCGGCTGGGACGGGCACCTCACGCTGGAGCTCTCCAACGTGGCCAACCTGCCGATTACCGTCTACCCCGGCATGAAGATCGGGCAGATCAGCTTCCTGAAGATGACCACTCCGGCCGACCGCCCCTACGGCTCGTCGGGGCTCAGGTCGAAGTACCAGGGCCAGTGGGGACCCACCCCCAGCCGCTATGCCGAGAACTTCCGCCGCTGAGGGACCCGGCCCCGTAGGCGCCCGACGGCACGTGACGCGCCATGCCGGCGCCTCTCACGTGGCCGGCTGAGCCCGCCGTCGAGGCACGAAGGAGGAACCTTGCCCGTCAGGATCGCCATCGGATTGGCCGTGACCGTGGTGGCGCTGGCCGTCGCCGGCCGGCGCTTCTACTGGATCACCCGCCTGGTCCGCAGTGGCCAGCCCGCCCCCGAGCGTTGGGAGAACGGGGTGCTGGCGCGGGCGGAGGCCGAGCTGACCGAGGTGGCCGGGCAGCGCAAGCTCCTCAAATGGACGGTGCCGGGCACGGCCCACTTCTTCACCATGTGGGGTTTCACCATACTGCTGCTCACCATCATCGAGGCCTACGGAGACCTGTTCGACAAGACCTTCGCCATCTGGGGCATCGGCCATACGGCGGCGGTCGGCTTCCTCGAGGACTTCTTCATCGTGGCCGTGCTGGCGGCCCTGGTGGTCTTCGCCGTCATCCGCGTCAAGAACGAGCCGGCTCGGCGCCAGCGCGAATCACGCTTCTACGGGTCGCACACCGATGCAGCCTGGATCACCCTGGCGATGATCGCCGGCGTGATGATCACGCTGCTCCTCTACCGCGGGGCGCAGGTGAACACCAAGCCGGATCAGTTCCCCTACGGCTGGTGGGCATTCGCCTCCCACGTCATCGGCTCCGCTCTGCACCCGCTGGGCTCCGGGGTGAACAGCGTCCTTGCCACCCTCTTCCTGCTGCTCAACGTGGCGGTGATCATGGGCTTCCTGGTGTTCGTGGCCCATTCCAAGCACCTCCACATCTTCGCGGCGCCGTTCAACGTGGCGTTCTCGAGGCGGCCACGCGCCCTCGGCGGTCTCAACCGGACGCCGGACATGGACATGGAGAACGTCAGCGAGGACACGGTCTTCGGCGTGGGCCTGGTCGAGCAGTTCACCTGGAAGCAGATGCTCGACTTCGTCACTTGCACCGAATGCGGGCGCTGCCAGTCCGCCTGCCCTGCCTGGAACACCGGAAAGCCGTTGTCGCCGAAGCTCGTGGTGATGAGCCTGCGGGACAACATGTTCGCGTCCTCGCAGCGCCTCCTCCACCAGCCCCGGGCCACTGCGGGCGAGGAACCGGCCGCCGCCCAGACGGTGGAGGTCGAGACGCTGGTGCCCTTCACCATCGAGCCGGACGTGCTGTGGTCCTGCACCACCTGCGGCGCCTGCGTGGAGCAGTGCCCGGTCGACATCGAGCACGTGGACGCCATCGTCGACATGCGCCGCTACGAGGTGTTGATGGAGTCGCGGTTCCCCACTGAGGCCGGTCTGATGCTTCGCAACATCGAGAACCAGGGGGACCCCTGGGGGCTCGGCCAGGCCAAGCGCGCCGAGTGGACCGACGTCCTCGATTTCGAGGTCCCGGTGGTCACCGGCACCATCCCCGACGACGTCGAGTACCTCTACTGGGTCGGCTGCGCCGGGGCGCTCGACGAACGGGCGCGCAAGGGCGTGCAGGCGACGGCCCGCATGCTCCACCGGGCGGGGGTGACGTTCGCCATCCTCGGGCCGAGGGAGTCCTGCACCGGCGACCCCGCCCGTCGGCTCGGCAACGAGTACCTCTACCAGGAGCAGGGGAAGTTGAACATCGCCACCCTGGGCGAGGTGGGCGCCAAGAAGATCATCGCCAGCTGTCCGCACTGCTTCAACACCATCAAGAACGAGTACCCGGCGCTCGGCGGCAACTACGAGGTCATCCACCACGCCCAGCTGCTCGAGCACCTGGTGCAGGAGCGCAGGCTCGTGCCCGGTGACGGCTACCAGGGCAAGGTCACCTATCACGACCCCTGCTACCTCGGTCGTCACAACCGCGTCTTCGAAGAGCCGCGCACCGTGATCAACGCCATACCCGGCGCCACCAACATCGAGATGAAGCGCTGCAAAGAGCGTGGATTCTGCTGTGGTGCCGGCGGGGCCCGCATGTGGATGGAGGAGAGCATCGGCAAGCGGGTCAACATGGAGCGCACCGAGGAGGCGCTGGGGACCGGTGCCGACGTGGTGTCGACCGCCTGCCCCTACTGCATGATCATGCTCGACGACGCGGTGCGGGCCAACGCGAAGGAGGACGAGGTGCGGGTGCTCGACCTCTCCCAGCTGGTGGAGGAGTCGATGCTCGCCGGCACCGGGGCGTTGCGGACCGGCTCGGAGGGCGCGATCTCTCCGGGCTCCCCGGAGGCCGACGGGGAATAGGCGGGTCGGTCGCCCCGCCAACCCCGAGATCTCAGGGCGACATGCCGTAGGCGTGGTCGATCGACAGGCGGACGACCAGCCGGCGCTCCTCCACCATCACCCGCCGGTACTCGTCCCAGTCCGGGTGCTCGCCCCGGATGGCCCGGTAGAGGTCGACCAACTCGGTCACCGTGTCGTCCTCGGGCACCCCGGCTACCGGGGTGAGCTCGACACGGCCGTCGAGGACCACCCAGTGCCAGAAGTCGTCACCTGCCACGTACAGAGTGGCGCGCGGGTCACGCCGGAGGTTTCGAGTCTTCGCCCGGTCGTCGGTGACCGAGATGCGGATCACCCGGTCGGCCAGGTGGTAGATGATGTTCGAGAGCTGCGGCCGCCCGTCACGGCGGATGGTGGCCAGGACGCCCTGGTTCCTGGCGCCCGCGAAGGCCAGTGTCAGATCGAGCTCCATCGGACGGCGGGGCGACGGGGACCGGTGGTCAGTGGGAGATGAGGGCCGACACCTTGGCGTCGGACTCGCGCAGCCGGGTGGCGGTGGCGGCCAGCAGTTTGCGCCCCAGTGCCGGGATGGCGTCGAGCAGTCCGTTGAACTGGCGCTGGCCCAGGACCAGCAGCCGCATCTCGGAGTCGGAGACGACGGTGGCCGAGCGCGGCCGTCGGTCGAGCAGGGCCAACTCACCGAAGTACTGGCCCGGACCGAGGGTGGCGATCTTGCGTCTGTTGCGCTGGACCGAGGCGGTGCCCTCCACGATGAGGAAGAACTCACGCCCGATGGTGCCCTCCTCGCAGAGCACCCGCCCGGCGGGGACGTTCACCTCCTCGAGCGCCCGGCGGATCGTCCGCAGGTCCCGCGTCGAGCAGGTCGAGAACAGCCAGATCGTGGAGAGGTCGATCTCCTCAGTTCGGTTGGCCATGTCGGCCAGGCTACTGCCACCCGACCTGCTCGTCCCGGGTCCTCGCCCGAGCGGCCCCGGCCCTCCCGACCCCTCGGCCCTGCCGGCCTGGCTGCAGCGTACCGATGTCCCCGAATCGTGGCCCCGCGCGAGGCGCGCTACCCTTCGCCGATGCCGGGTCGACGACACGACGACGCGGACCGCCCCCCGTTGGGTGAGCGGCTCCGTCGGACCTTCCTCAAGCCGGTCCCCGAGCCGGCGGGTCCCCCACCGACGCCTGCGCCCCCGCCCACGGTGGGCGAGCTCGAAGCGGCGGTGCGGTCGGCTGACGACAAGGAGCGGCTCATCGGTCTGATCGCCGCCCCCCTGGCGGCCGGCATCGGGATGCTGGTGATCTCGGCCCTGGTCACCAACGACCCGGCGGCCCGGTTGAAGGACGGACGCCTCAACAGCCTCCACGTCAACCCGGCCATCTACCACGACCTGCTGATCGTCCTGCTGGTCCTGTCAGTGGCCATGCTGGCCGCTGCGTGGTCCCGGAAGCGCCTCTACCTGGGCGTGGTCACCGCACTCTACGGCCTGGCGATCTTCAACCTGCACTACTGGGGGTTCGGGGTCCCTTTCATCATGGTGGCCGCCTGGCTGCTGGTCCGCTCCTACCGGCTGCAGCGCGACCTGCGGGCCGCCGCGGGTGAGCCGGCGGGGGGCCGGAGCCACCGGGCGGGGACACCGGCCCGCGGTCGGGGGCCCCAGAGCCGGCGCTACACGCCGCCGCCAACGCGCCCCAAGCGCCCGGCGACGCCCAGCGCAAAGGAGCGCCGGGCCGGCTAACCCAGGTCGGCTCCCCCGGCGGTGACACCCGGCATGGGACCGCCGACGGTGCCACTTCGCCGCCGCACCGCCAGCAGAGCGATGCCGACCAACACCAAGGCCCCCAGCAGGGCCCCGGGGAGCAGGAAGACCCTGAGCGAGGGTCGGTCCGTGGCCACCTGGCCGACCGTCGCCAAGAGCGCCGGGTCGCTCCGCACGGTCACCGCCCGGACGGTGGAGCCCGGGCGGTGCAGGACGCCGTCGGGGATGGTGTCGGTGTAGCGCCGACCGTTGAGGACGAACGAACCCTCGCACCGGTACCCCGCGAGGTTGCTGCCGCTCCCGCCCATCAGCCCGATGCAGCTTGTGGCGTGGACCTCCACGGCGACGCCGTGCGATCGCAGCGCGGTGATCTGTGCGTTCCTGTGCAGGCCGGCCACCGTGAGGACCGCCACCGTCGCCAGCAGGGCGGCTGCACACGTGGTCACGGCTACCCGGGCGACGAGCCGCGCATTGACGTCGACCGCCGCCCCGCGGAGGGTGCTGACCGCCCCGACGGACCCCCCGGACGTGGCCGCCCCGACGGACCCCCCGGACGTGGCCGCCCCCCCGGACGTGGCCGACCGCGCGTCGACGTCCGGCCCAGGTGCGGATGGCGGTACTGCCGTCTCCATGGTCGGGTGATCGTAGTGAGGCCGGATCAGTCCGGGGGCGCCCGGAGACGGCCCCGGCTCAAAGAGGTGTCGCAGTTAACGCGCTGGTAACACGCGCGTGACGGTGCGGAAACGACGTGCCTGCATCCTTTGCGGCGGCAGGGGCGAACCGCTGCAACGGTCCAGCACACCCGAGCGAGGGTGAACGGGCACCGTGGTGCGGTCGCCGGGAGGAAACAGCGGAGAGGAGTGCCCGAGCCGTGTTGGTGCATCTGCTGGGAGCGGTGTACGTCCCGTATCCGAGTTGGCTGAACCCGGCCGACAACACCTGGCAGATCACGGCCGCCACTTTCGTCGGCCTGATGAGCCTGCCGGCCCTGGCGGTGCTGTACGCGTCGCTGGTCCAGAAGAAGTGGGCGGTCAACGTCCTGGCGATGATGTTCACCGGCTTCTCCCTGGTGCTCATCGCCTGGGTGCTGTGGTCGTACAAGATGGGCTTCGGTTCGACCTCCCTCGGGGGCGGTGTCCACAACGGGGTGCAGACACAGCTCTCCGGGGTCGGGTGGGTCAAGCACTTCTTCGAGAACCTGGTCGGCAAGCCGGGCCAGATCACCAACAGCGTCGGCGAACAGGGACAGGCGGTGTCGGCCGCCAACACGGCGATCCCCTTCCACTTCCCCACCTCGACGCTGGCCTACTTCCAGTTCGTGTTCGCCGCCATCACCCCGCTGCTGTTCCTCGGCAGCGTCGTCGGCCGGATGAAGTTCAGCGCCTGGTGCCTGCTGGTCCCGCTCTGGTCGACCTTCGTCTACGCGGTCGACGCCTTCCTCCTGTGGGGCGGCGGCTACTTCGCCCAGGAGGGATCGCTCGACTTCTCGGGCGGCTACGTCATCCACATGTCGGCCGGCGTGTCGGGGTTCGTAGCCGCCTGGGTGCTCGGCCCGCGGCTGGCCCGAGATCGTCAGCACGCCCTGCCGAACAACCTCGTGATGGCTGCGGTCGGGGCGGGAATCCTGTGGCTCGGTTGGAACGGGTTCAACGGCGGCGACCCCTACTACGCGGGGGCCAGCGCGGCCGCGGCGGTGGTGAACACCAACGTGGCCACCGCCGCCGGCGTGCTCGGGTGGATCGCTCTCGACGCCTGGTTCACCAAGGCCAAGAAGCCCACCTTCCTGGGCGGGGTGAACGGCATGATCTGCGGTCTGGTCGGCATCACACCCTGCGCCGGCTGGGTCAACGGCTGGGGCGCCATCGCCGTCGGCCTGATCTGCACCGGCGTGGTCTGGGTCGCCTGGAACTACCTCTCCAAGGTGCGGCCGTTCTCCAAGGTCGACGACGCACTCGGTGTCGTCTACACCCACGGCATCGCCGGCTTCACCGGCGGCATGCTGCTCGGTATCTTCGGTGACCCGAACATGATCGAGTACGGCTGTGGGCACCTGAGCGCCTCCGGCCAGGTCGTCGCCACCACCCAGGCGCAGTACGTGAGCACCGGCGGCAAGTGCACGCCGTTCTCGGTCAGCGGGCTGATGTACACGGGGTCCGCGCACCAGCTGTGGGAGCAGTTCCGGGCGGCCATCTGGGTGATCTGCTGGTCCGCCGTGGTGACCTTCATTCTCATGCAGCTGATCAAGCTGGTGCTGCGGGGCGTCCGCTACAAGGAGGAGGTGCTCGAGATCGGCGACCTGGCCATCCACGACGAGGAGGCCTTCCCCGAGGAGCGGCTGGCTGTACGCACCGGCGGTGCGTTCGAGCTGGCCGGCATCGGAGGCACCGGAGCCCGGGTGAGCGGCAACCCGCCTCCGTCGATAGGGTCGGAAGATCCCCCACCCGGGGATCGGGTGTAGGGCGAGCAGGGACATACAGGACGTAAGGAGCGGAACGTGAAACTGGTCGTGGCAGTCCTGAAGCCCTTCAAGCTCGACGACGTGAAGGAGGCGCTCAAGAGCCTCGGCGTTCAGGGGATGACCCTCACCGAGGCCCAGGGCTTCGGACGTCAACGGGGGCACACCGAGGTGTACCGGGGCGCCGAGTACGAGGTGGACTTCGTTCCGAAGATCCGCATCGAGATCGCGGTCGACGATGCGGAGGCGGAGGACGTGGTGAGCGCCATCGTGCAGGCGGCGGGCACGGGGAAGATCGGGGACGGCAAGGTATGGGTGCTCCCTCTCGACACCATCGTCCGAGTCCGCACCGGTGAGCGCGGCAGCGACGCGCTGTAGAGAGGTCCTCGGGCCGGCCGGGCGTTGATCCTCCCCTCGGCCGGCCGGCCCGGGGCCCCGTTCAGCCTGCCTGGCGGGACACCGCCTCGGCGGCCAGACGTGCGGCCTCGGGATCGCCCAGCGGGCGGGCTGCCCGCACCGACAGGTTCTCACCGAGCTCGAACCAGTAGGGGATGCCGGTCGGGATCTCGAGCCCGACGATCTCGTCGTCGGGGATGTGCTCGAGGTGCTTGCGCAGCGCCCGGATGCTGTTGCCGTGGGCCACCACCAGCACGGCTCCCCCCCGGGCACCGGCCGCCAGCAGGTCCGGGACGATGGCGTCCTGCCAGTAGGGGACGGCCCGGCGGACCACGTCGGCCAGGCACTCGGTGGCCGGGAGCGCCTCGGGGGGCACGTCGCGGTAGCGGGGGTCGAGTCGGGCGTGGGAGGCGTCGTTCTCGGCCAGGGGTGGCGGCGGCACGTCGTAGCTGCGGCGCCACAGCCGGACCTGCTCCTCGCCGTGCTCGGCCGCCGTCTCCTTCTTGTTCTTGCCCTGCAGCCCCCCGTAGTGACGCTCGTTGAGCCGCCAGTGGCGGCGGACCGGGAGCCAGCTCCGTCCGGCCACGTCGAGCGCCAGGTTGGCGGTCCGCACGGCCCGGGTCAGCACCGACGTGTGGACGACCTGCAGGTCGAGCCCCTGGCGCTCCTCGTCGGCCAGGAGCTGCCCGGCCTGGCGGGCCTCCTCCTCGCCCTTGGGGCTCAGGTCGACGTCCACCCACCCTGTGAACAAATTCTTCGCGTTCCAGTCGGACTCGCCGTGCCGCAGCAGGAGCAGGTCGGGCACCGATGCAGCGTAGGTCGTCACGGCCGAGGCCCGGCGACAAGCGAGCGTCCTGCGCAGGAGGGCCTTGGATCTGTCAGTGTTGGCCCGAGTAATTGCACCGCATTGCCCTGCGACAATCTGAGAGGCAGAACCTGTGAACGATCCCGCCTTGCCCATGAGCCACCCGCCGACGAGCCGTCGGGGGACCCGGGTGGTCGGCGGGCTCGTCTTGCTGCTCTCGGCTCTGTTCGTGGCGGCCCTCGGAGGAGGCAGCACACCGGCTTCGGCGGCGGCGGCCGGCTGGGTGGCCACCACCACCCCGACGACCAGCCTCAGCCCGCCCCCGGGCGCGAATCCGTTCGTCTCCCCGGTGGCTGCGGCGTGCCCGACGGCCGGCTCATGCGTCGAGGTCGGCAACTACACCAACTCGGGCGGCGGGCTCTCGGTGCTGATCGAGACCGGAGTGCAGTCGGGGTCCACCTGGGCCTGGACGGCCAGCAGCCCCCCCACCAGTGGTCTGAACCCGGCTGCCGGTACGCCCGCCGCGTCCTTCAACAGCCTCGCCGGCATCTCGTGCCCGTCGGCGACCTCGTGCGTGGCCGCGGGGAACTATTTGGACACCTCCGGCAACAGCGACGGCCTCTTCGAGGTCGGCACCCTCTCGGGCGGCGTCTGGACCTGGGCGGCCAGCACCGCCCCGACCACCGGGCTGAGCCCGGCCGCCGCCTCGGGGCCCGACGTGTTCGTCGATGACGTCTCCTGCCCGACCGCCACCACTTGCGTCGCCGTCGGGGACTACAAGGACACCTCCGGCAACACCGACGGCCTCTTCGAGGTCGGCACCCTCTCGGGCGGCGTCTGGACCTGGACGGCCAGCACCGCCCCGACCACCGGGCTGAGCCCGGCGGCTCGCGCCAACTCCGACGCCTTCGAGTCCAGCGCCGGCATCTCGTGCCCGTCGGCGACCTCGTGCGTGGCTGCGGGGTTCTACTTCGACACCTCCAACAACACCGACGGCCTCTTCGAGGTCGGCACCCTCTCGGGCGGCGTCTGGACCTGGGCGGCCAGCACCGCCCCGACCACCGGTCTCAGCCCGGCGCCTGCCACCGCGGCTCAGGCCGGTCTCACGAGCGTGTCCTGCCCGGCGGTCAGCTCGTGTGTCGCCGGAGGGAGCTACCTCGACACCTCCGGCCACACCGACGGCCTGTTCGAGGTGGGCACCCTCTCGGGCGGGACCTGGACCTGGGCGGCCAGCACCGCCCCGACGACCGGCCTGACTCCCTCGCCCAACTCCGCCCCGTATGTGAAAGTCGACGCCCTCTCGTGCCCGTCGGCGACCTCGTGCGTGGCTTCGGGCAGCTACCTCGACTCCTCCCTCAACGCGGACGGCCTCTTCGAGGTCGGCACCCTCTCGGGCGGGACCTGGACCTGGGCGGCCAGCTCCGCTCCGACCACCGGTCTCAGCCCGCCCCCCAATTCGATCCCCAACTTGTTTCTCCGCAGCCTGTATTGCCCGACGACGAGCTCGTGCGTGGCCGCAGGGAGCTACACCGACACCTCCGACAACGGGGACGGCCTGTTCGAGACCGGAACCCTCTCGGGCGGGCTCTGGAGCTGGGTCGCCGCCGGCGCCCCCATCGGCCTCGAGCCGGTCGCCAACCCGGCGAGCGACCTGAGGCCCTCACACATCTCGTGCCCGTCGACGACAGTGTGCGTGGCGGTGGGGCAGTACCTGGTCGACAACCCGGCGAGCAACCTCGACGGTGAGATCGAGGTCGGGACGCTCGTGGGCGGGGCCTGGTCCTGGACGGCCATGACCGCGCCAACCACCGGCCTCAGCCCTGCCGCCAATGCCAGCACCGACGTGGGGTTGAGCGCCGTCTCGTGCCCGTCGGCCACCTCCTGCGTGGCGGCGGGATTCTACCGGGACACCTCGAACAACACCGACGCGCTGCTCGAGGTCGGCAGCCTCGTGGGCGGGGTCTGGACCTGGACGGCCAGCACCGCCCCGACCACCGGACTCAGCCCGGCACCCAATGCCAACCCCGACCTGTCGCTGTACGCGGTCTCGTGCGCGTCGAGCACCACCTGCGTGGCGGCGGGGTTCTACACCGACACCTCCGGCGCCGACGAGGGCCTGTTCGAGGTCGGCACCCTCTCGGGCGGGACCTGGACCTGGACGGCGGGCTCCGCCCCGACGACCGGACTCAGCCCGGCACCCAATGCCAACCCCGACCTGTCGCTGTACGCGGTCTCGTGCGCGTCGAGCACCACCTGCGTCGCCGCGGGGAAGTACAAGGACACCTCGGGGAACTCCGTCGGCTTCTTCGAGGCCGGCACCCTCTCGGGGGGCGCCTGGAGCTGGGCGGCCAGCACTGCCCCGACGACCGGACTCAGCCCGGCACCCAACGCCGCTCTGGACAGCGGCGTCCTCGGCGTCTCGTGCGCCTCGAGCACCACCTGCGTGGCGACGGGGTACTACGTCGACGCGTCGGGCAACGAGGACGGCTTGGTCGAGACCGGGGGGCTCTCGGGCGGGGTCTGGACCTGGGCGGCCAGCGCCGCCCCGACGACCGGTCTCAGCCCGGCGGTGAACGCTGCCGCGCAGACCGAGCTCCTCGATGTCTCGTGCGCCTCGAGCACCACCTGCGTGGCGACGGGGCATTACCTCGACACCTCCGGTAACACCGACGGCCTGTTCGAGGTGGGCGCCCTCGCCGGCCCTGCGGCCAAGCTGGTGTTCACCACCAGCCCTTCCGGCGCGATCGCCGGGAGCGCCTTCAGCACCCAGCCGCAGGTGACGGTGGAGGACGCTTCGGGGAACCCGGTGACGACCGACCGCTCGTCGGTGAGCCTGTCGATCACCTCGGGGACCCCCACGTCGGGCGGCCCGGGGTCGCTCGCGGGCTGTGCCCAGAGCGGTGAGGCCGACGGGGTGATCAGCTTCGCTGGCTGCACGATCAGCGCGGCGGGTGCGGGTTACCAGCTGCACGCGACCGACGGCAGCCTGACCGCCGCCGACAGCCCCACCTTCTCCGTCAGCCCTGCGCCCCCCGGCGCTCCCACAGGGCTCAGTGCGACCCCGGGTGACCAGCAGGCGAGCTTCACCTGGCAGGCGCCGTCGGCCGACGGCGGGGCGCCCATCACCTCCTACACCGTGACCTGCACCCCCTCGGGGTCCGTCACCACCAGCGCCACCAGCGCCGCCATCAGCGGGCTGCAGAACGGCGTCACCTACACGTGCAGCGTCGCCGCCAACGGCTCGGCCGTGACGGGTCCGCCCTCGGTCTCGGTGACGGTCACCCCGCAGGCGACCGGCGCCAGCACCGGCTACTGGCTGGCGGCGGCCGACGGGGGGGTCTTCGCCTACGGCGACGCCCGG
>DAHUYA010000204.1 GCA_027315445.1 Acidimicrobiaceae bacterium | reverse complement strand
GTGGTGGCACCGTGACCGGGCAGGTGCCGTCGTGATGGGGCCGAGCGGCCTCGGGAGCGTCCTTCGAGAGCACCCCGCCTTCGGGTCCGGTCGCCCGGACGCTCGCCCGGTTCTCCGCCCGGACGGCCGCGACCGGCGATCGCCGCCGGGCGGGCGAGAGGGCCGGCGGAGGGGTCACCGACACGCTCGGCGGGCCCGTGTCGACGGCGGCCTGGCCGTCGAGTGCAGCCTCTTCGTGGCCTCCATCCTCGGCGCCCTCGGAGTCGCCCGGCTCCTTGCCGGGGGGCCATGGTCCGCGGCCACAGCGCCACTCGTGGTGACGGCGGCCACTGGGTTCCTCGTGCCCTCGATGCTGCTCCGGCCCGGTGTCGTGCGGCAGAGCGCCGGGCCAAACAGGGCCAGGGGGTCACCCGTGCTCCCGTTGCTGTCGGCTCCACTGGGCTTGGTTGCCGTCCTGCTCGCCGCCACCTGGACGACCGCCGGAGGCGCCACCCGGGACGGCCTGCCGACCCCGACCACCATGCGGGTGCTGCGCCACGAGCTCGCCGCGGCCCGGGCCCTGCTGCACGGCTTCCATCTCCCGGTGGCACCACGGCCGGGGGTGCAGTTCCTGGCCGCTCTCCTGGTGGGCCTCGCCGGCGTGGCGTGTCGCCTGATCCTGGTCGCCTCCCCCTCCCGAGAGACGGGCAGCCCGCGGCGCAGGTCCAGGGGTGGCCGCACCGGTCCGGCGCCACTTCGGTTGCCCTTGGTTGCGATGCTGCCAGCTGCCGCGCTCGTCACCTGGTCCGTGGACGCGGTCGGGGGCACCGGTGCCGATCTGCTGGCTGCGGGCGTCGCCGCGCTCGGAACGGCCATCGTCCTCGCCGACCTCCCAGCTCCGTTGCGGCCGCTGGGGACCGCGCACCCGGTCCACCCGGCCGAAAGCCCGGCGCCTCGGGTGGCCACGGGTGACGGGCACGGGAGCCCTCGTCTCCGAGCCGGCCGTTCCCGCGCAAGGCGCGTCCGGCGTACCGCCGCCGGATGGGCCCTGTCGTTGGGCTCGATCGGAGTCGCTCTCGCCGTGGCCGCCCTCGCCGGCGCCTCTGGACCCCCTGTCCCCGGCTCGACCCGGGGGACCGGACCTGGCGGCTTCGGCGCCATCGGCGCCGGCCCGGGCTCCGGTCAGCACCCCGGGAACGACACGGGCACCCCCACGGGCCTCGGAGCGGACCGCGTCCCGCCGACCGCCCTGTCGCTGGCCACCGACCTCGTCGGTCTGGAGGCCGAGGACCCGACGGTTCCGCTGTTCACCGCGGCCACCCCGGTCCCCACCTACTGGCAGGTGGCCACACTGACCGACTTCGAAGCCGGACGGTGGTCGGCCAGCGCCGCCACCCTGGCGGCCCTTCGAGCAGGCTCGCCCTCGGCCGAGCCGACGGTGCTCCCTGCAGCAGGTCGGGTGACCTTCGTCGCCCGGGTGACCCTCGACCACTTCTCGAGCCGGCTGCTCCCGGTACCGCCCGACACCATGGAGGTCGCGGTGACCGGTGGTGCCGCCGTCACCGAGACGGGTGCGATCGCGCCGTCCCCGGTTCCCGGCGGCACCACCTACCAGACCTCGAGCATGGTCGCGCCGAGCGTCGCCGCCGCTCCGGCGGGCAACGCCACCACCGGGATTGCGGGGGCCGGGGGAATCGGGTCCGGGGTCGGATCGGGGGCCGGGGTGGTCCTCGGCGGCGGCCTCCTTCCGACCACCGAACAAGCGGCCGACCTCGCCCTCCCCGGGCTGTCGCCTACCGTCCGCCGGTTGGCGGCCCAGGTGACCGCCGGCGCCACCACACCTCTCGCCAGGGCCGAGGCCCTCGAGGACTGGTTCCGTTCCGGCCGCTTCCGGTACCGCCTGCCCACTCCGTCGACGGCCGCCCACACCCACCCGGCCGTCGCCATGGTCCGGTTCCTCGAGGTCACACGGCAGGGCTCGTGCCAGGACTTCGCCGGCGCCTACGCCGCCATGGCCCGGGCGGTCGGTTTGCCGGCACGGGTGGCGGTCGGGTTCACCGCCGGCCGTCGGCTGCCACCCACCACCCGTGCCCCGGCGGGGTTCGTGACCTCAGTGGTCCAGGGCACCGACGCCCACGCCTGGCCCGAGGTCTACCTCGGGGCGGCCCTGGGTTGGGTGTCCTTCGAACCGACGCCCGCCCGTCCCGCCGGCCAGCTCTCCCCCGAGGGCGTCGTCGGCCCGGTGGGGCGCACCGTCCCGAGGACCGGGCCGCTCACCAGCACGCCGACCGCGACCACACCTCGCGCCTCCACGCCGCCGAGCACCAACCCGCCGACTTCCAAACCGCCGAGCACCAACCCGCCGAGCACCAACCCGACGACCGGGTCCTCCAGCTCGACGGGCTCGCACACCGCAGCTTCCGGATCGCTCGGCTCGAACACTGCGGGGGGACTGCCGGCGGGCGCCTGGGTGGCGCTCGGCGTCACCCTCTGCCTGCTCCTCGCCCTCCTCGCCATCGTGGTCGTTCCCTTCGTGCTGACCGGTGCCACCCTGCCCACCGCCCGACGGCGGGGCCGACTGGCACGTGACCACCCCGCCCTGGCCGTGCTCGACGCCTACCGGTCGGCCCAACGGACCCTGGCCCCGATGGGGCTGGCCGCACTGCCCACCGACTCCCCGGTCCGATGGGTCGGAGAGCTCCTCGCGGGCGCCGGCCTCCCGCTGGTCGCCGCGGCCGCCGGCCAACCGGCCGGGGCCCGGCCCTCGGACGCCGAACGGCTGATGGGCGCGTTGGGGGACGTCCTGCTGCTCGCCCGGGCGCTCGAGCAGGTCTGCTTCGCCTCGGTTCCGGCGACGAGCGAACAGGCGACCGACGCGTACCGGCGGGCGGCCCGACTTCGGCGGGTGTTGCACCACCGGGGGATCCGTCGCGTCGCTCGGCAGCTCGCCGCCCGCGTGGACCGCCCGGTGGGCGGAGCCGTGGACCGCCCGGTGGACCGCCCGGTGGGCGGACCGGCGGGCGAGGCCGCTCAGAGCCCGAGGGCCGGGCGGAGCACTTCGCCGGTGTAGCTGCCCGGCGTCTTCGCCACCTGCTCGGGGGTGCCCTCGGCCACGATGCGCCCGCCCCGATCGCCGCCGTCGGGGCCGAGGTCGACGATCCAGTCGGCTGTCTTGACCACGTCGAGGTTGTGCTCGATGACCACCACGGTGTTGCCCTGGTCGACCAGCCGGCCGAGGACGTCGAGGAGACGGCGCACGTCCTCGAAGTGCAGTCCGGTGGTCGGCTCGTCGAGGATGTAGAAGGTGTGGCCGGTCGGCCGCCGGCTCAGCTCGGAGGCGAGCTTGACCCGCTGTGCCTCGCCGCCCGAGAGCGTGGGCGCCGGCTGCCCGAGGCGGACGTAGCCGAGCCCGACGTCGACCAGGGTCTGAAGGTGCCGGGCGATCGGGGGTTGGTTGGCGAAGAACGACAGCCCCTCCTCACAGGACAGGTCGAGGACGTCGGCGATGTTCTTGCCGCGGAAGGTGACCTCGAGGGTGTCCCGGTTGTAGCGGGCGCCGCCGCACACCTCGCACGGCACGTAGACGTCGGGCAGGAAGTGCATCTCGATCTTGATCGTCCCGTCGCCGGCGCAGGCCTCGCACCGGCCCCCGCGCACGTTGAAGGAGAACCGCCCGGGCTGGTACCCGCGCACCTTGGCCTCGGGGGTCTGGCTGAACAGCCGGCGGATGTGGTCGAAGACGCCCGTGTACGTGGCCGGGTTGGATCGCGGCGTGCGGCCGATCGGCGCCTGGTCGACGTCGACCACCTTGTCGAGGTGGCTCACCCCTTCGAGTCGACGGTGGAGCCCGGCCGGTGTCTTGGCCCGGTGCAGCTGGTGGGCCAACGACCGGAGGAGGATGTCGTTGACCAGGGTGGACTTGCCCGAGCCGGAGACCCCGGTGATCGCCACCAGGCACCCGAGGGGGAAGGCGACGTCGATGTCCTGCAGGTTGTGCTCGCGGGCGCCGCGCACGACCACGATGTGGCCCGAACCGGGTCGGCGGCGTTCGGGCACCGCGATCGTGCGCCGTCCCGAGAGGTACTGGCCGGTGAGCGACTCCTTGTTGGCCAGCAATCCGTTGCGACCGGCCACCGGCCCGCTGTGGACGATCCGGCCGCCGTGCTCACCGGCCCCCGGCCCGATGTCCACCACGTGGTCGGCGGTGCGGATGGTCTCCTCGTCGTGCTCGACCACGATCACGGTGTTGCCGAGGTCGCGCAGGCGGACGAGGGTCTGGATGAGACGTTGGTTGTCCCGCTGGTGCAGGCCGATCGACGGCTCGTCGAGCACGTAGAGGACGCCGACCAGCCCGCTCCCGATCTGGCTCGCCAGCCGGATCCGTTGTGCCTCGCCACCTGAGAGCGTGCCGGCCGAGCGGGCCAGCGAGAGGTAGTCGAGGCCGACGTCGAGCAGGAACTGCATGCGCTCGCGGATCTCCTTCAGCACCCGGTCGGCGATGAGGTGGTCCCGCTCGGTCAGCTCGAGCGCGCCGATGGTGTCGACGGCCCGGGTGATCGAGAGGCTGCACAGCTCGAAGATGTTCATCCCGCTGACGGTGACGGCCAGCGACTCCGGCTTGAGGCGTGCCCCGCCGCAGTCGGGGCACGCCACCTCGCGCATGTACTGCTCGATCTGCTCACGGGACCAGTCGGACTCGGCCTCGCCGTGGCGGCGGGTGAGCCAGGGCACGATGCCCTCGTAGTAGGAGAGGTAGGAGCGCCGGCGGCCGAATCGGTTGCGGTACTCGACGTGCACCTGCTTGGTGCCCGACCCGTAGAGGACGAGCTTCTTGTCCTTGGCCTTCAGCTTCGACCACGTGGTGCTCGCCGAGAAGCCGCCGAGATCGGCCACCCCGTGGACGAGCCCGGCGAAGTACTCGCTGCGGGCCCCGGCCCAGGGCGCCAACGCACCGCCCTCGAGGCTGAGCGAAGGGTCGGGAACGACCAGCTCTGGATCGACCTCGAAGCGGGTGCCCAACCCGGCGCACGTCGGGCAGGCCCCGTAGGGGGAGTTGAAGGAGAAACTTCGAGGGGCCGGTTCCTCGAAGCTGATCCCGCAGTGGGTGCAGGCCAGGTGCTGGCTGAACGTGATGGCCTCCTCGTCGGTCCCGTCGGGGCCGACCACCACCACCTCGGCGGTGCCTCCGGTGAGGCCGAGCGCGGTCTCGATCGACTCGGTCAGCCGCTGTCGGATCCCGTCGCGTCGCACCAGCCGGTCCACCACGACCTCGATGGTGTGCTGCTCGTAACGGGCCAGGCGGACCTCCGCCCGGTCGGCCAGCTCCACCATGGCGCCGTCCACCCGGGCGCGGGCGAAGCCCTGCTTCGCCATGTCGTCGAGCAGGCCGGCGTACTCGCCCTTGCGGCCTCGCACGATCGGCGCCAGGACCTGGAAGCGGGTGCCCTCCTCGAGCTCGAGGACCCGGTCGACGATCTGCTGGGGCGTCTGCCGTGCCACCGGGCGGCCGCAGCTCGGGCAGTGGGGTCGGCCGATCCGGGCGTAGAGGAGCCGGAGATAGTCGTAGACCTCGGTGATGGTGCCCACGGTCGAGCGTGGGTTGCGGGAGGCCGACTTCTGGTCGATCGAGATGGCCGGGGAGAGCCCCTCTATGAAGTCGACGTCGGGCTTGTCCATCTGGCCCAGGAACTGGCGGGCGTAGGCCGAGAGGGACTCGACGTAGCGCCGCTGGCCCTCGGCGTAGATGGTGTCGAATGCCAGCGAGGACTTTCCGGAGCCAGAGAGACCGGTGAACACCACCAACCGGTCCCGCGGCAGATCGAGCGAGACGTCCTGCAGGTTGTGCTCACGCGCTCCGCGGATGACCAAACGGTCGGACACGTGGGGAGGATACCGGCGCGACATCGCCTCAGTATACGAACGCACGTTCGCCCCGACCGGGGACCGGGCCGGGGGCGAGGTCAGCGGGGGCACGGTCGGGGCCGGGGGCGAGGCGAGGCCGGCAGGGGCCCGGCAGGCGGTCGGCAGGATCCCGGTCGACGTCAACCGGCGGCGCCGTCGGTCTCGAGCGGCCCCGGGACAGCCGTCGCGGCGGGCGGCGTGGCCGACATCCGGAGCTCGACCAGCTCGTCACGCAGCAGCGCCGCCTCCTCGAACCGGAGCTCGGCGGCGGCGGCCCGCATCTCTTCCTCGAGCTGGGCGATCAGCTCTGCGATCTCGGCCGGCGGCTCCCCCCCCGGCCCGCTCGGGGCCCAGCCCCCACCCCCGACCGCCGCCCGGGTGCGCACGATCCGCCCGGCCCGGCCGCCCTTGCGGACCTCCGACCGGCTGCGGCGGGCGGCACCGGTGCCGTCGGTCGACCCGCGGAGGCGCTCGAGGATGTCGGTCACCGCCTTGCGGATGGACTGCGGGTCGATCCCGTGCTCGGCGTTGAAGGCGATCTGGCGCTCGCGCCGTCGCTGGGTCACCCCCACCGCCTCCCGCATGGAGTCGGTGATGGTGTCGGCGTAGAGGATCACCCTCCCGTCGACGTTGCGGGCGGCCCGGCCCATCGTCTGGATCAGGGCGGAGGCGGAGCGCAGGAACCCTTCCTTGTCGGCGTCGAGGATGGCGACCAGCGAGACCTCCGGCAGGTCGAGGCCCTCGCGCAGCAGATTGATCCCGACCACGACGTCCACCGTGCCCAGGCGGAGCTCACGGAGGATCTCGATCCGAGTGATGGTGTCGACGTCGGAGTGGAGGTACTGCACCCGGACCCCGGTGTCGGCCAGGTAGTCGGTGAGGTCCTCCGCCATCTTCTTGGTCAGGGTGGTGACCAGCACCCGGCCCCCCTTGGCCACCGTGTCGTCGATCCGGGCCATGAGGTCGTCGATCTGCCCCTTGGTCGGCTGGATCACCACCTCGGGGTCGACCAGGCCGGTGGGCCGGATGACCTGCTCGACGATCTGGGCCGAGTGCCCGAGCTCGAACGGTCCGGGGGTGGCCGAGACGAAGATCACCTGCGGCGCCCGCTCGATGAACTCATCGAAGCGCAGGGGGCGGTTGTCCACCGCAGAGGGCAGCCGGAACCCGTGCTCCACCAGCACGTCCTTTCGGGACCGGTCGCCGGCGTACTGCCCGTGGAGCTGGGGCACGGTGACGTGGCTCTCGTCCACCACCACCAGGAAGTCCTTCGGGAAGAAGTCGAGGAGGGTGAACGGCGTCTCGCCGGGCTTGCGGCCGTCGAGGTGCCGGCTGTAGTTCTCGATGCCCGAGCAGACCCCGGTCTCGGCCAGCATCTCGAGGTCGTGCTCGGTACGGACCCGCAGGCGCTGGGCCTCGAGCAGCTTGCCCTCGCGCTCGAATTCGGCCAGACGCTCGCGCAGCTCCACCTCGATCGAGGCGATCGCCCGCTGGATCGTGGTGTCGCCGGCCACAGAGTGGGTGGCGGCGAAGACCACGACGTCCTCGAGCTCGTCACCCATCTCGCCGGTCAGGACGTCGAAGGGCACGATCCGTTCCACCGTGTCGCCGAACAGCTCCACCCGCAACGCGGTCTCCTCGTACGCCGGGTGGATCTCGATGGTGTCGCCACGCGCCCGGAAGGTGCCCCGCACGAGGTTCACCTCGTTGCGGTCGTACTGCAGGTCGACCAGGCGGCGAAGCAGGGCCCGCTGGTCGTGCTCCTCCCCCACCCGCACCGCCAGGATGCGGTCGCGGTACTCGTCGGGTGAGCCCAGGCCGTAGATGCACGACACCGAGGCCACCACCACCACGTCCCGACGGAGCAGCAGCGAGGAGGTGGCGGCGTGGCGCAACCGGTCGATCTCGTCGTTGATCGACGAGTCCTTCTCGATGTAGGTGTCGGTCGTCGGGAGATAGGCCTCGGGCTGGTAGTAGTCGTAGTAGGAGACGAAGAACTCGACCCGGTTGTTCGGCAGCAGCTCGCGAAGCTCGGACGACAGCTGGGCGGCCAGCGACTTGTTGGGCTCGATGATCAGGGTCGGGCGCTGTGTCGCCTCGATGGCCCAGGCGATGGTGGCCGTCTTGCCGCTGCCCGTGATGCCGTGGAGCGTCTGATAGCGGTCGCCCCGGCGGACCCCCTCGGCCAGGGCGGCGATGGCCGCCGGCTGGTCGCCGGCCGGCTTGAACGGGGAGACGACCTCCAGCGCGGGCACCGACCCGATGGTACCGGGCCGGTCCCCGAGCCCCTCCCGCCGTTCCTCCGGCTACCCCTCCCGCCGCTCAGTCCGGGTCCGACCTGCGGGTCTGCACCCATCGCCACAGCCGCTCCACCTCGTCGGTCAGATGTTGGACCGTGGACGAGTTGTCGAGCACGAAGTCGGCTCCCTCACAGCGCTCCCGGCGAGAGATCTGGGCGGCGATACGGGCCTCGGCGTCCACCCTGTCCATCCCCCGACGTTCGACCAGGCGCTGCAGTGCGACCTCCTCGGGGCAGTCGACCACCACCACCGCGTCGAGCTCGAGCGTCTGGCGGTGGACCGGGCGGAGCAGCGGGATCGCCAGCACCAGCACGGTGTCGTCCCGGCGGTCCGCCACCTCCTGACGGCGTCGGAGCATCTCGGCGCCGATGGCCGGATGGGTGATGGCGTTCAGGTCGGCCAGGGCCTCGGGGTCGCCGAAGGCGGCGGCGGCCAGGGCCGGTCGGTCGACCGTGTCGTCGGCAGCGAGGATGCCGCGACCGAACCGATCGACGAGGGGTTGGTAGGCGGGCCCGTCGGGGGCCACGACCTGGCGCGCGATCTCGTCGGCGTCGACCAGCTCGGCACCCCGGTCCACCAGCAGGTCGGCGACGGCCGACTTGCCGGCCCCGATACCGCCGGTCAGCCCCAGGGCCAGCATCAGCCCCGGTCGCCGTCCCTGGCGGTCACGGGGGTTCGCCTGGGCCGCCGGGCCACGGCGAACAGCACCAGCGTGCTGTCGTCGAGCTCCTCGGTCACGAACCAATCGTCGGCGGTGATGCCGGTCGCCCCCCCGGTGTCCTGCCGGGCGATCAGCCGGTAGGCCAGTGGCAGGAGGCGGGTATAGGCGGCGATGTACCAGCGTCGGGGGATCCGGTGCCGGAGGTCGAGCACGTCGAGCCGCAGCAGTCGTTCCGCCTTGGTGCGGCGGGCGGCGAAGTCCGCCTTCACGTGGGCGACCGCGTCCACCCCGCCGAGCCACACCTCCTCGAAGTGCTCCTCGAGCAGTCTGCGCAACGCCGCCCGTCCGAAGAGGTGGACGTGGAAGGGGTTCTCGAAGTCCGCGGGCTCGTTGGGGGTGAGCACGAAAGCGGCACCGTCTTCGGCCAGGACCCGGGCCATCTCCGCCACGTGGGCCGCCGGTTCCTCGAAGTGCTCGATGAGGTGCGACGAGCACACCCAGCGGAACGAGCCAGTGGCCAGCCCGAGACGGGTCGCCTCCATCCGGGCCGCCCGCAGCCCCTGCCGACCGAAACGGTGGGCGGCGGTGCCGATGGCCGCGTCGGCGTAGTCCACACCCACGACCGGCCGGTCGGGGGCGGCCAGACGGATGGACTCGAAGCCCTCGCCGCAGCCGACGTCGAGCAGGGTGCCGGGGCCGAGGCGCTCGATCACCGCCCGGTAGCCGGCGGCGTGCAGGGCCAGCAGCGAGTCGGGTGTGACCCCCTGCGGGGGGCGTTCGCCGGTCAGCCTCTCGGTTGGCGTGGTCGTGCTCCTCGTACTCGACCGTCGCCACGCCGTGGCGCTCACGACGGCGCGCCCGCCGGCGCCACCCGCCCCCTCGGCGGGGTGCTTACACTACCGGGCGACGAGGTACGGGAGGGAGGCCGAGGTGCAGGCAGTGCCGTCGGGATCGGCGGTGCCACCTCGGGGTCGTCCCCCGCAGCCGGGGGCCCGACGTGACCAGCGCGTGCCGCTCGTGCCGGTCGCCCTGCTGCGCCGATGACCAACACCCCCGACTGCGCCGCCACCGGCCCCGACCCCGCCGGCACCGGCCCCGACCCCGCCGGCACCGGCCCCGACCCCGCCGCGCCGGCCCCGCCCAGCCGGCGACGTCCCCGCCGGGTCGTCCGGGCCTTCCGCCCGTGGCTGCCCGTGCCGGGCGCACCCGGGTCCCCGGAAACTCCTCCGCCGGCCCCCGTCTCGGTGACCGCCTCCGTGCCCGCCACCCGCCGGGCCTGGTCCGGGGTGGCAGGCACGATCGAGCACTGCGTGGTGGCCGGGCTGGCCTTCCTCCCGCTGCTGCTGGTCCAGCGCGGGGTCGTGACCTCGGACACCAAGACCTACCTCTACCTCGACCCGACGCGCTTCCTGTCCCAGGTGGCCTTCATGTGGAACCCGACGGTCGCGTTGGGGACGGTCACCCACGAGTACATCGGCTACCTGCTGCCCATGGGGCCCTTCTACGCGGTCATGGCCGACCTCCACGTGCCGATCTGGGTCGCCCAGCGCCTGTGGTTGGGGGGGATCCTGTTCGCCGCCGGTGCCGGGATCCTCTACCTCTGCCGGGTCCTCCGCCTCGAGGGCCCGGGTCGGGTGGTGGCCGCCCTGGCCTACATGCTCTCGCCGTACTTCCTCCAGTACGCGGGCCGCATCTCGGTCATCCTCCTCCCGTGGGCCGGCCTTCCCTGGATGCTCGCCCTGGCGGTGCTGGCGTTGCGGCGCGGCGGTTGGCGCCACCCGGCGCTGTTCGCGCTGGTGGTGGCGCTGGTCAGCGGGATCAACGCCACCGCCATCCTCTACGTGGGGATCGGACCGGCGCTGTGGCTGGTCTACGCGGTGGCGGTCGAGCGCGAGGGTACCTGGCGCCGGGCGCTGGGGACCGCCCTCAAGATCGGGGCGCTCACCCTCGTCTGCTGCCTCTGGTGGATCGCCGGGCTGCAGGTGGAGGCCGCCTACGGCGTCGACGTCCTCAAGTACACCGAGACCGTTCCGTCGACCAGCCAGACGGCCTCGCCGGCCGAGATCATCCGGGGCCTCGGCTACTGGTACTTCTACGGGTCGGACCGAACCGGGCCCTGGACCGCCGCCGCCGTCCTCTACACCCAGCAGCTCTGGTTGCTCGCCACCTCCTATGCCGTGCCGGTGCTCGCCTTCCTGGGGGCCGTGTTCACCCGGTGGCGGCACCGGGCCTTCTTCGCCCTGCTGGTGGTGGTCGGGCTCGTGCTGTCGGTCGGCGCCCACCCCTTCGACCACCCGACGCCGCTGGGCGGCCTGCTCAAGCGCTTCATGACCGATACGACGGCCGGCATGGCGCTGCGGTCCACCGACAGGGCCACCCCGCTGGTGCTGATCGGCCTGGCCATGCTGCTCGGCGCCGGTGTCTCGGCGCTCTGGTGGCGGCTGCCGCGACTCGGGCTGGTGACCGGCCTGCTGGTGGCCGGCCTGGTGGTGGCCAACAACCCGGCGGTCTTCAACGGTGACGCCGAAGTCGCCAGCTTCTTCACCCAGCCGGCTCACCTGCCCACCTACCAGATGGCCGCGATCCGTCACCTCAACGCCACCCACCCCGGCACCCGGGTGCTGGCCATCCCCGGTAACGACTTCGCCGCCTACCGCTGGGGCGACACGGTCGACACACCGCAGCCCGCATACCTGACCCGCCCCTTCGTCACCCGCGAGCAGCAGGTGATGGGCTCGATGGCCACTGCCGACACCCTCTACGCCATGGACGATCCGGTGCAGCAGGGGACGGAGAACTGGAACGGCTTCGCCCCGATGGCCCGACTGCTCAGCGGGGGCGACGTCCTGGTGGAGTACGACCAGGCCTACGAGCACTACGGGGTCCCCCAGTCCCAGCTACTGGCCGAGCAGCTGGCCTCCACCCCGTCCGGGCTGACCGATCCGGTGTCCTTCGGGAGCCCCCGCCCGAACGTGCCGGCCTACTCGATGCTCGACGAGCAGAACCTCGCGACCCCCGCCAACCCGACCCCCCCGGCCCCACTGGTCGACTACACGGTGACCGACCCCCGCCCGATCACCCGGGCCGAGTCCGACTCGGGCGCCGTGCTGGTGGCCGGCGACGCCACCGGGCTCCAGGAGATGGCCAACCTGGGCCTCCTCGACACACGGAGCGCCATCTACTACGCCGGCACCCTCGACACCCACCCCGCCCTGCGCCGCCGGCTCCTGGCCCGGTCCAGCCAGCTGGTGGTCACCGACACCAACCGCAAGCAGGCCTTCCGGTGGGACACCCTGACGGCCAACTACGGCGCCACCGAGACGTCTTCGCAGCACCTGGCCAGAAACAACCCCAGCGACAGCCCGATCGACCTGTTCCCCGGCGCCCCCCTGGACGCCCGCACCGTCGCCGCCTACAGCGGGGCGGTCGACGTGAGCGCCTCGAGCTACGGCAACTCGGTCTCGTACACGCCGGAGAACCGCCCCTACAGCGCCGTCGACGGCAACCTCGACACCGCTTGGGAGACCGGGGTCTTCATCCCCAACCCGGGCGGACAGTGGTGGCAGGTGTCCCTCCCCGCCCCGGTCACCGAGAACCACATCACCCTGGTGCAGACCCTGCAGGGCGACCTCTTCCGGCACATCACGAAGGTGACGCTGACCTTCGACGGCCGCCACCCCCAGACGGTGACCCTCGGCCCGGCCTCGAGGACGCCGTCGGGGCAGGTGGTCGACTTCTCGCCCACCCGCTTCCGCACCCTGCGGATCACCATCGACCGGGTCACCCACGAGAACGTGGGTGCGCCCGCGGCCAGCGAGGTCGGCCTGGCCGAGGTGGAGATCCCCGGGGTGCACGTGACCGAGGTCGTCAAGATGCCCACCGACCTCCTGTCGGCCGCCGGCCCCCGGTCGCTGGCCCACCGTCTCACCCTGGTGATGACCCGCCAGCGGGTGTCCCCCTTCCCCCCGCGCACCTCCCCGGAGACCACCATCAGCCGGCAGTTCACCCTGCCCACCGCCCGCACCTTCACGCTGTCGGGCACGGCCAGCCTTTCGGCCCTCATCCCCGACGACGAGATCGACCGGCTGCTCGGTCGGCCGGGCGCCGGCGGCTCGGGCATCATCGCCTACTCCAAGGGAAGGCTCCCCGGATCCCTGGCCTCGGGGGCCGCGGCCGCCCTCGACGGCAACCCGGCGACCGCCTGGCAGCCCGGGTTCGGCGCGCCGGCCCAGGCCGGTGAGTGGCTCGAGTACAACCTGGCCGCCCCGGTCACCTTCGACCACCTGAACCTTCAGATCGTGGCAGACGGGCGCCACTCCGTCCCCACCTCCCTCACCGTCAGCACCGAGACCGCCGGCCAGCAGCCCACCGGGTCCCGCCACATCGCGCTGCCGCCGATCGCCGACAGCCGGACCCCGGGAGCGGTGACCACCGTCCCGGTGAGCTTCCCGGCACTCACCGGCCAGCGCATCCGGATCACGGTCACCGGGGCGCGGCTCGAGTACACCACGAACTTCGACTCTCCGACCCCGATCGCCCTCCCCCTCGGCATCGCCGAGCTCGGGATCCCCGGCCTGCAGGTCCCTCCCCTCCCCCCCCGGGTGCCGGGAGGATGCCAGTCGAACCTGATCCACATCGACGGCAACCCGGTCAGCGTGCGCGTGGTCGGTTCCACCGCCACCGCCCTCGTCAATGGCCAGCTCTCGCTCGTCCCCTGCGGCCCCGACGCCAACGGCATCCATCTGGCCGCCGGCACCCACGTGCTGCAGACCGCCCTGGCGACCACGCCCAGCCCGATCACCTGCCCGGCGACCGACTCCTGCAACGGCTGGAACGTGGACCAGCTGGTGCTCGACTCGGCGCCCGGCGGCGGCCCCGAGCCGGCGACCGCACCGGGTGCACCGGCGGCCACGACCGGCACGCCGTTGCTGCCCGCGACCCAGCCAGGGCCCGTCCCCAAGGTGGCGGTGACGTCCCAGCACGTGGACACCGAGCACCTGCAGATCCGGGGGGCCACCGGCCCCTTCGAGCTGGTGCTGGGCCAGAGCATCGACGCCGGCTGGCACGCCGTCGCCGACCCCGGGCCCGGTGCCCTGCCCGGGGCGCGACCCGTCGCCCTGGGCCTGCACACCCTGGTGGACGCGTTCGCCAACGGCTGGCAGGTGACCTCGGCCGACCTCCGCACCCTGGGGGCCGAGGGCCCCGGCGCAGCCGGCGACTTCTCGGTGGTCCTCAACTGGACCCCCCAGCGCCTGGTGTGGGTGGCACTGGGCCTGTCGGCCGCCGGGGTGGGGGCGTGCCTGATCCTGGGCGTCCTGCCCGCCGGGGCGCTGCGCTTCCGCCGCCGTGCCCGCCGCTCGCCCAGCGGTCCCCGCCACGCTCGACGGCGGCGCGACCAGCGGGAAGAGGCGAGCGCCACCCTGACCACCGCGGCCACCGCGGCCACCGCGGCCCAAGCGATGGGCGGTCCGCCGGCGCCGGGCGCGGCGGTGCCGATGCTGGTCCCCAAGCCCGTGCCACCCGAGCCCGTCCTCCCGGAGGTGGCAACCCTCTCGCTTCCCACCACCGGCACGGGCCACCGGCCCCGCTGGTGGGTGGCGCTCGCGGTGGCGCTGGTCACCGGGGGCGCCGCCGCCGCCATCACCGCCCCCCTGATCGGGTTGGCGGTGGGTGTCGCCGTGGTCGCCGCCCTGCTGGTGCCCCAGGCACGGGCCATCACCGCCCTGCTGGCGGTCGGGCTGCTCGTGGCCGCAGCCGTCGACGTGATCTCGGGGCAGGCCCATCACCCCGTGCCCATGAGCTCGAACTGGCCGGACGTCCGTCCCGACGCCGCACTCATGGTGTGGATGGCCGCCGCCTTCCTCGGGGCCGACGCGGTGGTGGAGGCCGCACGGTCGGTGGCCCGCCGCCGGCGACGCGGACGCCCTCGCCCCTAGCCCTCGCCCCTAGCCCTTCCGGACCGCGCCGAGGGTCAGGAGGAGCGCGCCACCTCGGCCACCAACGCCTGCAGCGTGGCCCGTGCGGTGGCGTCCCAGGTGAACCAGCGCGACCGCTCCAGCGCCGCCCGACCGAACCGTGTGCGGAGAGCCTCGTCCCCGAGCAGGCGCACCATCCCCTCGGTGGCGCCGTCCACTCCCTCGACCAGCAGGCCGGTGCGGCCGTCGACCACGGCGTCGCGGTGCCCGGCGATGTCGCTGGCGACGGCCGGCGTCCCGCAGGCACCCGCCTCGGTGAGGGTCATCCCCCACCCCTCACGCTGGGAGGTGGAGGCGACCAACCACGCTCTGCGGTACCAGTCGACCACCTGGTCGTCGCTCAGCCGACCGGGCAGGGAGAGCCAGTCCTCGGCGTGGTGACGGGCCCGCAGCGCCTCGAGGATGGGGCGCTCGTACCCCTCGCCGATGATCACCGCCCGCAGGCCCCCGAAGCGTTGCCGGGCCCTGACCAGGCTCTCGATCAGCAGGTCGAACCGCTTCACCGGCACGAGGCGCCCCACCGCCACCACCAGGGGCTCGGAAGAGCGCCGGCCGCCCGGGCCGAACCGCCCCTCGACGCCGGGGAGCGCCACCGACACCTGCTCGGCCGGGATCCGCAGCATGCCGACGATCTCCTCCTTGGAGGACTCCGACAACGTCACCACCCGGCTCCCCCGGTAGAGGGGCGGCGCCAACCGACGCTCGACGTTCTCCCCGATACGGGCCAGCCAGCCCGGTAGGACCATCCGCCACATCTCGGCATGGACGTGGTGGAGGAAGACCACCCTCGGGCCCCGGTACCACAGCGGTGAGAAGAACGGCATCCCGTTCCAGATCTCCACCAGGGCCTCGCCCGGGCGGGGGCGCAGCCGGCGCATCTCCAGCGCGGCCGCCGGGAACACGGCGTAACGGCCGGCGCTGCGACGGACCCGATAGCCGTCGCGGGTGACCGACTCGGGGCCGCCGGGCACGGCCGAGGTGCGGACCGCCACCTCGATGCCGGCCGAGGCCCAGAGGGAGGCGATCCGGTGGGCGTGCAGCTCCGAGCCGCCGGCCTCCGGGTCGTCGAGGTCGCGCCAGGCGACCACCTGGACCCGTTGCAGCCCCGCCTCCTGGGCCATCGAACGCAGCACCGCCGACGGATCGTGCACCCGTGCTTGCTCGAGCAACAGGGCAGGAGGGACCGCCGCGTCGAGCTCGGCCGGTTCGAGGGTGGCCAGATCGTGGCCGGCTGGCGACGCCCTGCGGCGTCGCTCGGCCCTCCGGTGCCCCTCGATGCTCATGGCCGGCCGCGTCCACGGCTCGGACCGCCCCGTCGCGCGCCGCCCCGTCGCGCGCCGCCGGCCGCGTCCCCACCCGGACGCACCTCTCGACGAACGTCCGTTCGGGGCGCGCGCGGGCGAGGCGCGTCCGCAGGGCGCGCCCGGCCGCACGCCGGTCGCGCCGGGACCCGTCGAGCCCCCACGATGCTCCACCCTTTCACGCGACGCACTGGTGACGTCGTCCGCGCCGAGAGCGTACTCGTCCTCCGCCACCCGCCCGATGACTGGCCGGGACGACTCACCGGCTGGACCGGCTGCGCCGGAGGGCCGGCCGGACCGGAGGGGCGAGCTCGAGCGCCGCGCCCGTTGCTCAGTCCCGCCGCAGCCGCCGGTGGTGGACCTTGGCGAAGCCGACCGCCGTGACCGCGGCCAGGGCCGCCTGCACCTCGAGGTCCGCCCGGGCGGTGGCGTAGGGCGCCCCGTGGGCCAGGGCCACGGCCACCGCGGCGGCGACCGCCCCGGCCAGGAGGGCCGCGGTGATCCATCGACGCCCGACCGCCAGGAGGTACATGGTGAGGACGACGGTGATGCTCAGACAGGTCATCGCCACCACCAGGTCCGGGAAGGCCCGCTCGGCACCGAGGTAGCGGGAGGAGAACACGACCGACAGCAGCAGGTGGGGTGCCCCCAGCGCCATGACCAGCAGGATGCCGGCCGGCACCCCGAGGAGCACCAGGGTCACCGTCAGCTGCCGGAGGGCGTGGCCCCCCTGGCGCCAGCGGATAGCCGCCTCGGGAAGCAGGTAGCCACCGAGGACGAGGGCGCCGAACACGATCGCCTTCGAGGCGACCGACACCGCGGCGTACGAGCCGCTGACCCTGGGGGCGTCCCGGCCGAGGATGATCACGTCGATGTTCTGCAGGAATGCGACCAGGGAGAGCGCCACCAGCGCGGCCACCAGGTCGGCGACGATGTCCCGGCGCACCGGGTGGGTCCGGTCGGCCTCCCCGGCGGCCGTCGTGGGCAGTGCCCGCAGGGAGGCATGGCCGCTCACCGGCGCCCAGGCCCGGTCTGCCATCCAGCGGGCGTGGGCCGCGGTGACGAGCTCGGCCACGAGCATGCCGAGCGCCGCGCCCGAGACCCCGGCCCCCGCCGCCACCAAGGTGAGCATGGCCGCGGTACGGACGCCGCCCTCGATCAGCAGGTTGGCCGACAGCGCGCCGTAGCGGCGGCCCCCCTGCAGCAGCCCGCGGTCGAGGCAGAGCACGACCCACACCGCGCCCGCGATCAGCACCGCCTCGGCCCCCACCGGGTCCTTCTGGTTGAGCAGGGCGGCGATGGACGGCCCGGCCACCATCACGGCCACCGCCAGGGCCAGGACGCCCACCGTGCCCCTCCGGTGCCATCGTTGCGCCCACCGCTGCACCAGGTGGGTGTCGCCGGCCGCCCGCCAGGCGGTTATCCGCCGGACCACCGCCACGATCACGGCCGAGCCCGGCATCGAGACGATCAGGAACAGGCCGGTCAGCTGGTTGAGCGAGCCATAGCCACGGTTGGTCAGCAGCCGGGCCAAGAGGATGGTGGCGACCACGTTGGCCCCGTTGGCCACCACACCGGCGACCGCCAGCGGGCCGGCTTGGAGCAGCCCCGTGCGCACCGAGTCGGCGGCGACGTCCCCACCGGTTTCGGGCCCCCCGACGTCACCGGGGAGCACCAGCTCGCCCCCGATCGCCGGGACGACGCTGCTCGGCGCCAGCGAGAGCGCCCCCGGGAGCCCCTCCACGGCGGCCTCCACCGCCTCGACCGCCCCACCCGCCCCGCCCGGCGGGCCGGGGGGCGAGGGCTCGGGACCGACCCGGCTCCGGGCGTCGTTCGGCGTCACCGGCTCGTCGGCGCCCGGCGGACGGGGTGGGTCGCCCGGCTGGTGGGCCGTGGTCACCCTGCCACCGTACCCAGCGGGCCGGACCCGCCGGCCAGTGCTCGGCGGAGCACGCAGTCGGGCACCGCCTCGAGCGACTCTCGGAGGCCCCCGACGGCGCTGGTGCAGGCCAACAGGGTGAGGCCGCCGAGGCGGAGGCTCGGCCTGGACAGGAGGACCCGGGGCCAGACCCAGGCGTCGTGCGAGACCACCGGCCGAGTCCCGAGAACGGCGGTCATCAGCCCGGCGGCGTAGGCGGGGCCGCGGCCGCGCAGCACGGCCGGCAGCCCCGGCTGGTCCGGGATCACCACCTCGTCCACCCGCCAACCCCGGAGGGCGGCCTTCACCGCCGTCAGCTCGGCCGCAGTGCCGGTCGGCATGCCGTTGAACCCGAACCCGACCGCGGTCAGCACCTCGAAGCCGGGCCGCTCCCGCCCGGCCCGGGCGGCCGTGCCCTGGGGGCCGCCCCCGCCGGCCTGGGCGAAGCGCATCCCTTCGATCGCCTGCCACGCCATGGCGGATTGGATGCCCGAGAAGGGCGCCGGGTAGGCGAGGAGCACCCTTCCGGGCGGCAGCCTGCTGCCGACGTCGGCGAACCACGGCGGGACCCCCACCGGGCGGGTGGCGAACGGCATGACCGAGCCGGTGGCCCAGCCGATGGGCACCAGGGCCACGGCCGCGACCGCGAGCCCCGCGGCCACGCCGGCGATCGACGCCAACCGCAACCGGGCCCGCCCGTGGGGCGGACGGCGCCGCCCGTGCCGGGCCCGGGACCGGCCCGACGTCCACCCGGCGGGCTCGTCGGATCCTGCGGGTGCCCCGATCCCGGCGGCCTCGTCGGATCCTGCCCACGCTCCAGACCCGGCAGGCTCGTCGGATCCTGCCGACGGTTGGGTTCCGGCGCTCGCCCCGGCCGCCGGCGCCATCGCGGCATGCATCCCGAGCCGCGCACGATCGACGATCACCGCCAGCATCACCGCCAGCGCCAGGTAGGTGACGGCCACGAACCGCTGCTCGATGACATTGGCCATCAGGGGCAGGTGGCGAATCAAGTCCCAGGGGACCCAGTACTGGCGGCGCACGCCCAGGGTCAGCGCGCCGGTGGCCACCGCCAGGAGGCCGAAGAACCAGAGGCGGCGGTCCCGCCACCAGAGGGCGGTGCCGGCCGTCACGATTCCCAGCAACCCCCAGCCCACGTAGGCGGCCGACGGCAGGTTCTTCCCGAAGTAGCCCCCCATCTCCCAGTAGACCGCCGGGCCGGTGCCGGTGGCGGCGTCGACGAAGAAGTGAGGGACGAAGCCGCCGATCACCGGGAGGTGCGGCCAGAGGGCGCCCGAGAGGTGGGCCGGGCCCGCCAGCGCGTACCAGGCGGGGTAGGCGAGGAGCACGCCGGCGCTCCCCGCCGCCACGGCCAGCCCCGGAAGTACCAGACGGGCCCGTCGGACCAGATCGGCCCGGTCGGTCACCAGCCGGTAGAGCACCAGGAGCACCAGCCCGAGGACCACGCAGATGCACACGATCACGGTCATCTCGGTCGAGAGGAAGAACTGCACCACGGTCAGCAGGCCGAGGGCCAGGCCGACGGCGAGCGGCGAGCGGCGCTGGCGGATCAGCAGCTCGTCGAGGCAGGCCAGCATGAGCGGCGGCACCACCAGGGCGGCGGTCATCAGGTGGGCGAACTGGAGGCTCGAGAGGACGAAGGGAGAGAAGCCGTAGAGCAGGCCGCCCAGGAAGGCGGCGGGCGACCACCGCACCCAGCGCCGCAGCACCCAGAAGGCGGCCAGGGCGGACAGCGCAGGCGAGAGGGTCGCGGCCACGTTGAGGGTGGCGACCGGACCGAACAGCCAGGTGATCGGGGCGAGGGGGATGCCGATGGCCAGCACGCTGGTGTTCGACAGCAGGTTGATCCCGCCCGGGTGGAAGAGGGCGGTCGAGAAGAACGGGTTGTGGCCGTGGGCGATGGCGTACGCCGGCCACTCGAGGAACCAGAGGAAGAGGGCGGGGTCGCCGCAGCCGCAGGTGGCGGTGGTGGTGGGGTGGGTGGACCAGACGTGCCACCAGAGCACGACCGCCAGGGCCAGGTAGGCGCCCCCGCCCAGGGCGAGCGACCCCGGGCGTCGCGGCTCCCGGCGCCGAGCTGCCCCGCCCGAACCGGGGGCCGTCCCTTCCGGGCGCCGGTTCGACCGCCGAGCAGGGCCCGCCCGCTGCCGGTCGGGATCTGCCGCCGCCGTTCCGACCGGATCAGCGGGCGCGGTGGTGGGTTCGGTGACCTGCACGGCGGTCGCCTATCCGGTCGCCGTCCTCCGCGGCAGCACCGGGGCGTCCCGGCCGGTCCCGCCCTGGCGGATCCGGCGCTCGATCGAGGGCGGTCCCTCGCCCCCGCCTCCCGGACCGCCACCGGGGCCGGAGGTGCGCCCGGAGGTGCCGGCCAACTCCTGGCCGGTCGACCCGGTCTCGTGGTACTCCTCCTCGACGTTGACC
>DAHUYA010000072.1 GCA_027315445.1 Acidimicrobiaceae bacterium | reverse complement strand
GCCGCCCCCTCCGGCTCCCCCCGCCCGGCCGCCTCGACCGGCGGGCCCTGGCGGCCACCGAGGGGGAACCAGCAGGCGAAGAGGTGAGCGGGATCCTCCGCCGCCACGAGCGGGGGTCTCGACCGGTGGCACAACTCCTGGGCGTAGTGGCAGCGCGGGGCGAACGGGCATCCGGGGGGGAGCGAGAGCAGGTCGGGCGGGCGACCTTCGATGGCGGTGAGGCGCGTGTGGCTCGGGTAGGCGAGCCTCGGGGTGGAGGCCAGGAGCGCCTCGGTGTACGGCATGGCCATCGAGGCGAAGAGCACCGGGGTGGCCGCTCGCTCGACCACGTGCCCGGCGTACATGACGAGGATCTCGTCGGTCCGGGTGGCGACCACGCCGAGGTCGTGGGTGACCAGGATCATGGCCATGTGCCGCTCCTCCTGCAGCTTCCCGAGGAGGTCGAGGATCTGGGCCTGCACCGTGACGTCGAGCCCGGTCGTGGGCTCGTCGGCCAGCAGCAGCCGGGGAGCGCACGCCAGGGCGATGGCGATCATCACCCGCTGGCGCATTCCCCCGGACAGCTGACCTGGATAGGAGGAGAACCGCTCCTCGGGCGAGGGGATCCCGACCTGGGTGAGCAGCGAGACGGCGGTCGCCCGCGCCTCCGCCCGGTCGAGTCCGAGGTGGAGGCGGAGGGGCTCGGTGATCTGCCGCCCGATCCGCATGACCGGGTTGAGGGAGGTCATGGGGTCCTGGAAGACCATCGACATGTGGGTCCCCCACAGGGGCCGCAGCGCCTTGGGCGGCGCGCCGATCACCTCGCGGCCCTCGAAGCGGACCGACCCCGACTGCTCGACCCCCTGCCTGGGGAGCAGGCCCATGATGGTCCGTGACAGCACGGTCTTCCCCGAGCCGGACTCGCCGACCACCCCGAGGGTCTGGCCGGGTCGCAGGGTGAACGAGACGCCGTTCACCGCCTCGAGCAGTCCGCGGGCCGTCCGGAAGGAGGTGTGCAGGTCGTCGACGGCCAGCAGCGGCTGGTCGCCGGACGCCACCGGGTACTCATGGGGGGCGTGGCGGCTCCGGCTCCCGGACCAGGACACCGCCGGGCTCACAGACGGACCTCGGTCACGTCGAAGTGCTGGCGGAGCCGGTCGCCCACGAGGTTGAGGGCGAGAAGGAACGAGAACATGGACACGGCCGGCGAGAGCACGAGCGACAGGTTGATCTGGCTGCCGGTGATGTAGCTGCGGCTCTCGTTGAGCATGTTGCCCCACGAGGGGGTGGGGCCGGGCACCGAGAGCCCGAGGAAGGCCAGGGTGCCTTCGAGGACGATGACCGTGGCGACGCCGATGAGGCTGAAGGACACGATCGCCGGCAGGATGTTCGGGAGTATCTCGCGCGCCAGGATGCGCCGGTCGCGCGCCCCGAGGGTCCGGGCCGCCGTGACGAAGTCCCGGTTGGCGTAGGACAGGGTGGCCGCACGGATCAGTCGGAACAGCAACGGCGCGGTGGCGATGCCGATGATGAGGACGATCTTCCAGAGGGCGTGGCCCCAGAAGGTGACGATGGCGATGACCGCCACCAGCGCCGGGAAGGCGAGCAGCACGTAGGAGGCCGCGTTGACCACGGTATCGACCGTCCCACGCCGGTACCCGGCGACCATGCCGGGCAGCCCGCCGAGGAGCAGGCCGATGGCGATCGCGCCGAAGCCGACGATGATCGAGACCCGCGACCCGTAGATCACGCGGCTGAGGATGTCGCGGCCGAGGTCGTCGGTGCCGAGCAGGTGGGCCCCGCTCGGACCGGCGTTGATGGCGCTGTAGTTCTGGTAGTTGGGGTTGGGCAGCGGGAGCACGTTGGCCAGGACGGCCAGCAGGATGACCACGGCGATCCAGCCGAGGCACACCCAGAAGAACCACCCGAGCCTCCTTCGGGGGGCGGTGACCTCGGTCAGGGCGGCCGCGGCGGCGCCGGCGATCGCCTCGGCGCCGGTCGCCGAGAGGGTCCCATCCCGGCCGGGACCGACCACCGGGACGGCCGGCTCAGCCACGGGCGATCCTCGGGTCCACCACGGTGAAGAGGAAGTCGACGGCGAAGTTCACCACGACCACGGCCACGGCGATCACCAGCACCAGGCTCTGGACGACCACGTAGTCGTCCTGCCCGATGCCGGTGACCAGCTCGTAGCCGAGGCCGGGCAGCTGCAGGAGGTACTCCACGACGAAGGTGCCGGCGATCAGGGTGCCGATGTTGATCCCGGCCGAGGCCAGCAGGGAGATCGACGAGGGTCGCAGGGCGTGGCGCAAGAGGATGCGCCGGTCCGACAGGCCCTTGGACCGGGCCATGGTGATGAACTCCTCCTGCAAGGTGGCGATCAGGTCGTTGCGCAGCAACCGGTAGTAGACGACGATCGAGCCGATGGCGAGCACGATCGACGGCAGGATCATGGCATGGAGGTTCGTCCAGAACCCCTGTGACAGCGGGACGTAGGAGCCGGGACCGGGGAAGACGTGGAGGTGGGTGGCGAACACCACCACCAGCACCGGGGCGACGATGAACGGCGGGAGGGCCAGCCCGGCGAAGGTGGCGGTGGTCGAGTAGCGGTCGAACGCCCTGTTGGGCCGGCGGGAGGCCAGCAGCGCCATCGGCACCGCCACCGCGAAGGCGATCAGCTGGGAGATCACGATCAGCTCGATGTCGATCGGGAAGGCGTTGGCGATGATGTTGGTGACCGACTGCGAGGTGACGAAGGACTTTCCGAGGTTGCCCCGGAGGATGTTGCCGATCCAGATGAAGTACTGCTGGTAGAGGGGCTTGTTCAGCCCGAGAAGGGCGTTTTCTGTCGCCACGTTGCGGGGGGTGGCGTTCGGCCCGAGGATGGTGACCGCCGGGTTGCCGGGCAACAGGTGGACGACGAAGAACGAGCCGACCGAGACCAGGAAGACGATGACGAGCAGCGCGACGAGCCGGTTGAGCAGGTATCTCGCCACGAGCCGGCCCTCCCTCTTCGTCGCGGCGGCGCTGCGCCCCTCCCCTGTGGGGCGAAATCCTAGGTCGCAGATGACCGGCGGGTAACTGCGCGATCGGGCCACCGCTCCGAGCCGGACGGCCCTTTGTCCGTTGGGGCAGGGCCGGCGACCCGTCCGGGCAAACCACCTTGCGACCGGAAGAGCGCGCCGCCGTGAATGACCGGCTGGTGCCGCGACGCCATGGGTACCATTCGGCGGCGTGGAGCCCACCGCCGTCCCATCCCTGACGCGCCCCGAGCACGAGGCCGAGGAGGCCGGAGACGGGGGCGATCGGCGCGACACCCGGGCCGGCGGCCACCTCGAGGCGACGGCACCGGGCGACGTCGGGTTGCAGGGCCGGTGGCGGCAGGCGGCGACGGTGGTCGTCGTGGTGGTGCTGCTGGCGGGGCTGCTGCTCCGCTTCTGGACCCGATCGGCGATGTGGCTCGACGAGGCCCTGACCGTCGACATCGCCCGCCTGCCGCTGCACGACCTGCCGAGCTATCTGAAGCGCGACGGTGCCCCGCCGCTCTACTACGCCCTCCTGCACTTCTGGATGGAGGCGTTCGGCACCTCCGACCTCGGAGTCCGCTCGCTCTCCGGGGTGATCTCGGTCGCCACGCTGCCGCTGGCCTGGCTGGCCGCCCGGCGGTTCGCCGGGCGAACGGTCGCCTGGGTCGTGCTGGTGCTCCGGGCGAGCGCGCCCTTCGCCGTCTACTACGGCACCGAGGCCCGCATGTACTCGCTCGTGATGCTGCTGACGGCGTGCGGGCTGCTGGCGCTCGGGAGGGTCCTCGAGCAGCCGCGGCCGGGCAACCTGCTCGCCCTGGCCGTGGTCAGCTGCGCCCTGCTCTACTCGCAGTACTGGGCGCTCTACCTGCTGGGCGCACTCGGCCTCCGTCTCCTGTGGCTTGTCTGGCGGCGGCCGGGCGACGAGCGTCGCCGGGCGCTGGCGGCCCTCGGAGCGGTGCTGGTGGGCTTCGTGGGATTCGTGCCGTGGGCCCCGATCTTCATCTTCCAGGCGCGCCACACCGGCACCCCGTGGGCCGCCCCGCCCAACTTCTCCGCCGTCATCAACGCCGTGACCGGGTTCACGGACAACCAGGCCAGCCTGTCGACCGTCGGCTCGAACCAGGGTCGTCTGCTGGCCCTGGGCTACTTCGTCCTGGCCGGGCTGGGCCTCTTCGGCGTCGCCCGCGACCGCCGCCACATCGAGCTCGACATCCGGACCCGACCGAAGGCCAGGGGATTGACCTTCGTGGTCGTGGCCACGCTGGTGGCGGCCGTCGGAGGCGGGATCGTCTCGGGGAGCGCGTTCTCCCCGCGCTACGCGGCGGTCGTCTTCGTCCCGCTGCTCATCGTGATCGCCTTCGGGTCCCTGACGCTGGCCGACCCGAGGGTGCGGGCGGTGGTGGTCCTCGTGCTGGCCGTTTCCGGGCTGGTCGGCGCGGGGCAAAACGTGGTGACCGAGCGGACCGAGGCGCCGAGGATCGCCAGTGTCCTGGCCGCCCGGGCGCACCCGGGCGACATCGTCGCCCTGTGCCCGGACCAGCTCGGGCCGGCCGTCTACCGGCTGACCGCCTCCAAGGGGTTCGACGAGATCACCTACCCGAGGGGGACCTCGCCCGCCTACGTCGACTGGGTCGACTACAAGCAGACGGCCGAGGCCTCCAACCCGGCAGCGTTCGCCCGGATGCTCGAGCGCCGGGCCGGCTCGGCCCACGACGTCTGGCTGGTGTCGGCCCCCGGCTACCAGGGCTTCGGCGAGAAGTGCCAGCAGCTGGCCGGCGACCTGCTGTCGGCTCCGGGCTGGGGCGGTCACCAGTGGGTGAACACCAACCCGGCCGAGTACTACGAGCCGATGGGCCTGACCCAGTTCGCCCCGCCCCCGCCACGTGCCCCCGCCACGTCGGCCATCTCGTCGATCACCGCGCCCGCGCCGCGGAGTGCCCCGTGACCCCCCGCGCCACGGCCGGATGCGCCACGGCCGGTCGTGCCAGGGTGCGGTGGGGGGGGCGGCCGTGACCAGCGGCGATGGCGTCGGAGCGCTCGGCGTGCCCGGAACCGCGGACCGAGCGGGCACCGGGGAGGGCGCGTCCCTGGTGACCCCGGCGTCTCCCCGGGTCCCGGCGTTCGAGGGGAGCGACGCGCCAGTTCCGTCCGCCGTCATCGACGACCCGATGGCGGGCCCACCCGGGATTCCGGGCATTTCCCCGGCGCCCGGCGCCCCGGGCCTCACGGGTTCCGTGCTGCGGGCCTTGCGGGCACTGGTGGAGGTGCTCCCGCAGTGGGCCGTCGCCCGCGCGGCCGTGCTCGGTGCTCTCGCCCTCGGCCATCTGGTCGTGGACCGGACGCATCCGTCCACCGGGACCGCCGCCGCCCGCGTCCACCAGGGGCTGCTGGCCTGGGACGCGGGCTGGTACAAGGCGATCGCCACCTTCGGCTATGTCCCGCTGGGGCACCAGGCGGTCCGGTTCTTCCCGCTCTTCCCCCTGTTCGGTCGGGCCCTGGCGGTGCTCCCGGGCGTCAGCGAGGGGACCGCCCTGCTGGTCATCGCCAACGGGTCGGCGCTCGTCGCCACTGCGATGCTGGTGGCCCTGGTTCGCCGGGAGACCGGCGACAGGGCCCTGGCGGTCCGGGCGGCGTGGCTCTTCTCCCTCGCGCCCCCAGCCTTCACCCTGGTGATGGGGTATGCCGAGGCGCTGCTGGCCGTCGGGACGATCGGGTGCTTCCTTGCGCTGCGCTCCCCGGACCGCCAGCCGCGATGGTTGTGGGCGGCCCTGGCCGCCTTCGGGGCCGCCCTGACGCGGCCGCTCGGTGCGGTCCTCGTCCTGCCCATCGCGGTCACCCTGCTGCGACGCTGGTCGGTGGCGGGGCCGGGGGAACGTGGGCGGGCCGCCGTCGCACTCATGGCGCCGGTGGCCGGCGTGGGGGCCTTCCTGTGCTGGTCGTGGGCGACCTTCGGCGACGCGTGGCTCCCGGTCCGGGTGCAGACTCAGGCCGGCCACCACGGGGGTCTCTCCGACCCCATCGCCACGCTCATCCACGACGCCGCCGGGGCGCGCCACCACCTGGGGACGGCGCTCCACGTCCCCTGGGTCGCCCTGGTGGTGGCCCTGCTGGTCGTCTGCTGGTTGCGGTGGCCCTCCGAGTACGGCCTGTTCGCCACCGGAGTCGTGCTGGTGGCCCTGACCGGCACCAATCTCGACTCCTTCGAGCGTTACGCCCTGAGCGCCTTTCCGGTGGTGCTGGCCGGCGCCGGCCTGCTCGTCCGCCCACAGGTCGAACGGGTGGTGCTGACCCTGGCGACGGCCGGGCTGGTCGGGTACGCCCCGCTCGCGTTCCTGGGCCTCTCGGTGCCCTGAGCGGGCCGCAACTCCCACCGCACCAGCGGCGCCCGCTAACCTCCCCTGATCGCGGTCGTATCATCCGCGGCGGCCATTCGCGTCCCACGTCGGGTCGGGAGTGCCGTGCCCGCGAGGAGCAGGGAGCCGGGCCGCTCTCCCCCGCGTGGCTCGGCGGCTCACCGGCCGGAGCGACGCTGGTCCGCCGGCCGGGCCGGGCCGGGAAGAGGCGCACCGCCGATCAGGAGGGACCGAGGGCGCGATGGCAGGAGCGGAGAGATCGGTCGGGGCACCCGGCGAACCGGGCGCGCCGGAGGGTCCGGTGGTGGTGATCGGGGCCGGGCCGGCAGGGCTGACGGCCGCCTACCAGCTGGTCAAGGCGGGCCGCCGTCCGGTGGTGCTCGAGGCGGACGAGGTGGTCGGAGGGATCAGCCGCACCGTGGTGCGTGACGGCTGGCGCTTCGACATCGGCGGCCATCGCTTCTTCACCAAGGTCCCCGAGGTCGAGGCGCTCTGGCACGAGATCCTCCCCGACGAGGACTTCCTCCTCCGACCGCGCATGAGCCGGATCTTCTACGAGGGCAAGTACTACGACTACCCGCTGAAGGCCATGAACGCCCTGGTCAACCTGGGGCCGGTCGAAGCAGTGCTCTGCGGGCTCTCCTACCTGCGGGCCCGGGCGGCGCCCCCCAGGGACCAGGCCAACTACGAGGGCTGGCTGGTGGCCCGCTTCGGATGGCGTCTCTACCGGACGTTCTTCAAGACCTACACCGAGAAGGTGTGGGGGGTGCCGGTGAGCGAGATGCCGGCCGACTGGGCCGCCCAACGGGTCAAGAACCTCGACCTCGGCAAGGCGGTGCTCAACGCCCTCACCCCGAAGCGCAACCAGAAGGAGATCACCAGCCTCATCGAGGAGTTCCAGTACCCCAAGTACGGGCCCGGGATGATGTGGGAGCGCTGCTGCGACCTGGTGGAGGAGGCGGGTGGTGAGGTCCGGCTCCGGACGGCGGTCGAGCGCATCCACGTCGGACCCTCCGGGGTCGAGGCGGTCACCGTGCGGCGGCCCGACGGCACGATCGAGCGGATCGCCGCCTCCCACGTCGTCTCCTCGATGCCCATGCGGTCGCTGGTGCGGGCGCTCGACCCCGCCCCGCCGCCCGAGGTGGCCCGGGCGGGCGCCGACCTGCACTACCGCGACTTCCTGACCGTCGCCCTGGTGGTGCCCGAGGCTTCGGGGTTCCCCGACAACTGGATCTACATCCACGCCACCGACGTGCAGGTGGGCCGGATCCAGAACTTCGGCTCCTGGTCGCCCTACATGGTCAAGGACGGCCGCACGTGCCTGGGGCTCGAGTACTTCGTCTTCGAGGGCGACGAGCTGTGGTCGGCTCCCGACGGGGACCTCGTGGCGTTGGCGACGGCCGAGCTCCAGCGCCTGGGGCTGGTGCGGGCGGCCGACGTCGAGGCGGGGTACGTGGTACGGGTGCCCAAGGCCTACCCGTACTACGACTTCGAGTACCAGGCCAACGTGGCGACCATCTGCGGGTTCCTCGACGCCCACGCCCCGAACCTCCACCCGGTGGGGCGCAACGGCATGCACAAGTACAACAATCAGGACCACTCCATGTACACGGCCATGCTGACCGTCGAGAACATCTTCGGCGCCGACCACGACGTCTGGACGGTCAACGTCGAGGAGGAGTACCACGAGGCAGGCTCGACCGGGCGGGACGCTCCCGTGCTGCCACGGCGCGACGCCGCCCCGGCCGGCACGCTCGACCCTGGCTGAGCACGCGTCCGTCCGGACGCGCGGGAACTGGTGGCGCCGGTGGATGACCTTCGTCGTCGTCGGCCTGCTCTATCTGACCGTGGGTTTCGCTCTGTGGGTGCACGCCTGGACCGAGGGCGTCACGACACACACGCTGTGCGGCTGCGGCGATCCCGCGCTGTTCCTCTGGTTCTTCCAGTGGCCGGCCACCGCGCTGGCGCACGGGCAGAATCCCTTCTTCTCCACCGCGCTCTTCCATCCGGGCGGCATCAACCTGCTGGCGCAGACATCGGTGACCGGACTGAGCCTGCCGCTGGTCCC
>DAHUYA010000199.1 GCA_027315445.1 Acidimicrobiaceae bacterium | reverse complement strand
CCCAGCGAGAGGGTCTCGGTGGCGAAGACCACCCGCAGCAGGCCCTGGGCGAAGCAGTCCTCCACCGTATCGCGGAAGGCGGGGACGTGTCCGGCGTGGTGGGCGGCGAGTCCGGACTCGAGGCCCTCGAGCCATTCGGGGTACCCGAGCACCGCCAGGTCGTCGTCCGTCAGGTTCTCGACATGGGACTCGGCCACCTGCCGGATGGCGGTGCGTTCGGCCCGGCTGGTCAACCGCAGGCCGTCGCGCATGGCCTGGCGCACCGCGTCGTCACACCCGGCGCGGCTGAAGATGAAGATGATGGCCGGGAGCATCTCCTGCTCGTCGAGCAGGTCGACGAGCTCGCTGCGGCGGGGGGCGCGGAACGGGAGCCGGGGCCCCGCCCCGCGGCCGGCCCGCCAGTCCGGGGGCTGGCGTCCCTGCGTCGCACGGCGCACGGCCTGGTCGAGCCGGAGGCCCTCCTCCCCCGCCCGCCCGTCCTGCAGCAGGGGGACGAGCTCGGTGGTGTCGCGGTCCCGCCGGTGCACGGCGAAGTGATGGCGCAGGGTGACCGGCCGCCGACGCTCGACGACGACGTCGGTCGGGCCCCGGACCGACCGCAGCCACTCCCCGAGCTCGGTGGCGTTGGCCACGGTGGCCGACAGGCAGACGAAGCCCACCTCGGGCGGGGACAGGACGAGGACCTCCTCCCACACACCCCCCCGGTAAGGGTCCTGCAGGTAGTGGACCTCGTCGAGCACCACCGTGCGCAGGCCTCGCAACAGAGGAGAGCCGGCGAGCAGCATGTTCCGCAGGACCTCGGTGGTCATGACCACCGCGGGCGCCTCGGGGCGGATCGAGGTGTCGCCGGTGAGGAGCCCCACCCGGTCGGCTCCGTGGGCGGCGACCAGCTCGCCGTACTTCTGGTTGGAGAGGGCCTTCAGGGGGGTCGTGTAGAAGGCCTTGGTCCCCGAGGCCAGCGCCCGGTGGACCGCGTAGGCCGCGACCAGGGTCTTGCCGGCCCCGGTGGGAGCCGAGACCAGGACGGAGCGCCCCTCGTCCACCGAGGCCATGGCGTCGAGCTGGAAGGGATCCGGGGGGAACGGGAGGGAGGCCACGTACCGGCGGCGGCCGTCGCCCCGGTGGGGCTCCTCGGCGCCGTCGGGCCGGTGGGACGGCCGGGCGGGCACCGGGCTCATCAGCGACCGAACAGCTTTCCGATCAGGATCGACAGGAAGTAGAAGACCACCAGCGGGACGGCCAGGGCGAGCATCGAGAAGGGGTCGGAGCTGGGAGTGAAGACTCCCGCCACCACCGTGATGACGATCACCGCCCAACGCCAGTGGTGCAGCAGGGTGGCGGGGCGGACCACCCGGGCCAGCTCGAGGGCGACCAGCAGCACGGGGAACTCGAAGGTGAGCCCGAACAGCACCATCATGAGCAGTATCAGCGTCAGGTAGCTGTTGGGGTTGAGGATCTCCCGGAGGCTGGGGCCGCCCGCCGCCTGGAGGAAGGCCAACGCATGGGGGAAGACCGCGTACGCGGTGGCGCATCCTCCGACGAACAGGAGCACCGAGGCGATCACGAAGGGGACGGCGTAGCGCTTCTCTCTGGGCCGCAAGCCGGGGGTGATGAAGCGCCAGACCTCCCAGAGCACGACCGGCGAGGAGAGGATGAGGCCGCCGAAGGCCGCCATCTTCACCCGCAGTGAGAGCGGGTCGAGGGGCTGGGTCACGTAGAACTGGCAGTGGCCGGGGTTGACGCGGCAATACGGATGCTGCAGGAAGCTCAGCATGTGGTCGTAGAAGATGGCCGCCAGGGCGGCCGCCGCCACGAAGGCGGCCAGGGCGACCACCAGGCGCCGACGGAGCTCGCCGAGGTGCTCCGCCAGCGTCATGGCGTCGGGGCTCGGCCTGCTCTTGCGTCCCGTCAGGCGTACGGCCATGGGCTTCCTGTCCACCGGGGCAGCGATCGGGCGGGCGTCAATTCATGCTCGGGTCGTCGGGCAGCTCCACCGCCGAGCCCAGCGGCACCGGCGAGAGCCCGTCGACGTGCCAAGCGGCGGCGGCCGGGTCCTCCGGCCACCCGTCGGCATGGCCTACCCCGTCGGCATGGCCCACCCCGTCGGGCTCCGCCCCCGGGGCGCCCGGGTCGGGGACCGGCTCCTCGGCCGTCAGGTCGGAGAGCTTCGACAGGAGGGCCGTCGGGGACCGGGCGAACCGGGCGATCTCCTGGGTCGAGGGAAGGTCGGGCATCGTGGCGCGCAGCTCGGTCTCCATCCGCTCCTGCACCTGGCGGAGTCGCCGCCAGCCGTTCCCGAGCTGCCGGGCGACCTGGGGGAGCTTGTCGGGGCCGAGCAGGACCACGACCACGATGAAGATCACCAGCAGCTTGGTCGGGCCCAGGTCCAGCATGTGGGCTCAGCTTACCGAGGGCCGCCCCGGGCCCCCGATCGGCCGGGGGCGCCAGTCGGCGCCGGCGCCGGGTCCCTGGTCAGGGGGAGGTCCCGGGTCAGAAGAACTTGAACCGGGACAGCGGCCAGATCCGCATCACGACCCGGCCGACGATGTACGAGCGCGGCAGCGGGCCCCAGTCCCGGCTGTCGCACGAGTCGTTCCGGTGGTCGCCCATCATGAAGTAGTCCCCGGCCGGGATCTTGAGCGGGCCGAACGGCGCGGTGTACGCGTACTCCTTGGGCAGCCACGGCTCGGGCAGGACCCGGCCGTTGATGTAGACCTGGCCGCCCCTGGCCGAGATGGTCTCCCCGGGCAGCCCGACGACCCTCTTGACCAGGTCCGCGATCTGCGGCTGTCCCGGATCGCAGTTCTCGGCCGGTGGACGGCGGAACACCACGATGTCGCCCCGGTGGACGGCGTGGAGGTGGTAGCTGAGCTTGTCGACGATGATCCGGTCGCCGACCTTCAGCGTGGGCTCCATCGAGCCGGAGGGGATGTAGAAGGTCTGGACAACGTAGGTCCGGGCCAAGAGGGCGACGATGAGGGCCACCACGAGGACCAGCGCCCACTCGACGATCCAGCGGCGGGAGCGCCGGCGACCGCCCCCCTGTCCACCTTGCCCGTCGTCGGGGGGCGGCCCCTCCCCCGGCGGTCCCTGGGCGTCCGGGGCACGGGTGTCGAGGGCGGCGGCGCCCGGGGGTTCGTCGGCGCCCGACGGTGCGCCACCGGGCACGCCGGGACCGGGATCGAGGGGCGGCTCGATGCTTTGGAAGGTCACGGGCGTGCGAGGCTAGCCGACGGGGTCCCGCAGGCAGTGGTCGGCACCGGCGTTCACAGCGAGGCGATGAGGCGCTCGACCCGCTCGTCGTGCGACTTGAAGGGGTCCTTCAGCAGCACCGTCCTCTGTGCCTGGTCGTTGAGCTTGAGGTGCACCCAGTCGACCGTGAAGTCCCGCCGGCGTTCCTTGGCACGGCGGACGAACGCCCCCCGCAGGCGGGCCCGGGTCGTCTGGGGGGGCTGGGTCATGGCGGTGGCGATGTCGGCGTCGGTGCAGGTGCGCTCGACCTGGTCCCGGCGCTGCAGCTTGTAGAACAGCCCGCGGGAGCGGTCGACGTCGTGGTACATCAGGTCGACCATGGCGACCTTGGGGTGCGACAGCGGGACGTCGTGGCGCTGCCGCACCTGCTCGACCAGCCTGTGCTTGGCGACCCAGTCGCATTCGCGCCAGAGCGACAGCGGGTCGCTCTGCAGGCCCTTGAGGCAGTGCTCCCACATGTCGAGCGCCCGGTCCTCCTCGGGGAGCAGTCCCCGCCGGTCCCGGAACTTGAGCGCCCGTTCGAGGTACTCGGTCTGTATGTCGAGGGCGCTCATCTCGCGCCCGTTGGCCAGCCGCACCCGGCGCTGGCAGGTGACGTCGTGGCTGATCTCACGGATGGCCCGGATCGGGTTCTCGAGGGTGAGGTCCCGCAACACGGTGCCCGAGTCCTCGAGCATCGCCAGGAGGATGCTCGTGGTGCCCACCTTCAGGAAGGTGGCGTACTCGCTCATGTTGGAGTCGCCCACGATCACGTGCAGTCGCCGGAACCGCTCTGCGTCGGCGTGGGGCTCGTCGCGGGTGTTGATGATGGGGCGGCTGCGGGTGGTGGCCGACGAGACCCCCTCCCAGATGTGCTCGGCCCGCTGGCTGATGCAGAACACCGCTCCCCGGGCGGTCTGGAGGACCTTCCCCGCACCGGCGTAGACCTGGCGGCTCACCAGGAAGGGGATCAGGACCTCCGTGTAGCGGTTGAAGTCGTCGTTGCGCTCCGTCAGGTAGTTCTCGTGGCAGCCGTAGGAGTTGCCGGCCGAGTCGGTGTTGTTCTTGAACAGGTAGACGTCGCCCCGGATGCCTTCCTCGCGGAGCCGGGACTGGGCCCCGGTGACCAGCTGGGACAGGATCCACTCCCCCGCCCGGTCGTGGGTGACGAGGTCGGCGATCCGGTCGCACTCCGGGGTGGCGTACTCGGGGTGGCTCCCGACGTCGAGGTAGAGGCGGGCGCCGTTCTCGAGGAAGACGTTGCTCGAGCGTCCCCAGCTGACCACCCGGCGGAACAGGTACCGAGCCACCTCGTCGGGGCTGAGCCGCCGCTGCCCGCGCAGGGTGAAGGTGACCCCGTACTCGTTCTCGAGCCCGAAGATGCGGCGGTCCATCCGCGCCACCGTAGTGCCGGCCGGGCCCCGGACCGCTGACACCGGGCGCCCGAGCTCAGCCCTCCGGGTCCTCTTCTTGCGGCCCTTCGGCGGCCGCGGGCCTCGCGCCGGGATCCGGCGGCTCCTCCTCGGGGGCGGTGGGGCCGGCCGGCGCCTCGGCGGCAGGGCCGGCGGGCGCCGGGCCGAGCAAGTCCGCCAGCTCCTCGTCGGCGATCCGCCGGAAGGCGCGCCGACCGTTGCGCCGGCTCAGGATCGCCACCTCGAGGTCTCCGGCGCCGAGCGTCCGATCGGGACCGGCCAGGGCGCGGACGGTGTCACCGAGGGCGGTGGCGAGGTCGCGGTCGGGCTGCCAGTCCCGGGCCACCCGCTCGGCGATGGTCTCGGCGTCGCCGCCGAGCACGGCGAACCGGTCCTCGTCGGTGATCGTGCCCTCGTAGGCGACGTGGTAGAGCTGGTCGGGTCGGCCGTCGGCCCCCAGCTCGGCCACGAGGATCTCCACCTCGAGAGGCTTCATCTCGTGGGTGAACACGTTGCCCAGGAACTGGGCGTAGAGGTTGGCCAGCGAGCGGGCGTCGACGTCCTCGCGGCTGAAGGCGAAGCCCTTGGTGTCGGCGTGGCGGACCCCGGCCACCCGCAGCTGGTCGTACTCGTTGTACTTGCCGACTCCTGCGAAGGCGATGCGGTCGTAGATCTCGCTGATCTTGTGCAGCGAGCGCGACGGGTTGTCGGCGACGATGAGCACCCCGTCGGGATAGATGGTCGCCACCAGGGAGCGGCCGCGGGCGATCCCCTTCTGGGCGTACCCCGCCCGGTCCTTCATCACCTGCTCGGGGGCGACGTAGAACGGCATCGTCATCCCGGCTCACCCCCCGTGCTGGCGGTCACGCCGCGCTCCTCGCGCAGCCGGTCGATGATGGCGGCGAACCTGGCCGCCACCTCCTCCTCGGCGAGCTGGGCGTAGCCGTCGGCCGTCACCACGGCCACCACCGGGTAGATCCCGCGCACCAGATCCGGTCCGCCGGTGGCAGCGTCCTCGTCCGCCGCCTCGTAGAGCGCCCGGACGGAGAGCTCCACCGCCTCGTCGCGGGGCATCCCCTCGCGGTAGCCGAGCTTGATGGTGCTACGGGCGTCCCGGCCCCCCGAGCCGGTGGCCTGGAAGTCGGCCTCCTCGTAGTGGCCGCCGGTGACGTCGTAGGTGAAGATCCGCCCCGTCCCCCGGCGCTGGTCGTAACCGGCGAAGAGGGGGACCACCACCAGTCCCTGCATGGCCATCGGCAGGTGCTGGCGCACCATCTGGGCGAGCTGGTTGGCCTTGCCCTCGAGGCTGAGGCTCACCCCTTCGACCTTCTCGTAGTGCTCGAGCTGCACCTGGAAGAGCCGGACCATCTCCACCGCGAAGCCAGCGGCGCCGGCGACCGCCACGGCCGAGTAGCGGTCCGCCGGGAACACCTTCTCCATGGCGCGGTGGGCGATGGCGTGGCCCTCGGTCGCCCGGCGGTCCCCTGCCATGACGATCCCGTCACGGAAGCGCAGGGCGGCCACGGTGGTGGCATGGCGGACGTCGGTCACCCCCTCGGCCCGCCCGACCACGGGCGGCGGACCGGTGCGGCGCAGGAGGGAGACGAAATCGGGCCCCGGGTCGTCAGTGGGAGGGAAGAGCGGGAGCGCCACCTGTCCTCACTGCCCGCCCTTCTGGACGTAATTGCGGACGAACTCCTCGGCGTTGTCCTCGAGCACCTCGTCGATCTCGTCGAGCAGGTCGTCGAGCTCGGCCTTGAGCTTCTCACCGCGCTCTGAGCCCTGCGGGGGGTCCTCGACCACCCGCTCCTCGGTCCGCGCGGGTGCGCTCTTCCGCTTCAGTTCACGCTCTGCCATGTCGCCGTCCCCTCACGAGCTCAACCTTTCCAGAAGATCCGCGGGGTTGCCGCTCGCCTCGAGCAGCGCCGCCGTGTGCTCGGCCGTCCCCTTGAGGGGGTCCATCATAGGGACGCGCCGCAGGGGGTCGGCACCGAGGTCGAAGACCAGCGAGTCCCAATTGGCGGTCACGACCACCTCGGGCCAGCGTGCGAGACACTTTCCGCGGAACCAGGCCCGGGTGTCCGCCGGCGGCTCGGTGACCGCCAGGTCGACCGCCTCGTCCGTGACCAGGCGTTCCATGCCCAGACGGGCGTAGAGCGAGCGTTCGGGCCGGAGGTCGTGGTACTGCAGGTCGAGCGCCGCCAGGCGGTTGTCGCCCCAGCCGCAGCCGTGCCGGTCCCGGTAGGCCGTCATCAGCTGGAGCTTGGCCACCCAGTCGAGCTGCCGGGCGAGGCTCTCGGGGTCGGTCTCGAGCCCGTGGAGGACGAGCTCCCAGCGGTCCAGCACCGCCTCGCCGATCGCCTGGTCCCCCAGGACGGCGAGGCCCTGGTCCTTGGCGTAGCGGCGGGCGGCCGCGAAGAGCTCCCACTGCACCTCCACCGCGGTGGCGGTGCGGCCGTCGACCATCTCGATCGGGTGGCGGAGGTCGAGGTCGGCCGACACCTGGTGGATGGCCCGCACCGGATCGGCCGGGGCGAGCTCCCGGGCCGGCATGGCGTCGTCCTCCACCATGGCCAGGATGACGGCGGTGGTGCCCACCTTCAGCAGGGTGGCGACCTCGGAGAGGTTGGCGTCACCGACGATCACGTGGAGCCGGCGGAACCGCCTCGGGTCGGCGTGCGGCTCGTCGCGGGTGTTGACGATCGGTCGCTTGAGCGTCGTCTCGAGCCCGACCACCTCTTCGAAGAACTCCGCTCGTTGGGAGACCTGGAAGTGGACCTGCGAGGGGTCGAGGGCGCTCGTCTCGACTCCCACCTTTCCCGCCCCGGTGAAGATCTGCCGGGTGACGAAGTGCGGCACCACCCCGGCGACCACCTTCGCGAAGGGCACGGACCGGTCCATGAGATAGTTCTCGTGGCAGCCGTAGGAGTTGCCCTTGCCGTCGGAGTTGTTCTTGTAGACCACCGCGGGCGGGCTCTCGGGGAACAGGGTGACGGCGCTGCCCATGGAGCGCCGCAGGACCTCTTCGCCGGCCTTGTCGTGGAGCACCAGCTGCAGCGGGTCGGCGCACTCGGGGGTGGAGTACTCGGGATGAGCGTGGTCCACGTAGTAGCGGGCGCCGTTGGTCAGGACGGTGTTGGCGAGGTGCGTCTCGACCATGGGGGGCATCGACCCTTCTCGGGCGAACCCGCGGGCGTCGTTCCCCGGCGTCTCGTCGTCGAAGTCCCACCGGGTCCGCCGCTCGACCTCGGTGGCGTAGGCGTTGACCAGCACCGAGGAGGCGGCGATCGGGTTCCCGTCACCGCCCTGGGTGCTGATGCCGTACTCGGTCTCGATCCCGCAGACCTTGGGAATGGCCACAACGGGACCCTACCTGCTCGCCGGGCTGCCGCCCCGTCTCTCGGCCCGGCGCCGTGCGAGGACGGCGCCGGGCCTGGGATGTGATGCCTCAGAGGTACTGGCCGGTGCCCACCCGCTCGATCGAGCGGCCCCCGCGCACGTCCCGGTCGTCGCTGAGCAGGGTGCGCACGTACACGATGCGCTCGCCCTTCTTGCCGGAGATCCGGGCCCAGTCGTCGGGGTTGGTGGTGTTGGGAAGGTCCTCGTTCTCCTTGTACTCCTGCCGGATCGACTCGAGGAGGTCGGAGGTCGTGATCCCGCCCGGCTGGCCGGCGATCTCGCGTTTGATCGCCAGCTTCTTCGCCCTCCGGACCATGTTCTCGATCATCGCACCCGAGGCGAAGTCGCGATAGAAGAGGACCTCCTTGTCCCCGTTCTGGTAGGTCACCTCGAGGAAGCGGTTGTCGTCGTCCGCCCGGTACATCTCCGTCACCGTGGCCTCGATCATCGCCTGGGTCGCTTTCGCCGGGTCTCCGCCGCCCAGCCGCTCGACCTCCTCGGTGCCCAACGGGAGGTCGGGCGTCAGGTACCGGGCGAAGATCTGGGCCGCCGCCGCCTCGTCCGGCCGCTCCACCTTTATCTTCACGTCGAGCCGCCCCGGGCGGAGGATGGCCGGGTCGATCAGGTCCTCGCGGTTGGACGCACCGATGACGATGACGTCCCGGAGGGCTTCCACCCCGTCGATCTCGGCGAGCAGCTGCGGGACGATGGTCGACTCCATGTCCGAGCTGATGCCGGTGCCCCGGGTCCTGAAGAGCGAGTCCATCTCGTCGAAGAAGACGATGACGGGCACACCCTCCTCCGCCTTCTCACGGGCCCGCTCGAACACCAGCCGGATCTGGCGCTCGGTCTCCCCCACGTACTTGTTGAGGAGCTCGGGGCCCTTGATGTTGAGGAAGTAGCTCCGGACGTTCGCGTTGCCGGTGGCCTCGGCGACCTTCTTGGCCAAAGAGTTGGCCACGGCCTTGGCGATCAGCGTCTTGCCGCAGCCGGGGGGGCCGTAGAGCAGGATGCCCTTGGGGGCCGGCAGCCGGTAGGAGTTGAAGAGCTTGCGGTGCAGGTACGGCAGCTCCACCGCGTCGGTGATGGCCTCGATCTGGGTGTCGAGGCCGCCGACGTCGTCGTAGGAGATGTCGGGCACCTCCTCGAGCACCAGTTCCTCGACCTCGGGCCGGGGCAGCTTCTCGATCAGCAGCTGGCTCCGCGAGTCCATCAGGACGGCGTCGCCGGCCCGGAGGTGGACGCCCCGCATGCCCTCGGACAGCTCGGCCACCCGCTCCTCGTCGGCCCGCGCGAAGACGATGGCCCGCGTGCGGTCCTCGAGCATCTCCTTGAGCGTCACGACCTCGCCGGACATCTCGCCCTCACGCACCAGCACTACGTTGAGCGACTCGTTGAGCACCACCTCGTTGCCCTTGCGGACGACGCCGGGGTCGATGTCGGGGTGCAGGGCGACCCGCATCTTGCGACCGCCCGAGAACACGTCGACCGTCCCGTCCTCGTTGGTGCCGAGGTAGGTGCCGTAGGCGGCCGGCGGTTGGGTGAGCTTCTCGACCTCCTCGCGCAGGGCGGCCAGCTGCTCCTTGGCCTGCTGCAGGGTGAAGGTCAGCTTCTCGTTCTGCGAGACGGCGTGGGCGAGCTGCCCCTTGGACTCGAGGAGCCGCTCCTCGAGCGACTGCACCCTGCCGGGGCTGTCCTGGAGCCGCCGGCGGAGGGTCGCGATCTCCTCCTCGGCGTCGAAGAGCCTGGCCCGCAGCACCTCGGTCTCGGTGTCGAGCCTTCCGAATTCCTGCTCTCTCGGATCTGGCGTCGGACTCACCTCCAGCAAGGCGTCGCAGAGCCTGGGTCTGTGGCTCACCCTACCGGCCGACATGGGCCCGCGCGCGCCCTTGCCGACCTCCTGTTCAGGGCCGGCAAAGGGCCCGGGCCCCCCGACCTGGGAGGTGCGTCAGGGCGTTCGGGTGGCGCACTAGCCTGAAGGAACCGGCGAGCACCCCCATGTCGGTGGTTGACCCGTCCCCGGCGGCGCCGTTACGGTCCGGCGGGGTCGGAAGGGTGACGGTGGCCGCCCGGCGGCTGCCGGAGGAAGGAAGACGACGGATGAAGGTCTGGATCGACCAGGATCTCTGCACCGGAGACGGCCTCTGCGAAGAGATCGCCCCGGCGGTGTTCACCCTGCTCGACGACGGGCTCGCCTATGTCAAGCAGGGCGACGACGTCAGGAACGATCCGGGCGGCTCGGCGGGTATGGCGCTCGTGCCCGAGGACCTCGAGGACGCGGTGGTGGAGGCCTCCGAGGAGTGCCCCGGGGAGTGCATCTTCATCGAGCGGGACTGACCGGCCCACCCGCCGACGGAGGGTCGGCCAGCCGGCGGGCGGTGGTCAGGAACCCGGTGTGCCCCACCATCCGGTGGTCCGGCCGTACCGAGCGGGCTTCGACGTGCCAGGTCCGGCGGAGGATCTCCACCGTCTCGCACAGCCCCCACGGCCCCCGGTCGAGCTCCGCCCGGAGCTGGGCGAACTGGTTGACCGTGGGCAGGTAGGCCAGCAGGATCCCCCCGGGCCGGAGCGCCGCCGAGGCGTGGGGCACCACCCGCCACGGCTCCGGCAGGTCCAGAACGACCCGGTCGAGGTCCCGCTCGTCGATCCCCGAGGTGACGTCCCGCAGCTCCACCCGGTAGTCGACGCCCGGCCCGAGCACAGCCTCCACGTTGGCCCGCGCCCGGGCGGCGAAGTCCTCGCGCAGCTCGTAGCCGATCACCCGGGCGCCCACCCGGAGCAGGGTCATGGAGAGCGCCCCGGATCCGACCCCCGCCTCGAGCACCCGTTGCCCGGGGGCGATGTCGGCCGCCAGCAGGATGGCGCCCAGGTCCTTGGGGTAGATGACCTGGGCGCCCCGGGGCATCTTCAGCACCGCGTCGGCCAGGGTGGGTCGCAGCACCAGGAACGCCCGGCCGGTCGACCCGGCGATCGTGCTGCCCTCGGGGTGCCCGATCACCTCGTCGTGGGCCACGATCCCCGCGTGGGTGTGGAAGGAGGCGCCGCGGTGCAGGGTGACCAGGTAGCGACGCCCCTTGGGGTCGATCAGGAGCACCCGCTCGCCGGCGGCGAGCGGTCCGGGACCCGCCCCGGCGGGCACCGCCCTAGTGGCCGGGCTGCCCGGGCGGCGCCGCCCGGGCAGAGCGGCGCCCGGCGGCCGAGAGGGTGACGAGGTAGCGCTCGCCGGGCTCGAGGCGTCTCGAGAGCACCAGGTCGTCCCCGGCCCTGCGGGCACGACGCAGTAGGAAGGCGGCCGCGGCGAGCACGAACCACGCCCAGTGCTCCCCCGCCATCCCGTGGCGGAACCCGATGCGGCTGAGCCGCCGCAACAGCCGGTCCACCGGGTCAGACCCGCCGGATCTCGACCACCGCCGAGCGGTGGCGACCCCGCCGCCGACCGGCCAGGTAGGCCAGCGCCACCACGGCGAGCGCCAGGGCGCCGGCGACCACCGCGGCCTGCGGCACCGCCGCCTTGGCGGTGGACTCGCCCTCGCCCGCCAGGCGGGAGAAGGCCTCCTGCAGGTCGTCGCGCGTGATCCGGCGACCGTTGGTGCGGGTGGCCATCACGTCCTCCCCTCGTCGTGCTCCGGCCGCCGCCGCCGCGCCGGTCCCCGTGCGATCCGGGCGGCTGCGGCCCCGATGAGCAGGATCGCCCCGGCGGCCACGATGACGTAGGGCAGCCAGGAGAGGTTGCCGGCGAAGGTGGTGCCGGTCTCGGTCTGCAGCGCCCGCAGGCCGGCCAGGAGGAGGAGCACGAGCCCGGCGCAGAGGGCCACCGAGCCGACCACCCCGAAGACGACGAAGCGTCCGAGCCCCTTCAGGGGCTCGAGGGTCTCCTGCTTGACGTAGTCGATGACCAGCTGGACGGTGTCGGTGCCCTGCCGGCGGAGGCGCCTCGGGCCACCCCCGTCACCCTTGGCGTCGAACAGTCCCACGTGCCTGTGCGCTCCTCTCTGCCCCGCCGCTCGGCCCCGCCGCTCGGCCTCGGCCGTGCCCGGAGGGGCCCGGGCCGGGGTGCGTGCCCGCCCGGCCATCCTCCCCCGCCGCCGGTCGGGCCTGCAAGCAGGGCCGATGATGCGGCAGCCGGCGCCGGGGCCCGGGTCCGGTCCCCGTGTCGGCCCGCCCTTCGCAGGCCGCGGGACCGGCCGGGCTCACTCCCGCTCGGTGAACAGGTAGGTCGAGCTCGCCCGGGCGAGCAGCCGGCCGTCGTCGCCGGTCACGCTCACCTCGGTGAAGGCCACCCGTCGCCCACCGGAGACCACCACGGCCTCGGCGGTCAGCACCGTCCCGATGGGCACGGCCGCCAGGAAGCTGACCTTCATCTCGACGTTGGCCGCCACCACCTTGCGACCCCGCACGAAGGTCACGGCGGCGGTCGACATGGCCGAGTCGCAGAACGCCCCCACGAACCCCCCCTGCATGATGCCGGCCGGGTTGGCGAACCGCTCGTCGGCCGTCATCTGCCACACGGTGCGGCCCGGTTCCGACTTGTCGAGGCAACGCATCCCGAGGGTCAGGTCGCTGTTGGGGGGGACCTCCATGGTGACGCGGCGCGGGCACATGGCGGCCGACGATACCCGCCGACGCCATTCCCCCTGCTGGCCTGCCGTGTCGCCCGGCCGGGTCCTGTTGTCGACGCCCCCCCAGTGGGTAGGGTGACGTCGTGCCCGCCGACGCCCCGCAGCCCGCCGACGCCCCGATCGAGCAGCTGGGCATCAACGTCATCCGGGGGCTGGCGATGGACGCCCCCCGCCGGGCGAGCTCGGGCCACTCGGGCACCGCCATGGCCCTGGCCCCGCTGGCCCATGTGCTGTGGACCCGGGTGCTGCGGCACGACCCGAGCGCGCCGGACTGGCCGGACCGCGACCGGTTCGTCCTCTCCAACGGCCATGCCTCCATCCTCCTCTACAGCCTCCTCCACCTCACCGGGTACGGCCTGACCCTCGACGACCTGAAGGCCTTCCGGCAGTGGGGCTCGAAGACCCCGGGGCATCCCGAGCGCCGGCACACCGCCGGGGTCGAGGTCACCACCGGGCCCCTCGGCCAGGGGTTCGCCAACGGGGTGGGGATGGGGGTGGCCGAGCGATTCCTGCGGGCGAAGTTCGGGCCGGAGGTGGTGGACCACCACACCTTCGTCTTCGCCGGCGACGGCTGCCTCGAGGAAGGCATCTCCCACGAGGCGGCGTCGCTGGCCGGCCACCTGGGCCTGGGCCGGCTGGTCTACGTCTACGACGACAACCACATCACCATCGACGGCCCGACCGAGCTGGCCTACAGCGACCGGGTGGCGGGGCGCTTCGAGGCCTACGGGTGGCACGTGGACCCCATCGGCGAGGTTGCCAACGACACCCAGGCGCTCGAGGATGCGCTGCGCCGGGCGGTGGCCGTCGAGGACAAGCCCTCGCTGATCATCCTCCGGAGCCACATCGGGTGGCCCGCGCCGGACCTGACCGACACGAAGGAGGCGCACGGGGAGCCGTTCGGGGACGACGAGATCCGGGCCACGAAGGAGCGGCTGGGCCTCCCGCCGGACGAGTCCTTCTGGGTGCCCGGCGAGGTGGTCGACCTCTACCGCCGGTGCATACCCCGGGGCCGGGCCATGCGGGCCGCCTGGCAGGAGCGGTTCGACGCATGGGACGGCGACCGGGCCGCCTGGGACGCCGCCTGGGCCGGCCGGGGGATGGTGGGATGGGAGGCCAAGCTGCCCACCTTCGAGCCGGGTGAGGAGATCGCCACCCGCAAGGCGGTCAACGCCTGCCTGATCGCGACCGCAGACGTGATCCCGGGGTTGATCGCCGGGGCGGCCGACCTCACCGGCAACACCGGGATGCAGCTGAAGGACGCCGACCGGCAGTCGGCGGAGCACCCCGAGGGGCGCCAGCTCTACTACGGCATACGCGAGCACGGCATGGCCGCGGTGATGAACGGGATGGCCGCCCACGGGGGGGTGCTGCCCACCGGGGGCACTTTCTTCACCTTCTCGGACTACATGCGGGGGGCCCTGCGGCTGTCCGCCCTCTCCGCGGTCCACGTGATCTACTCGTTCACCCACGACTCGATCGGCCTCGGTCAGGACGGGCCGACCCACCAGCCGGTCGAGCAGCTGGCCTCGCTGCGTGCCATGCCGGGCCTGCAGGTGGTCCGGCCGGCCGACGCCAACGAGTGCGCCCAGGCGTGGCGGCGGGCGGTGGACGCCGACCGGCCGACGGCGTTGGTGCTGAGCCGCCAGGGCCTGCCGGTGCTGTCCGAGATCCTCGACAAGGGGCCGGAGGGCGTCGCCCGCGGGGGCTACGTGGTGGTCGAGCCGGAGGGCGGGGCGCCCCAGGTGGTGCTGGTCGGCACCGGTGGGGAGGTACATGTGTGCGTCGAGGCCGCGGCCATGCTCGCCGGGCGCGGGGTGCGGGCCAGGGTGGTGTCCCTCCCCTGCTGGGAGTGGTTCGAGGCCGAGGACGAGGCCTACCGCCGCCAGGTGCTGCCCCCGGACGTCCCCACGCTGTCGGTGGAGGCGGGCGCATCCTTCGGTTGGGACCGCTACGCGGACGCCTCGGTGGCGATCGACTCCTTCGGCGCCTCGGCGCCCGGGCCGGTCTGCCTCGAGGAGTTCGGCTTCGACCCCCGGCACGTGGCCGAGCGGGCGACCGCCTTGCTGTCGGCGGGCCCGGCTTGAAGGGCACCGGCCGGTCCACGCCCCCGTTCCCCGTCGTCACGGCGGGGACCTGATGCCCGTGACCGCAAGGAGGTCGCCGATGACCACGCTGCACCAGATGTACGAGCAGCAGGGGCAGAGCCCCTGGCTCGACAACCTGCGGCGCGACTGGCTGCAGGGCGGCCGCCTGGCCGAGCTGCTCGACCTCGGGGTCCGGGGGATCACCTCGAACCCGACCATCTTCGCCAAGGCCATCGAGAGCGAGGACTCCTACGACGAGCAGTTCCGCTCCCTGTTGCCGGGATCCGGCATCGAGGACGCCTACTGGGAACTCGTGGTCAAGGACATCGAGGACGCGCTCGGGCTGCTGGCCCCCCTCCATCGCGACAGCGGCGGCGGCGACGGGTTCGTCTCCCTCGAGGTCGCCCCCTCGCTGGCCCATGACGAGGAGGCCACGGTCGCCTCGGCCCGGGCCCTCCACCGGCGGATCCACAGGCCCAACCTTCTCGTGAAGGTCCCGGCCACCCGTGAGGGGGTGGCGGCGGTACGGCGCCTGGTCGGCGAGGGCCACAGCATCAACGTCACCCTGATCTTCGGGCTCGAGCGTTACGCCGAGGTGATCGAGGCCTACCTGTCGGGCCTCGAGGCGTTGGCCGCGTCGGGCACGGAGGACCTCTCCGGCGTGCACTCGGTGGCGTCCTTCTTCGTGAGCCGGGTGGACACCGAGGTCGACCGCCGGCTCGAGGAGCTCGCCGGCGGGCCCGCCGGCGACAAGGACATCCTCGAGCAGAGAGGAAGGGCCGCGGTGGCCCAGGCGCAGGCGGCCTACCGGATCTTCCGGAGCACCTTCGCCGGTCCCCGCTGGGAGGCGCTGGCCGCCCGGGGCGCCCGGTTGCAGCGGCCCCTCTGGGCGTCGACGTCCACCAAGAACCCGTCCTACCCGGACCTGCTCTACGTGGACACCCTGATCGGGCCGGACACGGTCAACACCATGCCCGACCAGACCATCGACGCCCTCCTCGACCACGGCACCGTGGCCCGGACGCTGGACGCCGGGCCGGCGACGGCCGAGTCGGTGCTCGAGCGCCTGGCCGCCACCGGGATCGACTTTGCCGACGTGGCCGCCACCCTCGAGGACGAGGGGGTGCACTCCTTCGCCAAATCGTTCGACGAGCTCATCCAGAAGCTGACCGACAAGGCGGCGTCCTTCGGGGTCCGCTCCCCCGGGGTGGGAGCCGGCTAGGCCGGACGGCGGCGCCCGGGCGGGCGCTCGGGGGCGCGGTGGCCGGGGCATTCGAGGTCAGGCAGCGTAGGACGGAGGGGCCGGACGCCCCGGGAGGCGAGAGCACGATGAAGATCGGCATGATCGGGCTGGGGAAGATGGGCGCCAACATGACCGAGCGCCTGCTCGAGTCCGGGCACCAGGTGGTCGCCTACGACCTCTCCGAGGAGGCCCGACAGGCGGCGGCCGGCAAGGGGGCCGAAACGGCGAGCTCGCTGGCCGAGCTGGCCGGGAAGCTCTCGCCCCCGCGGGCCGCCTGGGTGATGGTGCCGGCCGGCGACCCGACCAACGAGACGATCGCCGAGCTGGCCGAGCACTTCTCGCCGGGGGACGTCATCGTCGACGGCGGGAACTCCAATTACAAGGAGGCGGTCCCGACCGCCGAGCGGCTTGCGTCCGAGGGCATCGGCTTCGTCGACGCCGGCACCTCGGGCGGGGTGGTGGGACGGACCGAGGGCTACTGCCTGATGGTCGGGGGCACGAAGGAGGCCGTCGCCGTGGTGGAGCCGGCGCTCCTCTCCCTGGCGCCGGAGGGTGGCTACGCCCACGTGGGCCCGGTGGGCGCCGGTCACTTCGTGAAGATGGTCCACAACGGCATCGAGTACGGCCTGATGCAGGCCTACGCGGAGGGCTTCGAGATCATGCGGGCGGCCGAGGAGTTCTCCCTCGACCTGCACGAGATCGCCTCGATCTGGCGCTACGGCTCGGTGGTTCGCAGCTGGCTCCTCGAGCTCATCGAGCGGGCCACCCGGGCCGGCGCCGGGCTCGACCAGATCGCACCGGTCGTGGTGGACTCCGGGGAGGGCCGCTGGACGGCCCACGAGGCCCTCGACCGGGCGGTGCCGGCACCGGTCATCTCCACCGCGGTGTACACCCGCTTCGCCTCCCGGGACCGGGACTCCTACGCGGCCAAGCTGCTCGCCGCCATGCGCAACCAGTTCGGGGGCCACGCAGTCGTCCTCGCCGACGGGAAGGAGGGCATGGCGACCGCGACCCCCCGGGACGAGGGGGCATGACCACAGCCGCCGGCGACGGCGCCGGGGCCGGGGTGGTCGAAGGCGCCGAGACCCCGCCGCTCGCCCTCGTCATCTTCGGCGCCTCGGGCGACCTCACCTCCCGCAAGATCCTGCCCGCGCTGGCCAACCTGGCCGAACGCGGCCGGCTCCACGAGGGCTTCACCGTCATCGGGGTCGCCCGGACCGAGTGGAGCGACGAGGAGTTCCGGCAGGTGGCCCTGAAGGAAGCGCCCGGTGCTTCCCGTCGCTGGGCGAAGTTGGTGTCGCGCTTCCGCTACGTGGCCGGCGAGTACGCCGCCACGGAGACCTTCGACCGGCTGCGGGAGCTGCTGGCCGAGGCGGACGAGCACCACGGGACGAAGGGGAACCGCATCTACTACCTGGCCACCATCCCCGACGTCTTCGCCATGGTGGTCGAGGCCCTGGCCAAGGAGAGCTGCAACGTGCCCGGGACGGGTGGCGACTTCGCCCGGTTGGTGATCGAGAAGCCCTTCGGCCACGACCTCGAGTCGGCGGTGGCGCTCGACCGCACCATCCACGCCGCCTTCGACGAGGACCAGATCTACCGGATCGACCACTACATGGGGAAGGAGACGGTGCAGAACGTCCTCGCGCTGCGCTTCGCCAACGCCGTCTTCGAGCCGATCTGGAACCGTCGATACATCGAGCAGGTCCAGATCACGGTGGCCGAGAGCATCGGGGTCGAGCACCGGGGCGGCTTCTACGAGCGGGCCGGTGCCCTGCGCGACATCGTGCAGAACCACGTGATGCAGGTGCTGGCCCTGACGCTGATGGAGGCCCCCACCGGCATGGACGCCCACCACATCCGGGACGAGAAGGTGAAGCTCCTGCGCAGCATCGCCATCCCGACCCCCGACGAGGCGGTGGACCGTGCGGTCCGAGGGCAGTACACGGCCGGCGTGGTCGACCGGGCGCCGGTGCCCGGCTACCGCGAGGAGGACGGGGTGGCCCCCGAGAGCGCCACCGAGACCTATGTGGCGCTCCGGCTCTCCGTCGAGAACTGGCGGTGGGCCGGGGTGCCGGTCTACGTGCGCACCGGCAAGCGCCTGCCCGGCCGGGTGACCGAGGTGGTGCTGCAGTTCCACCGGGTGCCGTTCCTCGCCTTCGAGGGCACCTTGGCCCGGCGCCTCCGGCCGAACGTCCTCGTGCTGCGCATCCAACCGGACGAGGGCATCAGCCTGCACTTCGGGGCCAAGGTGCCCGGCGAGACCTTCGAGCTCGAGTCGGTCGCCATGCAGTTCGGCTACAACCAGGTCTTCCCCGGCCGCGAGGAGTCCGGCGGCTACCCGCGGCTGCTCCACGACGCCATGGTGGGCGACGCCACCCTGTTCATCCGCTCCGACGAGGTGCAGCAGGCCTGGCGCATCGTCGACCCCTACCTGCAGGCGTGGTCGGAGCCCGGGGGCGGCCTGCACTTCTACCCGGCGGGTACCTGGGGGCCGCACATCGCCGACCTCCTGCTCGAGCGGTCCGGGGACTCGTGGTGGGTCCCCGAGCCGTGACGGCCGGCCCGCCCGGCACCGAGGGGCTGGCGCCGGTCACCGACGTCCCGGCCGCCTTCGCTCAGGTGGTCGCCGAAGCCTTCGCCGTCCGGGTCGGCCGCCGCTTCACCGTGGTGCTCTCGGGCGGCCCGACTGCCCGAGCCTGCTACGAGCGGACTGCCGCCCTCCCGGCCGGAGCCGTCGACTGGCGTGCCGTGGACGTCTACATGGGGGACGAGCGGCTGGTGGCCCCCGACGATCCCGACGCCAACCAGCGGCTGGTGCGCGAGAGCCTGCTCGAGCCGGTGGGGGGAGCCGGCTCGTTCCACCCGATGCCGACCGGGGGCGGCCCCGACGCCTGCGCCGCCGCCTACCACGCGGTCATCGCCGGGCTGCTGGCCGGCGAGGGCATCGACCTCATCCATCTGGGGATGGGGCCCGACGGCCACACCGCTTCGCTGTTCGCCGGCTCCCCCGCCCTCGAGGACCCCGGTGACCGGTTGGTCATGGCGAACGCCGACCCGGGCGAGCGCAACCCCCACGGGCGCCTCACCCTCACCCTGCCCGCCATCGACCAGGCCCGGCTGGCGGTCTTCACGGTGGCCGGCCAGACCAAGCGGGATGCCGTGCGAAGGCTGCTCGACGGGGAGGACCTCCCGGCAGCCAGGGTCCGGGCGAAGACGGTCCGTTGGGTGGTAGACCCGGCGGCCATGGGACTCGAAGTGCGGCCGGGGCCGGACCCCGGGCGGGGCAGGCCGGCGGGCCGGCCGGCCGGCCAGGGAGCGGTCGGCCCGTGACGACCTTGGCGAGCGGTCCTCCCGTCCGGGCCGGGGCGTCCGACCAGGACCTCCTCGACGCTCCGCTCGACGAGCTGGCGGCCGCGGCGGCGGCCGTCCGCGACCGGGCCCACGGCAACCGGGTGACCTTCTCCCCCAAGGTCTTCATCCCCCTCACCATGCTCTGCCGGGACCGCTGCGGGTACTGCACCTTCGCCAAGCCGCCGGCCCACCTCGCCTCCCCCTACCTCTCCCTCGAGGAGGTGCTGGCGATCGCCCGGGCCGGTCGCCGGGCCGGGTGCCACGAGGCCCTCTTCACGCTGGGGGAGCGGCCCGAGCTGCGCTACCCGACCGCCCGGCGTTGGCTGGAGGCACACGGTCACCGCTCGACCGTCGACTACCTGGCCGCCGCCTGCCGGGCGGTGCTCGAGGAGACGGGCCTGCTGCCCCATGCCAACGCCGGGGCGCTCGACGAGGAGGAGCTGGCCGTCCTCCGACCGGTCAGCGCCAGCCAGGGCATGATGCTCGAGACCCTGGTGGACGAGTTGCCCGCCCACCGCCGGGCCCCCGACAAGCTGCCCTCGCGGCGGCTGGCCACCCTCGAGGCCGCCGGCCGGCTGGAGATCCCCTTCACCACGGGGATCCTGGTGGGCATCGGCGAGGACCGGCGGGACCGCCTGCGCGCCCTGGCGGCCATCGCCCGGTCGCACCGTCGCCACGGGCACGTGCAGGAGGTCATCGTCCAGAACTTCCTGCCCAAGCCGGGCACGGCCATGGCCGCCCACCCCCCGTGCCCGCCCGAGGAGCTCCTGTGGTCGATCGCCGCCGCCCGGTTGGTGCTCCCGCCCGACGTCCACGTGCAGGCGCCCCCCAACCTCTCCGACGACCTGGCGCCGCTGCTCGGCGCCGGGATCGACGACTGGGGCGGGGTCTCGCCGGTCACCGCCGACCACGTCAACCCCGAGCGGGCCTGGCCGACCCTCGACGTCCTGCGGCGGGCCACCGAGGCCGCCGGGCACACCCTGGCCCCGCGGCTCACCGTCTACCCGGAGCGGGCCCTCTCCCCGGCCCGCTGGCTCGATCCGGCCCTGCACTTCCCGGTCCTCGACGCCTCCGACGCGGAGGGCCTGGCCCGGGACCACGACTGGTGCTCGGGCGGCACGGCGGCGCCCCCCGACCTGATGGCGTCGCCGGCCGGGGCACGCCCGGCCCGGCGGGCCCCCGCAGGAGCCGTTCGCGAGGTGCTCGACGGGGTGGCACTCGGCCAGGAGGTCGGCGAGGAGGAGGTCGTGACCCTCTTCTCCGCCCGCGGTCGCGAGGTCCGGGCGGTGGCCGAGCTGGCCGACGACCTCCGCCGTGCCGTCAGCGGCGAAGAGGTCACCTACGTCGCCAACCGCAACATCAACTACACGAACGTCTGCACCTTCAAGTGCCGCTTCTGCGCCTTCTCGAAGGGCCCGCTCTCCCTCAACCTCCGGGGCTCGCCCTACCTGCTCGACCTCGAGGAGATCACCCGGCGGGTGGCGGAGGCCGACGAATCGGGCGCCACCGAGGTCTGCCTGCAGGGCGGCATCCACCCCAAGTTCGACGGGGACTACTACCTCGAGGTGCTGCGGGCGGTGCGCGCCGGCTCGCCTCGGATCCACATCCACGGCTTCACCGCGCTCGAGGTGACCGAGGGGGCGCGGCGCTCGGGTGAGCCGCTCGAGCGCTACCTGCGGCGCCTGAAGGAGGCCGGCCTCAAGACCCTCCCGGGCACGGCGGCCGAGATCCTCGACGACGAGATCCGGGCGGTGCTGTGCCCCGACAAGATCGACACGGACCAGTGGCTCGAGGCACACCGGACCGCCCACCGGGTCGGCCTCCGCTCGAACGTGACCATCATGTTCGGGGCGGTGGAGCAGCCCGTGTCCTGGGCCCGGCACCTCCTCCGCACCCGGGCCCTCCAACGCGAGACCGGTGGTTTCACGGAATTCGTGCCGCTGCCGTTCGTGCACATGGCGTCGCCGATCTACCTGCAGCGCCGCTCCCGGCGCGGCCCCACCTTCCGCGAAGCGGTGCTGATGCACGCCGTCGGGCGCATCGCCTACCACCGAGCCATCGACAACATCCAGGTCAGCTGGGTCAAGATGGGGGCCGCCGGGGCCCGCCAGTGCCTGCGGGCCGGGGCCAACGACTTGGGCGGGACCCTGATGGACGAGAACATCTCGCGGGCGGCGGGGGCGAACCACGGCCAGCGGATGGGGGTGGAGGAACTGGCGGCCCTGGTCGACCCGCTCGCCCGCCCGCTGACCCAGCGCACCACCCTCTACCAGCGGACGGCGCCCGCGGCGTCCCCGTGAGCCGCCGCTCGCCTGGACGGGCGGCCCGAAGCTGGCCGGCGGACCCCCGGCCCGGGCAGACGACGCCCTCCGACCCCGACGGGTCGGCCGGCGTCGGAGGGGGCGGCTCGCTGCCCCCGATCCCCGACGTGGTGGTGCCGGCCGAGCGCCCGGACCCCGACACGATCGAGGCGGCCTTCGGTGCCCTCGCCGGCAATCGCCCGCTCTCGGGCGCCCAGCGCGACCTGTTGCGGTCGATGCTCTCGGTGGTCTGGGAGCTCGCCCGCGAGGGGACCGAGGTGGGCGACCTCAAGATCGCCGACGCCGCCCTGGCCGAGATGACCGAGGCCTTCCGGGTGTTCCGGCCCTACCGCACGGTCCGCAAGATGACCATGTTCGGTTCGGCCCGCACCCAGCCCGCAGACCCGGTCTACGTGCTGGCGCGAGACCTGGCGACCCACCTGGCGGACGCCGGCTGGATGGTGGTGACCGGCGCCGGACCGGGCATCATGGCGGCCGGCACCGAGGGGGCGGGGCGTGACCGCTCGTTCGGGGTCAACATCCGGCTCCCCCACGAGCAGGGCGCCAACCCGTTCATCGCCCAGGACCCGAAGCTGGTCGAGATGCGGTACTTCTTCACCCGCAAGCTGATGCTCCTGAAGGAGTCCCACGGCTACGCCGTGCTGCCCGGCGGCTTCGGCACCCAGGACGAGTGCTACGAGCTCCTCACCCTCCTGCAGACGGGCAAGGCCGAGCCGGCGCCGGTGGTGCTGGTGGAGACGCCGGGGGGCACCTACTGGCACGGGTGGCAGAGGTTCGTGCAGGAGGAGGCGATCGCCCCGGGCTGGGTCTCCCCCGAGGACTGTGCCCTCTACCGGGTGGCGAACTCGGTCGCCGAGGCGGCGGCCGAGATCCTCGGCTTCTACCGCAACTACCACTCGTGCCGGTGGGTCGGTGACCTGCTGGTCCTGCGGCTGCAGGTCCTGCCGGGCAAGGCCGAGCTGGCGGAGCTCAACCGCCGGTTCGCCGACATCGTGCTCTCGGGGTCGATCCGCCCGGTCGACCCGTTCCCGCCCGAGCGCTCGAGCCACGACCTGCTCGAGCTCCCGAGGCTGGCCTTCCGCTTCGACCGCCTGCACTACTCGAGGCTGCGGCTCCTGATCGACGCCGTCAACGAGTGCACCGGGGACGGCCGGTCCCCGCTCGCCCCACCGCCCGCCGAGCTGGCGAAGCCGTCGTCGTAGGGCCGGCGGGTCCCGCTGCCGGCGAGCCGGCGGTAGACGCGCTCGTAGCCGCTGACCATCGCGGTGACCGAGAAGCGCTCCTCGACCCACCGGCGGCACGCCAGGGGGTCGAGCGTGGGCGCCCGTCGCGCCGCCGCCGCCATGTCGTCGACGGTGTCGCACCAGAACCCGGTCGTCCCGTCGACCACCACCTCGGGCACCGAGCCCATCGGTCGGGCGATGACCGGCGTCCCGCAGGCCATCGACTCGGCCATCACCAGGCCGAAGGGCTCGGGCCAGTCGATGGGGAAGAGGGTGGCGGTGGCGTGGGCCAGGATGTCCCACTTCAGCGCGTGCGGGGGCTGCTCGTGGATCTCCTCGTCACCGCGCAGCACCGGGACGACCATCTTCTCCCAGTACTCCCACTCGGCCTCCTCCATCCGCTTCACCGCCATCTTGAGGGGCATGTCGACCGCCCGGGCGACTTCGACGGCCAGGTGGGTCCCCTTTTCGGGGCTGGCCCGGCCGACGTAGGCCAGGTAGTCGTCCTTGTCGGGGCAGAACGGGTACTGCGCGAGGTCGACCCCGTTGTGGACGACCCCGGCGTAGCGGACGGCGCCGTTGGCCTGCACCTGGGCGCGGCTGATGGCGACCAGGTGGACGCGGTCGTGGACCAGGCCGGCGAACCGGCGACCGAGGGGCGTCCACGGCCCGTGCAGGGTGTGGACGACCGGCGGCCGATCGCCGAGCATGGCCCCGAGGGCGGGCCCGATCCCCGAGTGGTCGTGGATGACGTCGAACTCGTCGGCGTGCAGGTAGGCGCTCAGGGTGTGGAACAGCTCATCGGCCATGGCGTCGGGGTCCCCGATGACCGGTGGCGCCTCGAGGACGCTCACCACCCTGGCGCTGCTGCGCGAGCCGCCGGCGGCGAACAGGGTGACGTCATGGCCCCGGGCGACCAGCTCCTCGACGAGGAGGGACACCACCCGTTCGATCCCGCCGTAGCCCGGTGGTGGGACGGGGAGCCAGACCGGCGCGATCACGGCGATCCGCAGGGCCTCCATCGCCTCATGCTCCAGGGTCGCCGCCGGGCCTGCAAGTGCCGAAGGTCCCGAGCGCCGGCGCGCTGCCCCGCCGCTCAGTTGACCGGTACGAGGAGGAGTGGGACGTCGATCGCCCCGAGAACGCCCCGCAGCGTCCGGGCGCCACCGGCGCGCACCCGTCGAGACCAGCACAGGACGACCAGGTCGGCGTCGCCGGACCGGGCAAGCACCAGGGCGGCCGGTACGCCGACCGCCACCTCCACGCTGGCCTCGCCCACCTGGTGGCGTCGGCGCAGCTCGGCATGCCAGGCCCGGGCGTGGTGACCCGGGCCCTCCCACATCGGCGGCAGCGTCTCGGGAGTCGCCACGAGCAACTGCGCCACCTCGACGCCGGACGCCTGTAACCGGGCCAGGGCTGGGCGCAGCGCGGTGGTCACCTCGTCGCTGTCGAAGGGGGCGAGCACCCGCCCGAGGGTTCGGGTCTCCCCGGGCGGAGTTCCGGCCTCCCGTTCGGGTGGGAGGACGAGCACCGGGCCCGCACTGGTGGCCGCCCGTTCGAGGACCCGGTCGACCAGCTGTGGGTCGTCGGG